>CAYGZE010000257.1:0-7050 GCA_964354185.1 uncultured Anaerolineales bacterium | reverse complement strand
GGGCGGCGGCGACGCGCTCGCGGCTGGTCATGGCGGCCTTTCCCCGCGCTGCCGCGGGCGCGGGCCCGCAGAGCGCGCCGCCATCTTACCCGCCCCCCCGCCGCCCAGGAAACGTTTTGCCGCGCGCGGCCGCGACGCTGAAGACGGGCGAGAACACCATCGCCGTCCATTGCCGCCAGACCGCCGGCGGCCAGTTCATCGACGTCGGCCTCCTCGACGCGTCCCCGGCGCCCAACAAGTAGGGTGGTCGCCTGGGCGACCACGCGCCCTCTGTCATCCCGAGCGAGCGCAGCGAGTCGAGGGATCTCGCCGTGGCCGGTAGTAAGCAGGGCGCGCGCTTGTCGACGCCCGTCGCCTCACCCAGAGCAACTACGCGCACGCTTCAATTCCACCATCCCAACCTCTACAACCGCTTCTTCTCCAGCACCTCCCGCACAATTCCCCGGAGTTCCTCGTCGCTGAAGTCCTCTACGCGCTTCGCACTCCCTCCCAGGTTGAACTCCCTCTGGAATTCCGCGTCAGACACGGGACTGAGCCCAAAGCCAGGAACGTACGAATAACGCTCGAAACGGGGGTCCGCAGCATCATCTTCCACCGAACGGAATCCGATGCGGATGAACGTCTTCACCTCCAAGGCGCCCTTCGCCTGGGGTAGGCCCTCTTGAACAAGATCACGGTACCGCCTCAGGATCCCATCAGGTTCGCCATGCCAAGGGTCCCCCTTGATCGCAAAGAGACTGCCCGTCCCAAGGCCAATGTCTTCCTCGTCTCTGTACCGCTTCACGGGCCTACGCACGAACTCAGTCCCGCCTTCCACCTGGAACTCCAAGCACGTGGTGCATTCGCGCTGGACATACCGGATCGGGAATCCCCCATTGGAGATCTCAAGCGTTGCTTCCCTGTCCTCCGGAGGACCCTTTGGCGATGCGATGAAGTAGGGCCGCCTGTTAATGGACTCCAGTTCTGTCTGCTTCTCCATTAGCTTTGTCTGCCTCTTCATTATGCGAGTCTGCCGACACAGCAGCCAGACGCCTATGACGGCGAGGACGGCACCCAACGGAGTCTCAAAGAACACCTTGTTTCGTTCCAGCCACCACCTCGCCCGAGACCAGAGGCCCGTGCCGTCAGACGCGGTCTTAGTGTCAGCCATTGGGCCGCTCCTGACTTCTTCGCCATGCGGGCTGGCGGCCACTTGGTCAAGTGGCGGTTTGCCGCCTCCAACATCCTGCCATGTACTACCCGGCGCGGTCTCAAGCGCGGTACGCTCTACTACTTCTCCTCCGTGGTCTGGGTTCTGGCTTCCCGGAGCGGGCGAGACCACGACCGCGCCAAGGCCCTCCCAACTTGGTGCGGCGTCCTTCCTCTCTCCCTCCTCGCTGAGGGCGACCGCGCTGCCCGCCAGGAACCCAAGGGCCATGACCACCAGCAGTTGCCACCAGCAGTGTGCGCAGGACCGCCGAATCACGCCGACAAGCGCTCTGAGCTTCCCCCGGGGGCCCGAGGGGCACGGGTCCGGTTTTCTTAGCGCGTAATTCAGCATCGTGCAGATTGTCCACACTTTGCGGCGCTCGCGGTAACACCCTACCACCAGCAGACAGATCACAAGAAACGCAATGGCAAGTGCCAGTGCAGAGGACAAGAGCCAGTGCCACACCCCCGCCAGCGTTAGAAGAGACCGGACAAGAGATGGCAGGTGAAAAGCAGCATACGCTATAAGTAATAGTGCAAGATTTGCAAAGCATGTGCTTTCTATGTGCGCTTTGCGGGCAACGGCATACTCGGGAGTCTGCGTATGGGCTGCGGCGAATTCCTTCTGCGCCTCAGAATACGATTTACCAGGCTGGGAGAACCAGAGCTCGCCCCATTGTTGTGTCATACGCCAGGACACCATACCTTCAACAAACTGGCCTGCGAGGTACGCAAGCAGGATTGCTCCTATGAGAACCAGTGCAGCAGGCAGCCAGCTCTGAGCGTATATCACTTGCCCCCAGAGCATGCCCATTGTCTGTGGATGGCTGCGCCGCAGGTCCGTGAGAACGAGGCCCACGGCCACGAGCCCGGGGACGACCCTGGCAATCACATCGAACTCAAAATCCACCACGCCATAGTACCAACCCAGGCTGGTGTTCTTCCCCTCGCCCATGGCGGCCTCCTGTGTGATGCTCCACACACTCTCGCCAGAAGACCGGGATTGGGCTCACAACTCAACTGAGATGACCCCGATCCTAGCGCGCTTGGTGGACTAGACCAATCCCTGGGAGCATGGGGACATGCTGCCTTCCCTATCTCCCGCCCCGGCGGCAACCCAGCCCCAGCTGCCCGGCCGCCCCGGGCCCGGCCCATGCCACCATCCTAACAATTCTGGATGGGTCCGGAAAGAGGAAAAGGACAAGTGCCTGAGTACCTGAGTGCCGGAGTGCCTGAGGAACGGAGGGGCGCGGCCACGGCACCTGGCCTGGCTACGGCAGGCAGGGCCGGATCGGGCTCGCGGCGGGGCCGGGCCGGCTGCTGCTTCAGCCCCCGTAGGGGCGCCTGTTCTCTAGCCCCGGGGGCAACCCCGGGGATCGCGGTCCCCCCTCCACCCCTCTTCTTTCTTTTTCGAGCCCGGCAGGGGCGAAAGAGAATAGCCCAGGGCGCGAGCCCCCTTCGCCGCGGGCTACGGAGGCCGAGGCCCTGGGCGCGCCAGGGTGCCCCTCCCCCAAGCCCGCGAAGCGGGCGAAAGAACCGAGCCTGCGTCCGGTGCCCCCCTCACCCGGCCTGCGGCCACCCTCTCCCTCCAGGGAGAGGGAGACAAGGGGTAGGCCCGCCCCACGACCTCCCCTCTGCCTGCGGGGAGAGGGGGCGGGGGTGAGGGGCATCCGCCGCCGCGGCCGTTGCCGTCCATTCTGCATTCTGCATTCTGCATTCTGCTCTGAAAATGGGGCAAGCCATACCACTTGTAGGGGGTGATTGCCCCTACCGCCCCATTTTCATGGTACAGGGTGAGCCGAAGGCTCATGAAAGACTGCAATCTGCAGTCTGCACTCAGACGGCACCGCTCCCTTACGGTCGCGGCTCGGTTCCCCAGGTTGCCCAGTTACCGCACTTTACAGGCCGTGCCGTTCACTCCGCACTCCGAACTCCCTGGCACGGCCACCGGCCGTGCCGTGGCAGGCCGCACTCCGAATTTTCATAAGTGTTATGGACGCATGCCCACCCATCGAGCGCCAAAACCCGTCAAAAGCGATCAAAAACCGACCAAAAGCGCTGCAATCCGTACGTAAAACGCCCAAAAACGATCGAAAAACGCTGCATTTTGCCTTACCCATCTTAACATCCGCGAGGCCCGACCCCCCTGGCGCTAGCGCCAAGGCCGTTTTGGCCCGCCGGGGGGCCCAAAAAACGGCCGATTTCGCGCGCGCCGACCCGTTTTTCGGATTGTAACAATGTGACTTACAGCAATTTCGGGGGCGCGGAACGGAAGCCCCGGACCCACCCTCACCCCCACCCCCTCTCCCTGAGGGAGAGGGTGGCTGAAGGCCGGGTGAGGGGCTGCCGTGCCACGGCCGAGAACACTGGCGGGCAAGCCGCCAGTGGCACCCGGCGGGTCGGCCGGCGCCGCGGGCCTACCAGCCCACGCCTTCGAGGTGGGCCCCGTGGCGCGGGGCGTCGCGGCTGAGGGCCTCGATCTCGTCCTCATCGAACTGGCCGCGAAGGACCACCCGGGCCTCGCCCCCCTTGAAGGCCTTCAGGTCCACCCCGACGCGGCTGGGGAAGGCGATCTGGCCGGTCACGTCGTCGACCACCCGGACGAAGGGCAGGCCCTTGAGGAAGGCTTTGGCCCGGACGAGGCTGGCGAAGCGGAAACTGGCCACGAGGCGGCGGCGGCCGTCGCCGTCGGAGGGGACGGTGCACTTGGCGGCCTCCCAGACGAGGTCGGCCTCGGCCATCTCGCCGGGCTGGATGGTGGGGTCGACGGGGGCGTCGGCGGCGCTTTCGCCCGCGCCGGCCCACTCGGCCACCACGTCGAGGACCTCGTCCTCCGAGAAGTCGAACGCCTCGGGCACGCGGAACGCCTGGCCGCACTGCGGACACGCGACCTTGGCGCCGCCCTTGCCGTGGGGCACGTCGACGACGGCCCCGCAGAGGTTGCAGAAACTCTTCATGGGGGTCTCCCGTGGTCCAGGGGCATTATCGGCCGGGGGCGGCGGAAAGCAAGAATTCCCCTTTCGCGGCAGCGGGCCCGTCGTAGTAAGGGGTGGCCGCGCTGCTCGGTGAAGGTCCGCAGGCGAGAGCGACCCGCCCCTGCCGGGGCGGGCTCGAACGGCGCAGCGGCGCCTGGCCCGGGCGGTCGGGAAGGCCCGCGCCGAGGCCCGGCAGGGCATGGACAATTTTGTTGACACCCCCCGGGGGCCACCTATAATCGCGCCCGCCTTATCCCCCGGCACAGCGGGCGTTTGCGGAGCGCCCGGGGCGGGGCGCGCCGCACAGGGTGGATGGCCAGAGGCGGTCGAGAGCAGACCTGCCTGTTTGCTGCCTTCGCACGGGAAGGAGAATGCCAAATGTACCTGCGGCATGCTTCGCGCACCTGGAGTTCCATCCTGACACGAATCTGGATGCCTGGCCTCGCGCTGGCGATCCTCGCGTGGCCGTTCGCCTGTGCGCTGGCCGGGGAGGCCGCCAAGGCTCCCGCTGCCAAGGCTCCCGCCACGGAGAAGCCCGCTGCCAAGGCTCCCGCCGCGGAGAAGCCCGCTGCCGAGGCCCCCGCCGCCGAGACCCCCGCCGCCGAGACCCCCGCCGCCGAGGCGCCGGCGCCGGAGGCCGAGATCCCCGAGACGGCCGAGCCGACCACGCTGACCGCCGAGGAGGCCGCCGCCACGGGCGTCGGCGCGGCCGGCCTGCCGGTCGCGCTTGCCCCGGCCGAACTCCAGAACGACTGGCGGCTGATGGTCCACTACTTCAAACTGGCGCGGTTCGACGTCGCCAAGCAATTGGGCGAGAAGATCCTCAAGGCCGCGCCCGACGGCAAGACCGTGCTGGCCCTGACGGAGTCGCCCTCCACGGGCTACGACCTGGTGGTCCGGATGCTCACGGTCGAGGAGATGGGCGAGGTGCCCGCGAAACTCCTCACCCTGGCCGACGAGGGCGCCCGCCTGCGCCAGACCGACGCCGCCCGCATCGTCAAGAACCTCCAGCGCCTCGGCGAAGGGCCGCGCGCCTACTTCCTCGCCATGAAGGAACTCAAGTACAGCGGCCCGTACGCCGTGCCGTACGCCCTGGCCATCCTCCAGAACCCGGCCGAGGCCGAACTCGGCCCGTTCGTCATCCGGGCCCTTGTGGAACTCGGGCGGCCGGTCGTCCTGCCCCTCGAGCGGGCCCTGGCCACGCCCAACCAGAAACTCCGGGAGACGATCGTCGGCGTCCTGGGCCAGATCGGCTACCCCTACTCGCTGCCCACCCTGAAGGCCCTCATCGAGAGCCCCAAGTCGACCGACGGCATCAAGGCCGCCGCGGCGGCCGCCATCCGCAAGTTCGCCGACGAGAACGTCCTCAAGACCCCGGCCAAACTGCTGTACCTCGACCTGGCCGAGCGGTACTACTATGACCGGATCGTCCTCGCCGACCTCCGCAAGCCGACCACGGACGTGTTCGACTGGGTCGACGGCAAGGGCCTGATCTACCGCGCGGCCCCGAGCAAGGCGGTGAACGAGATCCTGGCCGCCCGGGCGTGCGCGGACTGCCTGGAGGCCGACCCCGGGGCGCTCGAAGCGGTCGCCCTGTGGGTGTCGGCCATGATGCAGATGGAGGCGGAACTGGGGGGCCAGGCGGCCCGCGAGGCCAATCCGTTCCTGCCGCCGAAGATGCCCTCCGTCGACTTCTTCGCCCGGGCCGTCGGCCAGCAGCACCTGTACAAGGTCCTCGACCGGGCCCTGGCGGACCGCAACGCCGCCGTCGCCGTCCGCGCCTGCGAGGCCCTTCAGGACGTGGCGAACGAGTCGTTCCTGGCGCTCTACGGCCAGGGCGACGTGGGGTCGCCGCTGGTGATGGCCCTCACGTACCCGGACCAGCGGGTCCGCTTCGCCGCGGCCTTCGCCCTGGCGAACATCCGCCCGAAGAACCCCTTCACCGGGGCCGGCAAGGTCGTCCCGACGCTCGGCGAGGCGCTGAACCTGGAGGCCACGAAGACGATCCTCCTGGCGGAGCCCGAGGCCAACAACCGCAACCGCCTGGCCGCCGCCCTCAAGGAAGGCGGCTGGGAGGTCGCCGCCGCCACCTCCGGCAACCAAGCCCTCTCGACCGCCCGCGCCCTGCCGCGCATCGACGCCATCGTCCTCTCCAGCCGCACCAAGGACGTCGACCACGCCAAGGTCGTCGAGGGTCTGCGGATGGACTACCAGACCGCCATGACGCCCATCATCGTCCTGTCGTACCCGGACGACCCGGTCAAGGCCTCGTGGCTCGAGGAGAAGACGCGGTTCCTCAAGGCCGTCGATCCGGCGGTCGAGCCGGAGGCGCTCCTGGCACAGATCGACGTCCAGAAGAAGAAGGCGGGGTCGCTCGTCCTGGAAGCCGCCGCCGCCCGGGGCGCGAGCCTCCGGGCCGCCAAGGTCCTCAAGGAGATCGCCGCCTCCAGCCGCATCTACTCCGCCACCCGCGCCCGGCAGGCGCTGCTGGAGGGCCTGGGCAAGCGGCCGGATGAACTGGTCGTCGCCGTGCTGGCGGCCCTGGCGGAGATCCCGGACGCCGAGATCGCCCAGGCGATGGCCGACGTCGCCATCGACGCGGCCCGCTCCAAGGACGTCCGCGTGGCGGCCCTTCAGGCCCTCGCCCGGTCGGCCCGGACCGTAGGCAACAAACTCAAGGCCGAGCAGTTGGCGGCCCTTCAGGGCCTGGCGGCCGAGCCGGACGACGCCATCCGCAACGCCGCCGGCGAGGCGCTGGGCGGCCTGGACCTCGACGCCGCCGAGGGCGCCAAGATCATCCTGGCCGCCGAGACGGCCGTCCCGGCCGCCGGCGCCCCCGAACCGGCCAAGGAGCCCGCCAAGGAGGCCGCTCCCGAGAAGCCGGCCG
>CAYGZE010000256.1:4934-7072 GCA_964354185.1 uncultured Anaerolineales bacterium | reverse complement strand
AGCACGGCTGCACACGGCGCAGCCGTGGCACCCGCGCCGCGAGCGGGCTACGCCGTGCCAGGGCCCCGGGCCGCGAGCGACGGCCCAAGGGCCCGGGGCAGGGGGAATCGGCTTGAGGAACCCCCCCAACGCGGTAGCATCATGGAGACTGCTGAAGGCGGCCGTCGGCAGGGGGTCGTCCGGGCGGTCCCGGCCGCAGGAGAGGCACCATGCTCCGCGAGCGCATCGTCTGCGTGCTCCTGGCCGCCCTCGCCGTCTGGGCGGTCGGCGCCTACGCCGCGGTGATGATCCTCGCGTACCCGCACCTCTCCGACCCGGACCAGCGGGCGATCTTCCTCATGGGGGGCCTCCTCCTGCTCATCTGGTGCGCCATCGGCGGCGCGCTGATGCGCACGTTCCGCGACCGGTTCAAGGCCCTGATGGCCCGGGTGCGGATTCCCTGGCAGGTCAAGTTCTTCCTGCTCTTCCTGGCCGGGGCGCTCCTCGAGGAGGCGGTCACGACCTCGCTCACCAATGCCGCGCCGCTCCTCGGCGGGGTGACCGACGCCGCCCGCATCACGGCCTCGAAGAACTACCTGGAGGTGGTGTGCAGGCACAGCGTCGTCGTGTTCGTGCCGGGTTTCGTGGCCTGGACGATCGTCCTCAGCCTGTGGGATTTCCGGCCGAGCGAGGTGATGCTCCTCTGGGGCCTGATGGGGTGGCTGGCCGAGTGGATGACGTTCGGCTCGCACAATATCGGCATGGTCGGCATGTGGGTCTGGGTCTACGGGCTGATGGTGTACCTGCCGGCCCACGCCGTGCCGCCCGACCGCAAGGCCTGGCGCGTCCGATGGTGGGTCTACCCGGTCCCGTTTGCCGTGACCGTGGTCTGCGGCTTCCTGTACGCCGCGGCGGCGGGCGCGGGCATCCTGGTCCTGAGGGGCCTCGGCATCCTGGCGGCGTGAGGGGCGGGGGCGGGGGGAAGGGGAATACGTATCCTGTCCGCGCAAATCCGCCTGATGTCGGATAGCCAGCTGCGGCGACCACAAAGGGCAGAGCGGCGAATGCTAGTCTCCGAACTTCCTCGTCAGGGCGCGCGGGAGCCCTCTATTCCCGCGCACCGCGTACCAACCGAACATGAGCCCAAAGGCTGCCATGAACGCGGCCACGCCCCGCCCTATGCCCCCTCGCGCGATCGCAAGAGCCAGGACGCCCGCAAACAACAGTGACAACCCTCCGGCCGCCACGCGAAGGATCGGACTGCCGCTGTCCTGCGCTTCGGCACTGCTCGGCGGCGAGGCAACGGCGGCGGCCCGTTCAGCCGTTGAGGGCGAACTGCGGCTCCAGTACTCGTTCAACAGCGCGGCCAGCGCTTCAGTCCCAAGCCGATAGTCGCCCAGGATAGCCTCGTCATAGCCTTGACGGTCCTTGGAGAACCGGGACGCAGGCTTGAATCCGGCCCGCGTCTTATACTCGGCGGTCAGGTTGAACGCCACGGCCTTGTGCATGCCAGCCCTGATCACCACCAGCGGGCCATCGATGTCCTCCCACTTGTACGCCCCCGGCCGCCCAGGAAGCGCGAGCCCTTCTGAGGTGACGACGATCGGCAGCCGTCGCCCGGCGACGGCGAAAGACACCAGGCAGGCGGCCTGCAGGGCGACGGCCACTGCACACACCGCCATCTGGATCGTCCCCCAGCCGAAGATCAGGAAGATGCCGGCGGCCAGGGCAAGAATCCCTACCACCAGTCGCCGTATCGTCTTGAGCAGACTCCACGGAATCGTTACTGTACTTGGCTGGTCCATCATGCACCGCCTCTGGCCTGTCGGTAAGGGTTACGCTCCCCAAAGCCGCCGCAACTGCCAGACATGCGCGGTGTCTTCAGCGGCGGGACGGAAACGCTCGGCTGATGTGTCTCGGCAGCTTGGGCATCCGCTCATTTCCGTATTCCCGGGCACAGGATGCGGTTTCTTTCACTTCCTCAGCCGGCCCGTCCGGCCGCGACGTCCATGTTGGTATCCTGACAGGATTCCGGCGTCCCGTCAAGCGCGTGCCGGGCGGGGGCGGGGCGGGGCCGCCGGGGCGCGCGGCGCGTGCTGGCTGCCAGCCCCGTCAGGGGCGTACTGTTCTCTAGCCACGGGCGCAAGCCCGTGGGAACG
>CAYGZE010000256.1:0-4834 GCA_964354185.1 uncultured Anaerolineales bacterium | reverse complement strand
GCGGGCGGGCGGCGCCGGCGGGTAGCACTGGCGGGCAAGCCGCCAGTGGCACCCGCCTTCGGGTACCGGACGAGCACGCGGCACACGTACCGGGCGGCCGGTCGGGGCCGTCGGCATGACCATGATGCATGGACAAGGGAGGATGCGATGAGGATGCGAGCGGGCGCGATGGCGGCGGCGGTGCTGGCGCTGGCGGCGGCGTGCGCGTGCGGCCAGGCGTCCAGGGAGTTCAACTGGATCCCGAGCGGCGAGATCCGCGTCGGCGACCCCGAATCCGAAGCGGCGTCGTTCTACCAATCGGACGCCCCGGAGGTCGTCCGCCAGGAGCTGGCGTACGCGTCGGGGCGGAAGGTGGCCGCGACGGGCCGCCAGGTCCGCCAGGAGCGGTTCCTGGTGCGGATCGCGACGTACCGGGGCGGCCCGTGCCCGGCCGCGCTCGTTCTGCGGAGCCGGCGCGACTCGAGCCGGCCGGCCGCCACGCTCAAGGTCGCCGTCGAGGGGAAGGAACTCGCGCCGTGGACGATCCCCGCCTTCTCCGGCGACCGCCGATGGGTCGATGTGTTCTACGCGATCCCGATGAAGGCGCTCGCGCGGGAGGACGGCAAGTCGATGAAGTCGGAGGTCACGGTCACGCTGTCGAGCGAGGCGCCGACGCTGTCGTGCGGGTACCGGATGTTCATGACGCGCGACTGGGAGGTCCTGGGCGCGGAGCCGCAGGGCCCGATCGCGCGCGGCGAGGGCGGCGACGCGAAGGCGGCCTACCTGGCGGGCGTGGCGGCCCTGGGCGAGCGGGACCTCGAAGCGGCCGCCAAGGCGTTCGAGGCAGCGGCGGCCGACCCGGCGGGGGAACTCGCGCGGCTGGGGCGGCGGATGGGGCGGCTGGTGAAGTTGCGCCGCGCGATGGACGCCTGCCCCGTCGGGCGGGCCGAGCCCGGCAAGCCCCTCAGCCCCGAGGCGTTCCGCGCCCATGACCTGCTGGGCCTGTACGCGTCGGCCAACGGGTTCTGGGAGGAGGCGCTGGAGGCCTTCGAGACGGCCCTGACGCACAACGCGACGCATGCCGATGCGACGTATCGCCTGGCCGAGGCGATGGAGTACAACCGGATGCCGGTCGCCGCGTGCGCCCCCGTGTTCGAGCGCGCGGGCAGCCTCTATAATCGCACGGACACGAACGTCGAGGACCTGCTGGTGGCGATCAACCCGCGGGCGGTGAAGGACATGTGCGGCGAACTCTCGCTGGGCAGCCTCGAGGCGCTGTACCGCGACTGGCGGGTGGTCGAGCAGATGGTGTACGGGGCGTCGCGCGGGGCGTGGCGGCTGCGGACGACGTTCCGCGTGTGGGGCCCGGGCACGCCCGACTGGGTGATGCAGGCGGGGTGGATCTTCCTGCCGCCCGACTCGGAGGTGCCGGTGCGCGGCACGTACGATTACTCGGTGGGGACGGCGGAGTACGGGAGCAGCCACGCGGGCGGCGTCGACTGCGGCGTCAGCGGGTCGGGCGGCGCCCAGATCGGCCCGACGCGCAGTTGGGAGGTCTTCATCCACGAGTGGAATCATGAGTATGACTGGACCTGCATCGCGGGCGAGCAGGTGCCGGGGTACCCCGTGACGCACGACTCGGACGGATGCGGCAAGGAGCCGATCGTGAGCATGGGGTGCGGCCACCGATCGGCCATGCGCTACTACATCGACCCGGCCGAGTACCGCCGCCACGAGGCCTCCGACCCCGAGTTGCCCGGCAACCACGTCAAGGCGTGGGCCTTCGCCGAGATGACCGCCCCCGCGCCCGAGGGCGACCTGGCCGACTGGGCCGTCAAGCAGGGCTGGATGACCGAGCGCGAGCGCGACGACCTCAAGCGCCAGTGGGAGGCCGAACGCAAGAAGGACGACAAGAAGACGCCCGACTGGCCCGCGTGGTTCCAGCCGCGCTTCAAGGCCCTCAAGATCCTCGACCGCGTCGCCAGCCCCAAGGAGGCGGACCTCGTCGCCGACCCGGGCGCCGTCCGCTGGACGCGCCGCGAGAGCAAGTCCGACTTCGTCGACCTGCTGGAGGTCTTCCCGAAGGCGCCCGACAAGTGCGTAGCCTATGCCCAAACGTTCATCCATTCGCCGAAGAAGCAGGAGGCGCGCCTCTGGCTCGGCTACAACGACTGCATGGCCGTCTGGCTCAACGGCCGCAAGATCCACCAGGGCCGCTACTACGCCTGCGCGAAGTGGGAGGACGCGAACCGGACCGACATGGTCGCCAACTCGGCCCGCCTGGAGGAAGGCTGGAACCGCCTCGTCTGCAAGGTCGAGCGCGGCGGGGGCGGCTGGGGGTTCTCGGCGGGCCTGACGACGTTCGACAACACGCCCCTGGCGGGCCTCAAGTACGAGAGCAAGACGCCGTCGAAACTCGTGCCGCCCTGGCAGCCGCGGAAGGTCGGCGTCTACTACAAGTGGGACGACGTGAAGGAGGATTGGGTCGAGCGCCTGCCGACGCTCTCCGAGAAGGACCTCCAGACGCTCACGGGCCTGGCCGACCTCAAGGCGTGGGAGCACCTCTTCTACCTGGACGTGGGGGGCGCGGCCCCGGCGGGCGCGCGGGTCGTGCCCGCGCCGGTCAAGGAGCCCACCGAGACACCCGAGCCGACCGACCGCCAGGTCAACAACTTCCTCCAGTGGGACAACGAGGCCGTGGCGGCCGTGCGGTTCCAGAAGGGCGGCAAGGCGCGAGACCTCCTCCTCATCAGGCCGGAATATTTCGATGAGTACCTGGAACTCCTCGCCGAGAAGGACGCCGGCCTCGAGGGCGCGGGGCCGAAGGACCGCGTCTTGGGGACCCTCAGGATCACGGACCCGGTCTACGGGTCGACGGGCAACCGCTTCGGCAGCCGCTACGTCCTGGTGGTCGAGACGTTCCTCGGCGACTATCCGCTGGACGAGCAGGACCTGCTGGCCGTGAAGGTGAAGGACGCGAAGTAGGGCCGATGGGCGGCGTGGAATCCCTCCAGGGCCGCTTTCCGCAAGGGGGCGGCCCTGGTTCTGCGCGGGGGGCCTTGGCCGGCGGCCTAGCCGAGCAGGGCCAGGAACTCGTCCTCGGTCAGGCCCGCGCGGCGAACCTGGCTCAGGAGCAGAAACGGCGCCACCGTCCGGTGCATGGGGATAACCAGGTTCGGCTTGCCGGGCTTCTTGAGGATGACGTGACTTCCGCGCCGCCGGGCCGCCTGCCACCCGGCGCGGCAGAACGCGGCCACGGCCGCGCGCCCGGAGATGCCGGTCAGTCGGCCCACGTCACACCTCCACGGTGGTGACCAGGGCGGGCTTGGCGGCCAGGCGCTTCCTGCGCGGTGTGGTTTCCAGGTACAACAGGATGGCCTCGCGGACATTCTTAAGGGCCCGCTCGATGGTCTTGCCCTGGCTCATGCAGCCGGGCAGTTCCGGCACGTCGGCGACATACCCTTTGTAGTCCGGGTCGAAGATCAGGTTCACCATGAGTCGCACGGCGATTCTCCTCCAGGCCCACCTCATCTTAGTGGGAGCACGCGGGCGGGTCAAGCGGCGGCGGGACAGCGGCCGCGGCACCGCAAGGCGCCCCGGCGCGCGAACGGGGCGGCCGCCCGTTGCCGCGCAAGAGCGCGGGCGGCTCGTGTGGGCCGCCCGCGGGTGCTCCGTTCGGCGCGGCGGGTCCGCAGGCCCGCCGCGGTCTTGCCGCGTCGCGCGTCACGTCACGTCGGTATGCCGGTCCTACCCGCGCCTGCGGCGAAGGAGGGCCGCCAGGCCGCCCAGGGCCAGGAGCGAGAGCGTCGCCGGCTCGGGCGTGCCGTCCATGTGCAGCGGGCCGCTCGCCTCGCCCCAGGTCGCCCCGCCGTCGATGGAGAGTTCGGTGAAGACGTCGAAGAACGAGTCGATGTGGTAGCCGCCGCCCCCGCCTCCCCCGCCGAGTTCCGTGCGGCCGCCGCCGCCCGTTGACGCCCTGGTCGGGCTCTCGCGGATCATGACGCCGGGCGGGAGGTCGCCGCCGGCGATCTCCAGCATCATCATCTCGGCCACGATCGGCTCGACGCCGCCGACGGCCGGGTAGACGGCGAACGTCCAGAGGGCGTGGCCCTGCGACATCATCGGCATCCACGTCCCGCCGCCGTCAAGGGAGACCTCGGTAAAGATGTCGAAGAAAGAATCGCAGTCGTCGTCCGTGCCGTCGGCGTCCATCGGCTCGCGCCCCGTGACGTTCAGGAACTGCGTGTGCCTGGCCATGACGCCGGAGGCGTACACGATCACTTCCTCCTCCCTTTCGTCGTACTGGGGGGCGGGCAGTTCGCCGAAGAGGTCGAAGAACGACGCCGACGCCACGGTGGACGCCCCGAGCACCAGCCCAGCGCCCAGAACAACCAGTACGCTCCAACGCGCCATAAGCCACCTCCTTGGCCGGCTCCGCCGGCCCGCTGCGACGCCAAAGAAACACGGGGGAAACCGGCCCTCGCTGGGCCGATCTCCCCCGGCCTTCCTCGCCTGCGGCCGCCCGCGCGGCCGACAGGCCCCTCAACGAAGCGGGCCGGCCTCCCCCGGTGGAGAGACCAGCCCTGACCCATCGTGTCCGACCTGCCTGTCGGCAGGCAGGCTCAACCCCGCTTAGTATACCACAGAATCAGCCGCCAGGCAAATCGCCGGTGGGGCGGGGCGGCGGAAAAACCAGGCGCCTGCGCGAGGGCCACGCCGCCAAGCCATTGGCCTTGCAGGACTTACGTCTCTCGGCGCCGCCCGCCGCCGGCCGTCACGTAGAGCCTATCCGAATAACCACTCGTCGGCCCGAGGCCGTGCGAGGCGGCCGCAGGCAAGGAGGGCGAAGCAGGCG
>CAYGZE010000255.1:0-7072 GCA_964354185.1 uncultured Anaerolineales bacterium | reverse complement strand
GATGCGGATCACCTCGCCGCACGCCCCCAGGACCTGCTCGACCGCGCCCAGCGACGCCTTCGTCGCCTGCCGGATCGCCGACCGGCGGGCGGCCTGCTCCGCGTCCGTCCCCTTCGGCAGGCGGTACGCCGCCATGATCGCCTCATACGCCTCCATGTCGTCGTGCACGAGGTCCAGGAGGCGCTCCCGCACCTCGGCGAGCCGCGCGATCGACGCCTCGATCTCGGGCTGGACGTCCTTGAACTTCTCGCGCCCGGCCGTGAATCCTGCCGCCATCGAGGCCATCGTCGAGGCGAGCGCGCCGGCCATCGCCGCCACGCTCCCGCCGCCCGGCGTCGCCTGGGCCGACGCCGCGTCCGACAGGTACCCGAGGAGCGGCTCCTTGCGGTAATCGATCCTGGCCTTCGCCACGCCCGTCCCCCCTTCCCCGCGCCGGCCCCTGCCGCGCGGCGTCTCAGTCGACCCAGAACGCGAACACCTTCGACTCGTCGGCCCCCCACGTCCTGTCCAGCACGAACCGCACGCCGGCCAGCGCCTCGCCCACCGGCAGGCGGACCAGGCGCTGGTAGTTGTCCTCCACGCGGGCGAGGGTCCGCCACCGGCCGTCCGCGAGGCCGTCCACGTGGAACGCCTTCTGCATCTCGGGCGGGACCGCCCGAAGTTGCCCGAAGTCGCCGTGCAGGCTCATCTGTATATTCTTATGCAGCGCGCTATCCAGGACGAGCGTCACGGCCTCGACCCGCGCCGGCCGCGCGAACTCGTAGGCGACGCTGTCGCCCGCGCGGCAGGTCCAGGCGTGCGGATCGTCCTTGACGGGGCGGTGGGTCCCATCCCGCACGGGCTCCGGGTCGCCGCGCGACGCCACGAGGCGCGCCTCCCGCACCAGCGGCCCGAACGCCAGGGGCACCCACGGCACGTAGGCGTCGTCGCCGAGGAGCGCCTGCTGGAGTTCGCCGACGCGGTCCCGCAGGTCGCGCGGGTCCGCGCGACGGGCGGCGGCCGCCGCGGCGGCCGTCCCCACGGCCTGGCCCATCGACGCGCACGTGCCCATCACGCGGGTCGAACTCATCGCCAGGTGGGTGGCGCTCGCGCAGCGCCCCGCGCAGAGGAGGTTCCGCACGTTCCGCGAGTAGAGCGACCGGTATGGGATGCCGTAGGGCGAGGGCGCGGGCCGGAAGATCGTCGCGGGCTGGTCCTCCTTTACGGCCCAGAACCCGGCCGGGTGATGGTCGTCCATCGTCCAGCCGCCGTAGGCCACCACGTCCGGGAACCGGCCCTCGGCGTCGATGTCGGTCTGCGACAGGACGTGGTCTCCGACGTAGCGGCGGCTCTCGCGCTTCCCCGGGAGGAACTGGACCCATTCCAGGGCCCAGTTCTCGGCCCCGTGGTCGCCGCGATTCTTGATGTGGTCCCACACGCCGTAGACAATCCGCAGCAGTTCGTGGCGGATCGCCTCGGTGTCGCAGATCGTGTCCTGGAGGCCGCCCAGTTCGATCCACCAGTAGCCCATCTCGAACGACCGGTGCCCTTGCGCCCCGTAGGGCAGGTCCTCGTCCCTCTCGAACCGATAGGCCCAGGGGAGCGGCTTGAAGGGCTGCGGCGTCGGGTACTTCCGCGCCTGGAACAGGCACGTCATGCCCATGGTGTGCGAGTCGGCTTGGTCGCGGCCCATCGACTCGCCGAACTCGGAGCGGGCCTCGCGGCCGACACGGTGCTCGGCCCCCGACAGGGGCGCGAGGATCGCATCGCCCGAGCAGTCGGCAAAGAGCGCCGCCTCCACCGTGTGGTACGTCTGCGTCGTCAGTTGCCAGCCGGTCACGCTCGCGATCCGGTCGCCCGCCATCTGGGCCGACTGGACCGAGCAGTTCAGCAGGAGCGTGAGGCCCTTCTGGAGGCAGGCCTTCTCGTAGAGGACGGTGTCCCAGACGGAGTAGTTGCGGTTCGGGTTGCGGGAGAGGTTCTCGAGGCGGAGTTCCTCGAGGATGCCGGTCTCGCGCCGGTTCTTGAGGGTGTTGTGGCGGTCGGCGCCGCAGATGTGCATGCGGACTTCGCTCGAGGCGTTTCCGCCGAGGACGGGGCGATCCTGGACCAGGACGACGCGGGCGCCGTGGCGCGCGGCGGCCAGCGCCGCGCACAGGCCGGCCATGCCACCGCCGACGACGCAGACGTCGGCCTCGTGCCGCTTGGTGTTCATACGCTCGGCCTTGCCGGTATCGGAAGCGCCCAGGTCCGCACGGGCGAGTTAGCATAACGCGCGCGGGAAACCAGTCAAGCCGCCGCCGGTCAGATCTCCATCGCCAGGATCGTCATGTCGTCCTCCTGGGCCGCCGCGCCGCGAAACGCCCGGATCGCGTCCATGGTGCACCGGCAGAGCCGTTCCGGCCGCTCGGCGCGGTACCGCTCGAAGAGCGCCTCGAGCCGGTCGACGCCGAAGCGGTCGCCCGAGGCGTTTGCCGCGTCCATCAGGCCGTCGGTCACCAGGATCAACAGGTCCCCCGGGGTGGCGGGAACCGTCACTGTCTCCCAGCCGCCTGCCCCGGCAATTCCCAGTCACGGCCCGGTGGCGGCCAGGTGCCGGGCGGGTCCCTCCCGCGGGACCAGATAGGCGTCGGAATGGCCGGCGCTGGCATAGCGGAGTTGCCCCGCAGCGCGGTCTGCGGCCACGACGATCATCGAGGCGAAGTCTTCGCCCAGGAGGAGGGAGGCGAATCCCTCGCCGGCCTGGGCCAGGACCTGGTCCGGAGCGCCGGTCCGCGCGGCGGCGGACACCAGAAGGGTCTTGAGGACGGCCGCCGCCATGGCGGCCGGGACCCCGTGACCCGTCACGTCGGCCAGGCACACGAGCGCGGCGCCGTCGGGGCGCGCCCGGACGTCGAAGTAATCGCCGCCCACCTCGTCCGCCGGCTCGTAGAGGAAGGCCAGCCGCATGGCCGCCGCCGTCTCAGCCGAGGGGTGCAAGTGTCCCTGGATCCGCCGGGCCCGCTCCATCTGTCTGCGGCGCTCGCGGTCGGCTTCGGCCAGCGCAGCGCTCATCGCGTTGAACTCGTCGGCGAGGAATCCGAGTTCCTCCGTGCCGGACGTCGACGCCAGCGCGCCTAACTCCCCGGCGCGCACCTTCCGGACCGAGTCCACCACGTCGCGCAGCGGCCTCGCCACAAGCCGGGCAACCAGGACGTTGACGACAACGGCGACGGCGGCCCCCAGGAACAGGACGCTGGCGATCCGCCGGAGGATCTGGCGGGTGAGGACGCGGTGGACGTCGTCCAGCCGTTCGGAGATCCAGACCGTCGCTTTCCCGTGGCTGGCGGCGCCAATGACGATCCACCCGTTCTCAGACTGGGCCAGATGGTCCGGGCGGGCGGCAGCGGCCTCCATGGCCCTGAACATCGCCTCAGAGTCCCGGCGGTGGGAACGCGCCTGGAAGACGGCGGCGTCCACCCGGGCAGCGATGTGATGGCCGGGGGAGGTGGACTCCTGCGCCCGCCCGCAAACGTCGTCGAGGTACTTCTGAAGGGCCTCCGGCTCACCGCGCTGGAGCAGCGCGGCCGGCAGGAGGATCTCGGCCTCCTCCGTCAGGGCCGCCTGCTTCTCCCTCAGATGGATACCCCACTCGGTCGCGGCATCCCAGACGAGAAAGGAAGCGACGGTGACCACGACGGCGGCATTCAGCGGCACAAGGAGGTGCCATCGCAGGGAACGCCGCCTGGCGCGGCGGCCGGTTGCTGGCTTCGCGGCTGAGGCTGCCATCACCCTCGCTCGGTCACTCCAGAGACAGGCGCAGGCGCCCTGCCGGGCGCTTTGCGAGCCGACCACGACCGGCTTCACTTGCGGACCGCCTCGGCCGCCTGCGGGTCGCTCGTCACAACGCAGATGACCGGGGCCTTGAGGTACTCGCGCGCTACGCGCGAGACCTCCTCCGGCGTCACTTCGCCGACGCGCCGGATCTGCTCGGCCGGGAAGGCGTAGCCGAGGCCGAGGACCTCGTCGAGCGCGGCCTGGAAGGCCCAGCCGTCGATCGTCTCGCGGCCGCTCTCCTCGGCGGTCACGATGGTGGCGCGGGCGGGCCCCAGTTGGGCCTCGGCGAACGTCTCCTTCGTCGCGCGGGCCATCGCGGCCTCGATGATGCCGACCACCTCGGGCGCCTTGGCGGGCTGGCACACCGCGTAGGCCGCGAGGTACCCCGGCAGCAGACCCTCGAGCGAGAAGGCGTGGACCTCGTAGACGAGGCCCTTGCCCCGGAGTTCCTCGTGCAGCCAGCCGCCCGGCATGTGGTAGCCCGACATGACGGTGTCCAGCACGTCGACGGCGAAGCGGTCGCGGATATTGTAGATATCCATACTCGGATAGGCGACGTAGACCACCGCGGCGCCCTTCTGCGAGGGCTTGATGTAGACCTCGCGGGCGGGCGTCTTGCGAGGCGGCACGTCCTTCGGGAACGCCAAGGCCGGGTTCGGCGGCAGTTTCTGCACGGCGTCGGCGGCGAAGTGGGCCGCCTTCACCAGGTCGATGCCCCCGAACACCGCCACCACGAGGTTGTTCCCGGCGACGTACTGCTTGTGCCAGGCGGCCAGGTCGTCGCGCGTCAGGCGCTTGACGACCTCCGGCGTGCCCTGGACCGGGAACCGGTAAGGCGAGTCCGTGAAGAACGACCGCTGGAAGAACTGCTGGGCCTCGCCGTGGGGCGTGTCTTCGAGTTGGGCAAGTTCCGCCAGGAGTTGGGTCCGCGCGCGCTCCGTCTCGTCCTCAGGGAACGCGGGAGCGAGCAGGCAGTCGGCAGCCAGGTCAAAGGTCTTCTCGAAGTCCTCCGCCAGGCAGCGGGCGGAGATCATGAGGGTGTTGCGGCCGCTGGAGGCAGACATCTCGGCACCCATGGCATCGAGCGCAGCCGCGATGTCGCCGGCCTTCCGCCGCGCGGTCCCTTTCAGGAGCATGCGGCTCATGAACTGGGAGATGCCGGCGTTCTGGGGCGTCTCAACCGACTGGCCGCCCCGCAGGAACATCTGGATGCTGACGGTCGGATGGCCCGCCACCGGGCACAGCAGCAGGCGCGTCCCGTTCGCCAGGACCCGGCAGATGACCTCAGGCCGGCCGGTCGCCCGGGCGGCGGGCTCCTTGCCCTCGGCGGGCGCGGGTTGCTTCGGCCGCACGACCGTCTCGCACAGGAGGTCGGGCTCCAGGTACCGGGCGGCCGCGCGCCGGACGTCCTCGGCCGTCACCTTCTGGATGCTTGCGACGTAGCGCTCGGAGAAGTGCGGGTCGCCCAGGAGGAGGGCGTTGGTGCCCATGTCGGCGGCGATGTCCTCGCAGGTCTGGAGGCCGAAGGCGTGCTCGCTGATCTTCTGGCGCTTGGCGCGCGCGAGTTCGGCGGGCTTGACGCCGTCGCGGGCCGCGAGGGCAAGGTGCTCGAGGATGGCCTGGCGCGCGGCCGGGGCCTTGTCGGGCTCGGCCTGGCAGATGATGACGAAGCAGCCGCCGTCGTACCCGGCGGGGGTGTAACTGGCAACCGAGACCGACTGGACGAGCCCTCGCTTCTCGCGCAGGTCCGAGACGAGCCGCGACGCCGGGCCCTCGCCCAGGATGAACGCGAGGATGTCGAGCGGATAGAGGTCGGGGTCCGTCAGTTGGACGCTCGGGAACTGGAGGACGGCCCGGACGGCGGCGACGTCCATCTCCTTCTCGGCATAGCGCGGGCCGACCTGGCGCTCGCGCGGCGGGAGGACGGGGGCGGCCCCCGGCCGGCGCGGCCACTTGCCCATGGCATCGCGGATCTTCGCGAAGACCTTGTCGGCGTCAAAGTCGCCGACGGCGACGGCCACGGCCCGGTCGGGCGTCACGGCACGCTGGTAGAACCGGACGAGGTCATCGCGCGTCAGCCGCTTCACGTTCTCCGAGTAGCCGAGGATCGGAAGCCGCGCCGGATGGGTCAGGAAGAAGTTGGCATCCGCCAGGTTCCACAGCACGTGCATCGGGTTCGCCTCGGAGCGCTCGAGTTCGCGCTGGACGACCTCGAACTCGCGGTCGAACGCCGCCTGCTCGATGCGGGCGTTCATCGTGTAGTCGGCGATGATGTCGATGAGCGTCTCGACCTGGGAGCCGGCGACCTCGCCGTGGTAGCAGACGAACTGCTTGGAGGTGTGGGCGTTGGTCTGGGCGCCGATGGCGGCCAGGGCGTCGCGGATCTGGTCCTCGGACCGGGTGGGGGTGGCGCCGCCGGAAACGAGGTGCTCGAGGAGGTGTGAAACGCCCGCGCCGCCGTACTCCTCTTCGTTGAGGCTGCCGGCGGCGGCGTAGATGCGGAACGCCGCCATGCCGCCCAGGTGCCGCTCGCGGACGATGACCTGGAGGCCGTTCGGCAGTCGCTCGATGCGCTCCGCGGGATGGGCGGCCGGCGCTTCCCCAGGCGCAGCCTTCTCGGCCCGGGCCGGTCTCTCGGTCGCAGGGCGTTCCTTCAGGATGCCCGCGCATCCCAGGAGCGCCACTGCCACGACGCCGCTCAGCGCCGCCAGCATCCGACGCGTCACCATGGGCCGTCTCCTCCGCTCAGCAGGTCCGTCACGACGAGGGCCATCACCTCGGCAAATCGCGCGAGGTCGTCAAGGGCGATCCACTCGCCCGCCTGGTGCTCGACGCCCGGGGGGCCGCAACTGAAGCCCACCGCCGGGACGCCCCGGAAGATGAGGAACTTCGCCACCGTTGCGCCCGACTGTCCTTGCCGCGCGGGCCGATAGCCCGCGACCTCCTCGGTCCGTCGCTCCAGCAACTCGATCATCGGATGATCGGGCGCGACGAGCGTGGGCATCTGGAGCGAGAGGAGGTCCACCTCGAGGCGCACGCCCGGCGCCGTCGCCTGGACGTCGGCCGCCAGTTGCCGCAGGTACGCCAGGACGGCCTCGCCGTCGGTGCCGGGCAGGTAACGGATGTCGATGAGCGCCTCGCACCGGCCGGGGACCATGTTGGGCACCGTTCCGGCGTGGATGGCGCCGATGTTGAGGGTGGGCGGCGTGAAGAGGTCGGACGGCTGGGCCGGCGGCCGCCACGTCCGGATCCGGTTCAGGAAGTCGACGACCGGCCA
>CAYGZE010000254.1:0-7079 GCA_964354185.1 uncultured Anaerolineales bacterium | reverse complement strand
TCCTCGCGGTGGATGAGCATGACGACGTCGGCGTCCTGCTCGATGGCACCGGACTCGCGGAGGTCGGAGAGGCGCGGCCGGTTGTGCTCCTCGCTCTCGCGGCGCAACTGGGCGACGGCCAGGATGGGGACGCGCAGTTCCCGCCCGAGGGCCTTGAGGCCGCGGCTGATGTTGGAGACCTCGACCTGGCGGCTCTCGGCGCCAGGCGAACTCATCAGTTGGAGGTAATCGCAGATGATCAGTTTGACTCCGTGGTGCGCCATCAGCCGCCGCGCCTTCGCCCTCAGGTCGATGACGCGCAGGCCCGGCGTGTCGTCGATGTAGAGGGGGGCCTTGTAGAGGTAGTCGGCCACCTCCTGGATCTTGCGGACCTCGGGGGTCGAGAGTTGACCCTTGCGGAGTTTCTGGCCGTCGACGCGTGCGCGGCTCGAGAGGAGGCGTAGGGCGAGTTCCTCGCGGCTCATTTCGAGGCTGAAGAAGCCGACGGGCTGGTTCTGGTCCACCGCCACGTGCTCGGCGAAGTTGAGGGCCAGCGCGCTTTTGCCGACGCTGGGGCGGGCGGCCAGGATGATGAGTTCCCCCGGCTGGAAGCCGCGCGTCATGTCGTTCAGTTCGTAGTAGCCGGTGTCCAGGCCGGTGACGCTGCGGCCGCCCTGGAGGTCGAGGGTCTGCATCACCTGGCTGAGGATGGTGCGGACGTCCTGGGCCTGGCCGACGATCTTGCGTTCGGTGATCTCGAAGATGCGCTGCTCGCAGCGGTCGAGGACCTCGTCGACGTTCTGGCCCTGGGCCTGGGCGTCGCGGACGATCTCGCCGGCGGCGGCGATCATCGCCCTGAGGAGCGCCTTCTCCTTGACGACGCGGGCGTAGTACTCGGCGTTGGCGACGGTGGGGACGCTCTCGGCCAGGGTCACCAGGTAGGCGTCGCCGCCGACCTCCTCGAGTTGGCCGGACGCCTTGAGGGCCTCGCGCACGAGGACGAAATCGACCGGCTTGTTCGCGTCGAAGAGGTCCACGAGGGTCTTGAAGATGGCGCGGTGGACCTGGCGGTAGAAGCAGTCCTGGTCGAGCCACTGGACGCAGAGGCCGATGGCGTCGGGGCTGAGCATCATGGCCCCGAGGACGCTCATCTCGGCCTCGATGCTGTGGGGCGGGACCTTGTCGAGCAGCGGATCGTCGGGCATGGCGACACCTTCTCGCGCGGCGCCCCGCGCGGGGTTCGCAGCGACGGTCGGTTATAGCGGATCGGCCCGGGCCTGCCAGCAAAAAACCCGGCTGCCGGCCGGCAAGCAGGGCCGCGCGCGGAGCCGCCCTCCTTGCCACACGGACGCACGAGGGCGGGGCCGGTCGGCGGGCCGCTCAGACGGGGACGACCCAGACGTCGACCTCCGCCTGGATGTCGTCGCTCAGTCTGATCGGGACGCGGAACTTGTCGAGCGTCCGGATCGGCGCCGCCAGGGCCACCTGCTCGGGCCGGACGGCGTACCCCTCGGCGGCCAGGGCGTCGGCGATGTGCGTTTCGTTGACCGATCCGAACAGGTGCCCGAGTTCGTTGGCCTTGGCCTTGATCGTGACGGAGAAGCCGTTCATCTTGGCGGCCACTTCCTTCAGGCGGTCGATGCGCAGTTTCTCCCTCTTGGCGTGTTCGATTTTTTCCTGCTCGATGCGCTTCAGGTTGGCCGGGTTCGGCTCGACGCCGAGGTGGCGTGGAAAGAGGTAGTTCCGGGCGTAGCCGGCGCCGACCTCGACGATGTCGCCGATGGCGCCGAGGTTCGGCACGTCCTGGCGAAGCAACACCTTCATGACACGTTCTCCCGAGTGACGGGTCGCGCCGCGGGGCGCGTCCCTCGTTCTCCCGTGGGCATCAGGCCACGAACGGCATCAGCGAGAGGAACCGGGCGCGTTTGAGGGCCCGCCTGGCCTCGCGCTGGTGCTTGGCGCAGTTGCCGCTGCGCTTACGGCTCAGCATCTTGCCGCGCGTGGTCGTCAGTTTCTGGAGCGTCTGGATGTCCTTGTAATCAATATGGGTGATTTTCTCGCGACAGAAGCGGCACTTGGACCGCTCGCGGAAGCGGACCACCTTGCGTTTCTTCGGCTTCTTCTTGGGCTTGAACACTGCGTTCTCCTGTTCCGTGGTCAGAAGGGAATGGTATCGTCATCCACGTCCTGGCTGAAGTCGTAGTCCGACGGGGCGGCCGGGTCCTGGGCGCCGGGCGCCTCCTGGGGCTTGGCGTCGCCGGCGGCGGCGCGTCCGCCGCCGCCCTTGGCGGCGCCCCCGCCGCCCTCGCCGCGCGGGCCGCCGAGGAACTGGAAGTTCTCGACGGTCACCTCCAGTTTGCTGCGCTTCTTGCCGTCCGGCCCGTCCCACTGGCGGAAGGTCAGGCGGCCTTCGACGAAGAGTTGGCGTCCCTTGCTCATGTACTTGGAGAGGGTCTCGGCCTGGCGTCCCCAGGCGGTGCAGTCGACGAAGCAGACGTCCTCGCGCTTCTGCCCGTCGTTGCCCTTCCACGAGCGGTTGACGGCCAAGCCGAACTCGCACACCGGCTGCTGGGCCGGGGTGTACCGCAACTGCGGATCGCGTGTCAGGTTACCGATCAGCAGGACGCGGTTGTAGTTGGCCATGACGGGCCCTCCTTGCTCTCAGGACGCCTGCCTGCGGACAGGCAGGCTCGTGTGCCCGGTTCGCTATGGGACTGCGGCTTCGCCCCCGGCGTCCGGCGTCTGGGGCGGGGCGTCGCGTGACGGGGCAGGGCGGGCCGGCGCGGCGGGCGCGGCCGCCGGGGCGGTCAGGTCCTCTCCGCGGGCCTCGGCGAGCCGCCTCGCGACGTCCTCGTTCAGGTCCTCGCCCAACTGCATGCGCATGTGGGCGACGGTGTAGTGGTCGGCCCGCAGGACCAGCGCCCGGAGGATCTGCTCCGACAGTTGGCAGTCGCGTTCGATCTCGGCGACGGCGGCCCCGTTCGCCAGGGTGAAGAACGCCAGCGCGTACGTGCCGCGCTTCTGCTTCCCGACGGGGTAGGCCAGTTTGCGCTCGTCCCACCGCGTGAGGCCGATCACCTCGGCCCCGTGGCGCGTGAGGATCCCCCCGAGTTGCCGGGCCAGGTCGTCCCACGAAGCCGCCAGCCCCGAGTCCACGAGGAACATGGCTTCGTACACGCGAATCTGTTCGGTGTTCGCCATCGTCTGTTGGCCTCCTCGGCCACCTCCTCTTGCAGGCTCATTCTTCCTTGGGTCGGTTGAAACGGTTCATGGCCTCGGAGAGGCCGTGTGTTGCCCAGCACTCGGCCGCCGCGGCGGCCTCGTCGATCGCCCGCGCGATCACGGGCTTCTCCTCGGGTCCGAACCGCGCCAGCACGAAGTCCACCTGGGCCTCCGGTCCCGGGCCGGGCCCGATCCCCACCCGCAGCCGCGCGATGCCGTCGTGCCCCAATTCGCCGATGACCGACTCCAGCCCGTTGTGGCCGCCCGCCGAGCCGCTCGCCCGCAGCCGTAGCCGGCCGAGGTCCAGGGCGAGGTCGTCCAGGACGACCAGCACGTCCTCGGCGGCCACCTTCCAGAAGGCCATCGCCTGGCGGACGGTGAGGCCCGAGCGGTTCATCCACGTCAGCGGCCGCACGAGCGCCACCTTCTCGCCGGCCGGTCGGGCCTCGGCCACGGCGGCGTCGAACTTCTCCTTCCACGGGCCGGCGTCCCACCGCGCGGCCAGGACCTCGGCCACCCGCCAGCCGACGTTGTGCCGCGTGTCGGCGTAGTCGGTTCCCGGATTCCCCAAGCCGACGATGAGTTTCATGCGGCTCGCCGGGCGCCCGCCGGTCCTGTGACCTCCCTGCGGACGCGCGGGCTACTCGCCCTTCGGCTCCTCCTTCTTCTCCTTCTTTTCCTTCTTCTCCTTCTCGGGGGTCTCCTCGGCCTCCTCGGCCTCCTCGGGCTTGCGGCCGATGAGTTCCGGCTCTGCCGCGCCCGCCTCGGCCGGCGCCGCCACGACCTCCTCTTCCGCGGCCTTGGTGAGCGTCGCGACGATGATGTCGGGGTCGGTCAGGACCTTGACGCCCGGGGGCACCACGAGGTCGCGCACCTCCCTCGACTCGCCCTCCTTGAGGTCGGCCACGTTGAGGACGATCGCGTCCGGGATGTTGGCCGGCAAGCACTCGATCTCGACGGCGTCGAGCGTCTGCTGGAGGACCGTGTGCTCGATCTTGGGGGCGCCCTTGAGGACGATCGGGACCCGCAACTCGACGACCTCGTCCATCGCCACGCGAAGGAAGTCGGCGTGGACGATCTCGTTGCCGAGCGCGTCGTACTGGACCTCGCGCACGAGGACGTTCTCCGTCTTCTTGCCCAGGCGGAGTTCGAGGATGCGGCCGCGGTGCCGCAGCGCCGTCTCCAGTTCCTCGTGCGAGACCTGGATTGGGACGGTCTCTTCCTTGTGGCCGTAGAGGACGGCGGGGACTTCGCCCGATTGGCGCAAGAGGCGGCAGGCCTTGGTCCCGCTCGCCTCGCGCTTCTTCGCGTGCAGCGCTTCGCTGGTCGATGCCACAGCGGACTCCTTTCCGTCACGACTCCGCGGTTTTCCTCAGGAACAGTTGGCTGACCGACTCGTGTCGGTGAATGCGCTGGATGGCCTTGCCCAGCAGCCCCGCGATGCTCAGGACCTTGAGGCGCTTCATCCGCCGGGCCTCGGGGCGCAGCGGGATCGTGTCGGTGACGACGATGCCCGTCAGCGCCGGGTCCGAGAGCCGCTCCACCGCCCCGCCGCAGAACACCGCGTGGGTGGCGGCGACGTAGACATCCTTGGCGCCGCGCTCCTTCAGGAGGCCGGCCGCCTTGGCTATCGTCCCGCCGCTCGAGATCATGTCGTCCACCATGAGGACGTTGCGGCCGTCGACCGTGCCGATGAGGGCCGCGGCCCGGACCTCCGACCCGCTCACGCGTTCCTTGTCGATGATCGCCAGGTCGCCGTTCAGCAGTTCCGCGTAGATCCGGGCGGTCTTGACGTTGCCCACGTCCGGCGAGACCACCGTCAGGTTCGACATCTTGAGCCTGCGGAAGTGGTCCACGAACACGGGCTCCGGCAGCAGGTGGTCCACGGGGATATCGAAGAACCCCTGGACCTGGTGGGCGTGCAGGTGGACGGTCAGGATGCGGTCCGCCCCGGCCGCCTCGAGCATGTTCGCCACCAGTTTCGCGCTGATCGGGACGCGGCCCTCGTCCTTGCGGTCCTGGCGGGCGTAGCCGTAGTACGGGATCACCGCCGTGATCCGCTCGGCGCTCGCCCGGTGGGCGGCGTCGATGAAGAGGAGCAACTCCATCAGGTTCTCGTTCTGCGGCGCCGAGGTCGGTTGGATGACGAAGATGTCGCGCCCGCGAACGTCCTCGTTGATCTTCACGAACGATTCCCCGTCGGGGAACCGCGTGAAGGAGGCCTTGCCGAGCGGCTTGTCCATCGCGGCCGCGATCGCCTCGGCCAGGGGCCGATTCGCGCTGCCCGAGAACACCTTCAGTTGGTTCATCGCTTCGTCCCCTTCGGCTTGGGTGCGTGCGGCCGGGCGGGCACGCCGACGTACGTCTCGCCCGCGGGCACCGGGTGCGCCCGCGTGACCACCGCCCCGGCGCCCGTGCGGCCGCCGTCGCCCACCGAGGTCGGGGCCACCAGCAGCGTCCCCGCGCCCAGGAACGCGTCGGCGCCGATCTCGGTGCGGTACTTCTTCCGGCCGTCCGAGTTAGCCACGATCGTGCCGCACCCCACGTTCGTCCGCGGTCCCACCGTGCAGTCGCCCAGGTAGGCCAGGTGGCGAACCAGGACGTCGCGGCCGAGGTGGGCGTTCTTGGTCTCGACGAACGCCCCGACCTCGGCCCCGTCCTCCACCACCGTCTGGGGCCTGAGGTGCGCCATCGGCCCCACGACGCAGTTCCGCCCGATCCGCGACGGGCCCCGGATGACCGTCCCCGGCCGGATCACCGTATCCCGGCCGACGGTGACGTCCCAGTCGATGTAGGTGGTCGCCGGGTCCTCGATGGTCACGCCCTCGGCCATCAGGCGCTCGAGGATCCGCCGCCGCATCAGCGACGCCACCAGGGCGAGGTCCTTGCGGCTGTTGACCGCCTCGACCTCCTCGGCCTGCGCCGCCGGGATCGCCACGGCCTTCTGCCCATCGCCGATCAGCAGGCCCACCGCGTCCGTCAGGTAGTACTCCTTCTTCGAGTTCGCGTTTGTGATCCGGTCGAGCACCGACTCCAGCGCCGGCCACGAGAAGCAGTAGTAGGACGGGTTGACCTCGCGGATGGCGCACTCCTCGGGCGTCGCCTCCTTGGCCTCGACGATCCCCCGGAGGTTCCCCGCCGCGTCGCGGAGAATCCGCCCGAACCACTTCGGATCGTCCAGCACCGCCGTGACCAGCGTGACGGCCGCCGCCTCCTTGCAGTGCGTCTCCAGGAGCGTCCGGATCGTCTCGGGCCGGATGAGCGGCGCGTCGCCGACGATCACCACGAGGTCGCCCTGGAACCCCTTCAAGGCGTCGCGGGCGCACAGGACGGCGTGGCCCGTCCCCTGCTGCGGCTCCTGGACGACCCAGGCGAGGTCCTTCGCGTCGGCGTAGGCGGCCATTACCTGGTCGCGCAGGGCCCCGACGATGACGACCTGTTCCGCGATGCCCGCCTCGCGGCAGGCGTCCAGCACGTACGAGAGGATGGCCTTGCCGCACACCTCGTGGAGCATCTTGCTCCGGGCAGACTTCATGCGGGTGCTCATCCCCGCCGCCATGATCAGCGATTTCACCGGCTTTTCGCTCACCTGCGTCGCCTTGCAGCCTTGCCGCTGGTCACATACCCCGCGGCTTCCGCCGCGGGCGCGGTACTTCGCGACTTCATGGCTACCCGGCCAGGATTCGAACCTGGAATGGGAGGACCAAAACCTCCAGTGTTACCATTACACCACCGGGTAGCCCACGATTTCGGATTTTGGATTTCGGATTGCGGATTGCGTTCTCCACACCGTGCCGGCTTGCCCAGCCGATCCCAAATCCGAAATCCGAAATGGCCTCACCTGCAAATGGCTCCCGTGCTCGCGCTCGTCACCTGCC
>CAYGZE010000253.1:0-7080 GCA_964354185.1 uncultured Anaerolineales bacterium | reverse complement strand
GCCATCGGCTGGCCGCCTGAGGTATCTTGAGCTTAAGTTGCGTTGTAGTACTAGGCTGTGTCTGACAAATCCGATCTGGCTTCGGGCGGCTGCATTCGGCCCTGGCGGCGTCGGCCTGCATCGGCGATGCGACAAGCATCGCCTGCTTCGGCCTCCTTGCCAGGGCCGAATTCGCTCGCCCTCGGGCCGACGACGGATTTGTCAGACAAAGCCTAGTCGAGGTCGGCGATGATATCCGGGATTCCTCAGATAGACTCGCGCCCACGACCACCGTGGGCCTTCTCGATGATTCTATCACGATCCTGGGGGTCAACAAGCACTTCTTGGGCTCGGTGGAGGCGGCATCGGGCCTTTGCCGGCTAGCCTGCCTTGCCTCGCCCCTTGGCACCCCGCCCTTCCGCGCTGTATACTCCGGGCCGCAGCGTGGGACCCGAACGGGGAGGACCTCCATGCGATTTCTGGCCGTCGACATCGGCGCCTCGAGCGGCCGCACCATGGTCGGCACGGTCGAGGCGGGGCGCCTCGCCCTCCGGGAGTCGTACCGCTTCGAGAACGGCATGAAGGACGTGGCCGGCACCAAGCGGTGGGACGTCCACGACCTGGCGGCCAAGGTGCGGGCCGGCATTGCCGCCGCCGGCCGCCTGGACGGCATCGGCCTGGACACCTGGGGCGTCGATTATGGACTTATCGACGCGCGTGGCGACCTCCTGGACCTCCCCTTCGCCTACCGCGACGCCCGCCACCAGGAGGCCATGCCCGAGGTCTACCGCATCGTCCCCCGCGACCGCCTTTACGCCCGCACCGGCATGCAGGAACTCACCTTCAACACGATCTTCCAACTCGTGGCCGAGCAGCGGAAGCGGCCCGAGATGCTCCGCCGCGCGGCCCGGATGCTCATGGTCCCCGAACTCCTCACCTACCTCCTCGCGGGCCAGGCCGTGAGCGAGTACAGCGAGTCGAGCACCACGGGCCTGCTGGCGGCCGCGCGGCGCGACTGGGACCGCGACCTCATCCGCGACCTCTCTCTGCCGGAGCGGATCTTCGGACCCCTCCACATGCCCGGCGCCCGCGCGGGCGTGTACGCGGGCACGCCCGTGTTCCTGCCGGCCATGCACGACACGGGAAGCGCGGTGGCCGCCGTCCCGGCCGTCGAGCCGGGCGAGTGGGCGTACCTCTCGAGCGGCACGTGGTCGCTCATCGGGGCGGAACTCGCCGAGCCCGTCCTCACACCGGAGGCCCTCTCGGCCAACTTCACGAACGAGGGCGGCGTCGACGGGAAGATCCGCTTCCTCAAGAACATCAACGGCCTGTGGCTGGTGCAGGAGTGCCGCCGCATCTGGGCCGCGCGGGGGCAGACGCTCGAGTTTGCGGAGATCGCGGCGGCGGCCGAGGCGTCCGGTTTCCGCGCCACGATCGACCCGAACGACCCGCGCTTCTTCGCCCCCGCCGACATGATCGCCGAGATCCAGGCCGACCTGCGGGCCCGCGGCGAGCCGGTGCCCGAGTCCGTCGGCGACGTCGCCCGCTGCTGCTACGAGAGCCTCGCCCGGGCCTACAGGGCGGAACTCGGGCGGCTGGAAGCGGTGACCGGCAAGCGGTTCGTGCGCCTCCACGTCGTGGGCGGCGGCACCCAGGCCGACCTCCTCAATCGCCTGACGGCCGACGCGGTGGGCATCCCCGTCCACGCGGGACCCGTCGAGGCGACCGCCCTGGGCAATATCGGCGTCCAGGCCCGCGCGTGCGGCCTCTTCAAGGACCTGGCCGACGTCCGCCGCGCCATCGCCGCCGCCTTCCCGCCGAAGGTCTACGAGCCGGCGGCCTGACCCGCCGCGAGCCGGGTGCCACCCTGGCTGGGCGCCGCCGGCCACGGCACGGCCCGTGGCCGTGCCAGGGCGGCGACCGCTGGCGGCCCTGGGCTCCGAAGCCTTGGCGCAGGAGGCTTGTCCGCCAGTGCCTGTTGATAGCCGGGTGCCTGGCGTCCATGCCGACGCCCACCCAGCCGCCCGCCGACACGCCGCGCGCCCGCGCGAGCGCCCGCCCTGCGATTTGCTTTCCCACGTTGCTTGAGGTATACTAACGGATAGAGTCGGCTTGGGCCCGGGCGGCCGGAAGGCCGCCGGTCCGGGCGCTGGAACAACTGGGCGGCGAATCGTCCGAAGGGCGATTTCCGGGGGAGCAGACCTGCCGGAGATCGCCGTCTTTGTTTGCCGTACGCATGGCATAGCGGGGCAAGCAGGTAGGGGGAGCCGGCTGGCGTCGTCGTGGCGGCGGCAGCGCGGTTGAGAGCAACCACCCTGGCGGACGTCAGAGCAGGCGTCGGCCAAACCACCCACCTGGTGCGAGGCCGAGGCCCTCTGGCACATCCCGGCGTCGCGGCTGGCGCCACACCGTTCCCAGGAGACGCCCGAGGACAGTTTCCAGCCGGGGCGCGGGGCCGGGCGACTCCCGAGCCGGCGGCGCTGGGCTTGGTGGCGCTAGGCGGCAGGGGGGGTCGGTGCTTTGCAGACGCCGCGGCATCCGCTAGGCCGCCGGGCGACGTTGGTTTGGGCATGGCGACGGCCGCTCGTTCGGCAGACGCCCGGCCGTGGCCGATCTGTGGAGGAGGAGAGCCATGAGAGCACAGGCAAGTAGGTTCCTTGGGGCGGTGCACACGGGGCTGGCGGCTCGAACCCGACCGCTGCGCGGGACGGCGGCGGTGGCGGTGCTCGTCTTGATCGCCGCCCTCGTGCCGGCGGTGCCGGCCGCCGGCCAGCACCCGCCGTGGGTTTCCGGGGCCGGAGTCCACCGCTACGGCGACTGGATCTACGACCCGCTTCACATCTGGATTCCGGACGTGGCCTGGGCGGACCTGCCCACCTCCGCCGCCGGCTCGATAGCCTCGGGCTGGTCCGATTGGTCGGGCGGGATGTGGTGGAACACCTTCGTCATCCGCGGCCCCGACGAGTACGTGGATCTCCGGTTGGACTGCGTGCTCGACGGCCACCTATCCGGTTGGGTCGGGGACCCGGGCGACGTGATGGACGCCTTCGTCCGCGTGACCGCCGCCGCCGGCGAGAACGGCGACTGGGGCGAGGCATCGCTGTCCGGACACGTCGGGGAACTGGGGCCGGTTTACGACTACCGCGAGGACGGGGCGCTGGCAGGGCTGGGCCAGTGGAACGGGGGGGGCTTCGCCACCTTCGACCAGGTGCCCGTCGCGCTCGTGCTGCACGGCATGCCCGTGGGCGAAGTCTTCGTGCTCGAACTGGAACTCGACACAGGCACGACGACATGGGAGAACGGCTTGGCCGGGAGCAACTTCGCCAGGACATTCGACCTGGAGCAGTTCCTCCTGCCCCCGGGCTACTCCATTGAGGCGATCCCCGAGCCGGCCACGCTGGGCCTCGTGGCCCTGGGCGGGCTGGGGGCGCTCCTGGGCCGCAAGCGGAGGTGAACCCGCGGGGTACATTCTCTACCCGCGGGCCACTCCTGCGCCGCCCTCGCGGCCAAGCCTCGCCGCCGTAAGGAGATGCGGCTGCGAGAAGCCCGAGAAGGCGGCCACGAAGGGCGTCGCGACCACCAGGCGCTTGTCAGGTCGCCCCGACCAGTCTTCGCTCGCCAACGTCAAGCCAGCGGGCCGCGCCGACAGGCCAGCCTTGAGGCGGCATGATGCCCTTCGGTGGGTAGGGGCGAAGGTCGCCCGGCCAAGTCCGATTCTCGGAGTCCGCCGGTCCGCTTCGACCCGCTATCCTACCGGAATCTCGCAGATTGACTTGACCGTCGGCATTCCTTGATGTATGGTTCCCCGGCGGGGTTGACGGACGTATGGTGGAGGGCGTTTCGGGCCGGTCTCCATCGGGGGAGGTCGGCCCTTTGTGTTGAGCAGGCGGCGTTGGCGCCCAAGCCGCGGGGGCGGCTCGTGGCGCGGAGACCGGGGGAGATCGGCCCGCGGGGGCCGGTGTCCCCCTTTCTCTTGGCGGCCGACCGGCCGACTGTGCCAGCGGAGGAGAGGAGGCAAGTCATGTCCAGGAACGTGGTGCGCGTTGTGTGGGGCAGTCTTGTTGCCCTGCTGCTCATGGGGGCAGGCCCGGCCTGGGCCGCCTACGTCAGTAGCGACGACCTCTTGCCGTCGCCCCAGTACAGGGAGAAAGAGGAAGAGGAGATCATGTATGCCAACGGCATTGTGCTCAAGGGCCTGACGCTGAGCAACCTGGATGGGCGCTTATCCATGGCCGCCGACATGGACTACAACGTAAGCTCGTTCTTCGACGTGTTCGTGGAACTTGACCTCGGACTCGGACTTGGGGCGCACGGGTATCTAGTTCCTCGCCAGCAGGCCAGCGTGCGTTTTGCCGGGACCGGCCTGCTGGGGTCGTTTGACGCTGAGATACTCTCCATGGGCATTGCGGAGGGGGAACTGCCGATGAACGTCCAGATTCGTGAGAGCCCCACTTTGGCCTCTACCGGCCACAGCAGCGTGACGCCTCTGGGTGGTGGCGGCGGGTACATGATTGACAGTTTCTTTGATATCTTCACCGAGGTCAGCACGGATGGCGGAGGGATCTGGAGTCTGGCCGCCCAGTCGGCGCGCATTGATGGATCGCCCGAGCCGGCGACGCTCTCGCTCCTGGCACTGGGCGCGGCGGGGGCTCTGCTTCGCCGCAAGAGGAAGTGAGCGACGTGCGAGTCGGAAATGGGGACATGCTGCTTTCCCCGGGGCGCCTCGCTTGCGCCTGCCTGCCCGTCGAGAGCCTCCGGGTCGAGCGACCGGCAGGCTTTGCCCTCCCTCAGGCCTCGCGGGCGGACGTGCCCCGCCGTCAAAGAGAAACAACGGTCTCACGCCAAGCCGCAAAGCCGCCAAGGTGACAAGAGGCCCGGACCCCGGCCGCTGTTTGGGTTCCCCTCCCTTTGCGCCCTTGCGTCTTTGCGTGAGCCGCCTTGCCGTGGCCGTTGCCGTTCCCCAGTCGCGCCGTTCTTTGCGCTCTTGGCGCCTTTGCCCTGGGCCCGGGCCGGCGGTGACGCCGACGCCACCGGGCCCCGGACGGAGGGACCGTCGGGCTGCCGGGGCTGCTACGGCCGCCAAAGGGACGGGAACAACTGGGGGTACAACGACGCCGACCCCATCAACTCGACGGACCCGTCGACGAACAGCACGTTGTGCTGGCCCCCGTGTCGGGCGCTGTCCGGGTCGTCCAACTGGCGCTGGAAGTCGGCGGCCATCGGATCGGCGACGCTGTCCCTGAAATCCAGGAGCAGGATGGCGCCCGGCGACACGGGGGACTGCTGGCTCAGGTTCTTGTTGATGCCGTAGCTCGTGAAACTGGAGGTCACGGTAATATCGTCCCCGATGTGCCCTTGAAGGTTGGTCCAGAGCATCTCGCCCTGGTACCAGAGGTTGTTGGTGGTGAACCCGCACGTGTAGGACATGAGCCTCAGGGTACGCCGGCCGTTGCGGGCGTCGTACAGGCGCCACACGCCGTCGTTCTCGGAGTACCCGTAGATGCTGCCGCTCCAGGTCGCCTTGTAGTAGGGGTTCTCCTCGATGGCGTACTCGGTGTACCCGCGGCCGGTCTCATCGGCGCCTCGCCGGCTGACGCAACTGTAGCCCGGGACGAAGGGGATGAAGTGGTTGCCCATGGCGGACTGGTACAGGACGTCCTTCGGGTTGTCGCGCCCCTGCTGGGCGCCCTCGCTCGACTCCTTGCGCTGGTCCACGGGGCAGCGGACGACCTCGGCCGTCTCCAACGCGGCGAGGGCGGCATCGGGCCATTCGGCGACCGTGGGGAGCGGGAACTCCTTCGTGTCCTGCCGCTGGCCCCGCTCGACCCGGATGGCCGTGTACAGGTGGTGCAGGTTCGACGCGCACTGGGACGTCTCGGCCGCCACGTAGGCCGCCTGGAGGCCGGGGATCATCAGCATCAGCAGCAGCCCGATGATCACGATGACCATCAGCATCTCTATAAGCGTGAATGCTCTGTGCCTCATGGCGGCTGCCTCCCGTTCAGGGCCGGGGCCGTCGCTCCGGCGTGCCGGCGCCCGGCCTAGTGGTTCGGCGTCTGCGGAATCAGGTTCTCCGGATGGCTCTCCAGCGGCCTGTCGAGCTGCTGGTACGCCGCCCGGACGCTGTCGACGCCCCTGATCATCTCGATCAGGTTCAGCCACTCGCGGGAATCGTTCGGGTTCGGCGTGACGATGACCCCGAACTTCTTGACGAGCAGCTTCCCCGCCTGCTCCCGGACGGGGACCTGGTGCGACTTCTCCATGAGGTCCACGAGGGCCACGAGCGCGGCGGGCCCCCCCTGAAGGTCCAGGGCCACGGCGGCCGCGAGGCAGACGGGCTCGCTGTCGTCGTCCCGGGCCATCTCGGCCAGGCGGTCCGCAGCTCGCGGGTCGGCATATCTGGCCAGCGTCATGGCGGCCGCTTCACGGACCCGCGGCGCGGCGTCGCGGGTGCAGGCCTCCACGACGTTCCGGTCGGTCGGGCGATGGAACTTGCCGAGACAAAGGACCGCCGCGCGGCGAACCGAAGCGTCCGGGTCCTCGGCCGCCGCCGCTGCTATGGCGTCCACGGCGCCCCAGCGATGCCCATCCGCCAGCCGGCAAATGCAGGCAATACGCTCAGCGGGCGTCGCGCCCTTCACCTTGGCCCGCCACGGGAGAAGAACGACGAGCAGCGCCAGGCCGACGAGGACCACGAGTGCCGCCGCTCCCAGCCAGCGCCATCTCTTGGCATCTGAAGCCATGCGATGCCTCCCCTACAAGATGGCCCTGGCCAGGCCGGCCCTCTCCTGACCGGGGCCTCCGAAGCCGGTTTTCCCGCTAGAGCCGGTCTGCGAGCGGCAGGGCGACGCCTGTCGCCAACGCGCCCTCTGAAATGGTCTCAACGGTGACCGGATGGCCGAGGTGAGCCCTGTACTCTCCACCGATACGCGGGGGCGACGATCCACCCCAATCTTAGCAGGCTGTCCGCCTTATTCAAGTCGGTCCTGCCCCAAAACACCGAGAAGATCGCCGCCCTCGCGGAGAAGTGGGGCATCACGTTCAACCCGACATTTCCCATTTGACTCTCCGCTGACGACCATCGTCAGCAGTTTCCATGAT
>CAYGZE010000252.1:0-7093 GCA_964354185.1 uncultured Anaerolineales bacterium | reverse complement strand
AAAAGAGGACAATTCTACTTTGCGGAAACCGGACATTATCACTTTGCGGCGACACACCATTGTTAGGTGTTGACAAGCCGCGACAACCGGCGATAAGTAGCGACAATCCCTAGGGTTTGCACGAACCCCCCGCCTCGGCTGCCTAACTCGCCTTCTTGGCACAGGATGACACAGAATGGCGTAGAGGGGCGTCGGCGCGCTGAAAGGGCGCTGCGCGCGGGGCGCCCCAGTTTGCGGTCCCGGACGGCGTCATTCGTCCCCGTGGCGCTCGCCGCGGCCCGACCGGCACGTGCAACGGCATTCTGATATCGCGGACAGGTATGGGCTGAACGGTAGTTGGGACGACGCAACGTCTCCCTCACGCCCTTCCCTCGGTCCTTGCCTCGGGAGATGGGTGGGGGTAGTATTATGGCGAGTGTCGCGCAATCCGATCCGCATGCGGAGCCAAACAGACCTTCCGGGAAGGCCATGCGCGTAACACGACGTGTCCGCCGCCTACTGATAGTGGTAGGCCTCGTTGCGGTAGCGGTTGGGCTCAGCGTCACGTGGCCACAGCCGTTCCTTTCGAGAGAGCGTGCGTTGACAGGGCTCAGCTTCCGCGCCGAGTTGCTCTGTCACGTTGACGACGGTTCTTCGAGGGAAGGGGAGGCGGCGTGGATTTGGCGAGTACCCGAATCCGCCGCCCGACGCCTCGCAGCCGACACGGAGCGGCTCAGGGGATACCCGATGTGGAGTGCCCTTGCCTTTGATGGCTATCGCCTCGTTCGCTGGAAGCCGGCGCTGGACCTTTGCGCTGGCGAGGAACAAAGGCTGATGGACCGAGTCTTCCGCGACCCAGACACGCAGATTCGGCCCGAGGGAGTCACGAGCGTCCAAGACGCTAAGCGGCTTGCGTCCGGCCTCGTCCAGAGCGAGTCAGCGTGGGTGTCAGGCTGGTACACCACGCTCAATGGCACTGTGACCAACTACTTCGTGTATGTGCTTGATCTGGACCGGTGCCTTCTTGTGAAGCTGTCGCTGTTGACGTAGGGGAACCGTTGCTCTAGGTGTGAGCGACGCAGGCGTCCGTGCCCATCGCCCGGAAACCCTCCGCCCGAAACACCTTCACTCCCAGCTCCGGTAACCGGTCCAGGGCCGCGCGTTCATCCTCGATGAGTACGTGCGTGTAGTGGTCCATCGTCAGCACGATGGTCGAGTGCCGCGCCAGACTCTTCGCCGCGGCCGGGGTGGAGAACGAGCGTCAGGGGCACGCCCTTGAGGGCTGCGTACCTCTCGAGGAACGTGTTGAGGGCCTTTGCCTCGCCGGCATAGAAGAAGTAGTCGCTGGTGTTGATGAAGAACCCGCGCACGCGGCCGTCGTAGTTCACGAGGTCGGCCAGCCCATCCGGCCAGCCGTCGCCGCCGGTCAGGCGCAGGTCCTTACGATGCTCGCCAGCCCACGCGAAGGCGATTGCCGCGAAGGCGGCCACGGCCAGGATGGCTGCAAGCGCTATCGGGAATCGCCGGTTCATGGGCAGCCCTCTCACTTGGCGTCGCCGGGCGTGGCGGCGGGAGGCTTCGGTCTGGCATCCCTGCGGCCCAGGCTCTGCTTGGCCTGGTGATGGACGACGAACTCCTCGATCTCGCCGCCGGACTCCACGCTGACGCCCAGCGGCACGTCGAGGTCGTCGAGCCCGACCTGGCCCCCCAGGAACACGTGGACCGTGACGTCGTGGCCGGGCTTGACGGGGTGCTTCTCGTCGATGGCCTCGTACGTCCACTGACGGTTGATGACGTCGACCTGCCAGTCGACGGGCAGGCGGGCCTCGCCCTCCTTGGACCACGGGCGGCGGTCGGTGGTGCGGCCGGGATGGAGGACCAGCTGCAGGGGCGTATCCTTGAGGGCCGCGTACTTCTCGAGCCAGGCGTTGAACGCCTTTGCGTCGCCCTGGAAGAAGAACCAGTCGTTGGCGTTGACGAAGAACCCGCCGACGCGGCCGCCTGAGTTGAGGAGATCCGCGAGGCCCGCCGGCCAGCCGTCCTGGGCGCCCACGGGGTGCTCGGCGGGGATGTCGCTGCCCAAGCCGAGCGCCGTTGCCACGCACGCCGCCAGCGCGAGTCCTGGGACAAAGAAGGTGAGCCGTCTCGTGCGCATGGCCTGCCTCCTGAGAAGGGTCGTGGCGCAGCATCTTGCCGCGCCAGGCGCTTGGACGCCGCACGGCGGGCGGCGGTTCCACGGCATCGGCGCGGCGGCGCGTCCTACTTCAGGCGGAGGGTCTTGGCCGAGGCGGGGACGTCCTTCGAGGCCGAGGGCGGCCCCCCGTCGCTGGCCTCGGGCGTCTTGGCGCGGGGCGGCCGCAGTGCGCGGCAGAGGAGCCAGAATGTGCCCACGTCGAGAGCGGCTACCGTCGCGAGGGCCACAACGACCGGCGCCACAGCCGTTTCGCCTTGCCTGGAGGCCAAGAAGCCCACCAAGGCCAGCATCAGAAGGTTCACGAAGCCCAGCGGAAAGATCAGGGCATCGAAGAGCGCGAGGCCGAGGCCGTAGAGCCTCCCGGCCGAGCGCCGAATCTGTACGATTGCCACGATGCCGAGGATCGTCGTCCCGAACGGTGCGGTCAGGCCCGCAAGCGCCAGCGGCACGAGCAGCAGGATCCCGGCCCAGGTGACCCTCTTCAACGCGGTCGAGGTTTCGACCGCCGCCTGACTGGGCTGGCCCGGAGGAGGGAGCGTCTCCTGAGGCGGCGGACGCACTTTGCCCATCTCCGCCCGGGCGGCCTCCTCACGGACCGCCTGAAGCTGGGCGACCTCTTGCCGAACGGCCTCCTCGCGGGCGGACTCCCTGCTCGCGATCGAGGGGACGATGAGCGCCGCCACGAGACCGAGCACCATCGGGGCCCAGATGGCCCCCACGACGGCCGCCCGGGAAAGACGTGGCCGCGGGGGCGGCGAAGGCGGGGCCGGAGGGACGACGGCTGGCGCTTCGCGGCGTTCCGCTTCCGGGTCGCCCGCTGCTTGGGCGTAGGCCTCGGGCGGGTCGAGCTTCATGATGACGGCGTCGACGTCGGGCACGCCGGGGTCGGCGATGCCGCCGGCCAGCAGCATGTCGAAGATCTGGCCCTCAACGTCCTCGGCGATGTTGCGCCGCTCGCTGTAGGGCATCCCGGCCGCGGCCAGCACGCGGTCGATTGCACCGAGGTACTGGTCCACACGGGCCTGGGACTCGTCCCTGAGTCGGATGCGCTCGCTGCTCATGATCGGCCTCCGGAAAGAAGTTCATTGACGGCGGCGGTGAGTTCCTGCCAGTAGCCCTGCATCTCGGCGAGGCGCTGGCGGCCCTGCCGCGTGAGGCGATAGTAGCGCCGCGGCGGGCCCGCCGGCGAAGGGGCGACGCGAACCGCCACCAGATCCTCCTTCGCCAGGCGGACGAGGATCGGGTAGACCGTACTCTCCGTGATCGCCAGATGCTCGGAGTGGTTGAGCCGCTGGAGGATCTGGTACCCATAGGCCTCGCCATCCGAGAGCGCACCCATCACGCACAGCTCGACAAGGCCCTTGCGAAGTTGCGATACCCACACGCGCATCGGTCACCGCCTCGCCGCTACCCCTCTATCCGCTATAGTGTAATACGTAGTAGGCGCGTGTCAAGCGGAAAACCGTGATTTGCCGGGGCCGGCCAGGGGACGCGGCGTTCCCTGATTCGGGTGCGATGCCTGTCGGCGAGCTTCGCCAGGGGACCATTGACCACGAGCAGCGACCCTACTCGGGAAGGATGATTCCGGAGGGCCCGCCCGTGAGAGCCGGCAGGGACGCCATCTACAACGAGTTGCTCGTCCTGTGGTGCCGCCGCGGCGACAGGCACGCCCTGGGGAACTCGTCACCCGGTGGGAGCGGCGTCTATTCTACTACGTGCACCGGCTCGTTGCCACGGAAGAGGACACCTGGGACGTCCTCCAGCAGACATGGGTGGCCGCGGTCCGCGACATCCGATCGCCCAGGGACCCGCGGCGGGTGGCGGGGTTGGGATCGCCCGCGCGGCGTCACCGCTCGCGGCCAGCCAGTCCCCGGACGTACTCGCTGATCTCGGCCAGTTCTGCCTGGATCTGCCGCAGTGTGGCCTGCCGGGAGGCCAAGATGAACTTCACAGTGCACAGCGCGGCCGCGCACATGAGCACCGGCCACACCACCGACGTCACTTGCAGGATGAAAGCGAGTGTGTTGGGGACGCCCTCTCCCTGCGCCCGATGCGGCAGGATGAAGACGGAGTAGATGAACCCCACGCCGCGCCCGAGAAACGCCTCAACGCCCAGGGCCACCCACAGGCCGATCGTCAACCATTCCCAGACGCGGACGCGCCGCCGTTCCCGCTCCATCATGGCCTGAATAGCGGGCGCGCCCTTCCCGGATGGCGGGACGCCCTTGCCGTTCTGCTTCAGCAGTCCCTCGCCCACTTCTGCGTCACCTGTCATCGCCAGCCTCCATTTCGCGTCGAAGGGCCCACTTGGCATGATATAGGCGTGAGCGGACAGTCCCCACGGGGCAGCCGACCACGTTTGCGATCTCCTCATACGGCATGTTCTCTAGGAACCGCAAGACCAGGACCTCGCGGTGCCTCTGGCCCAGCCGGCCGAGGCATTGGTGAATGAGAGCGGCTTGGTCCGGGCTGAACGGCGGCTCGTCCGCGGCACGGGTCGGGCCTGCTGGGTCCTCGGCCGGTTCCGGTTCCTCGCGGGGCCGGCGAATCTGCCGGCAGGCCTGGTTGCGAGCGATGCGGTACAGCCAGACCGCCAGCGCAGCCGGGTGGCGAAGGGTTCGCATCCCACGGAAGGCGGCCAGCCAGGTTTCCTGGAGGACGTCGTCCAGGTGTTCGTCGCTGCCAAGCAGGCGGCGGACGAAATACGCTATCCGGGCCTGGTACCGGCCGACGAGTTCGGCGAAAGCGGCGTCGTCCCCGGCCTGGGAGCGCGCGACCAGCAACTGCTCGTAGATTCGTTCCGCTGCATCCGCCATGCGAAGCCGCTCCGGCTCTGGACATACAGTTGCGCGCCCCGGTCGAAAGTTCAGATGAAACTGCCGCTTGCCAGCCGCTCATCAACTGTTGCCTCGCCCACCGACCCGCCGCGACTGGCCCCGACGGTCTCCCATGGCGGGGCGCGGGGCAGCGGCAGGCAGGGCGTACGGGCTTTCTGTTCTCGTCCGGGATTTTCCTGTTGACACCACGAAGGCTTTCGTATAACGTGAAGGAGTACGAAGGGAATCGTAGAGGCAATGCCAAGGCGAGGAGACCCATGAAAGCCCGTAAGCCCCAACCCACCGACGCCGAACTCCTGATCCTGAACGTGCTCTGGCACCGCGGGCCGTCGACCGTCCGCCAGGTCCACGAGGAGTTGGCCCCCGAGCGCGACACCGGCTACACGACTACGCTCAAACTCCTCCAGATCATGCACGAGAAGGGGCTCGCCCGCCGCAACACGTCGCAGCGATCGCATGTCTATGAGGCGGCATGCGGCGAGGCGGCCACGAAGCGGGGCGTCGTGGGCGACCTTCTGGACCGGGTCTTCGAGGGCTCGGCCCGCCAACTCGTCATGCAGGCGCTGGAGGCGGGCAAGGTCTCGGCCGAGGAGTTGCGCCAGATCCGCCTGCTCATTGAGCGGAAGGAAAGGGGGCGACGATGATCCCGCTCGATCCGCAAGTCGTGCATCGTCTCGGCTGGGCGTTGGTCCACTTCGTGTGGCAGGGGGCGGCGCTGGCGGCGGTGACGGCGCTGGCATTGGCCCTTCTTCGTCGACGGTCAGCGGCGCTTCGTTACGTCGTGGCCTGCGCCGGCCTTGCCGCCATGCTGGCGGCGCCGTGTGTCACGATCGGGCTGGTGCCCCAGGCGCCTTCCGTGCCTTCGCCGGTTACTCTTGAGGGACGACCGGCGCTCGGGACGATGGGCGATTCCGTGTGGGTGGCCCGAGTGGCCGAAGCTTCTGCGGCGGCGCCGGCCCCGAGCGGGCCGCCATGGCCGTCGCGCCTGGCCGCCGTCCTGGAAGCCGCTTTCCTGCGGGTGGTCGTCGGATGGCTGATCGGCGTGGGGGCGTTCTCGTTCTGGTACATGGGCGGATGGCTTCGGGTCCGGCGCCTTGCGTGGCGACGCGCGACCCAGGCAATGGAACCGTGGGGGCGGATGGCGGCGGACCTCGCCCGGCGGATGCGGGTCAGCCGCCCGGTGCGCTTCCTGGAATCGGCGGCCGTCCGCGTGCCGACGCTCATCGGGTGGCTGCGGCCCGTCGTCCTGCTGCCGGCGAGTGTCCTGACGGGGATGGCGCCGGGCGAGATCGAGGCGCTCCTGGCCCACGAACTGGCGCACGTGCGCCGGTGGGACTACCTGGCCAACCTTCTCCAGACGGCGGCCGAAACGCTCCTCTTCTATCACCCGGCCGTGTGGTGGCTCTCGCGCCGCATCCGCGTGGAGCGCGAGCAGTGCTGCGACGACATGGTGGTGGCGACGTGCGGCGACCGTGTGGCGTACGCCCGGGCGCTGGCGGCGTTGGAGGAGTCGCGGGCGATCCCGGTGCCGGCGCTCGCGGCACGCGGCGGACAACTCCTGGCACGAATTCGGAGGATCCTGGCCATGGAAAGTGAGAGACGGAGTTCGGCGGGCTGGCTGGTGGGCTCGGCGGCCCTGGCGGCGATTGCCTTGGCCTCCGCCGCCGTCTTGGCAGCTGGTTCCGGCCTCTGCGCCGCGGGAGGGGCAGGTGCAGCCGCGCCCTCGGGCGAGGCTACACAGTCGGCGTCCGCCGGCGGCGAAGCGATTCGGTTCGTGACGCCCGGCGGCGACGCCGTCAAGTTCGTTACGCCGAGCGGCGAGGAGATCCGGATGCTGGGGGTGACGATGCCGGCCCCCAAGGCATTGAACGGCCTGGCCTCTGGGGCCCAGGATCCCCTGGCGGCGTACAAGAGGCTGGCGGTGGGCGGGAAACACATCCTTATCGAGGCCCGCCTCATCCAGGTCCCCGCCGAGGCGAAGGAGAAGATGGAGGCAGGCCTCGCCAAGGTGAGCCCGGACGCGACGTCAGGCCCCGCCCTCCTGACGGAGGAACAGGCCAAGGCGTTCCTGGCCCACGCCGAT
>CAYGZE010000251.1:0-7107 GCA_964354185.1 uncultured Anaerolineales bacterium | reverse complement strand
CGTCGGGCTGGATCACGACGCGGATCTCCAGGCCGTACTTCTTCGCGAACTCGAAGTCGCGCTGGTCGTGGGCGGGGACGGCCATCACCGCGCCCGTCCCGTACTCCATCAGGGCATAGTTGGCGGCCCACAGGGGCACGCGCTCGCCGTTGACGGGGTTGATGCAGTAGGCCCCGGTGAAGACGCCCTCCTTCTCGACGGCGGCGTCGCCGCGCACCGCGGCGCCCTGGCGGACGGCCCGCTCGCAGAACTCGAGGACCTCCTTTTCGCGCGGCGAGCCGGCCACCAGTTTCCGGATGAGCGGGTGCTCGGGCGCCAGGCTCATGAACGTGACGCCCCAGAGGGTGTCGGGCCGCGTCGTGAAGATGGGCAGCGGCGTGCCGTCCTCCAGTTTGAAGTCGACGCGTGCGCCTTCGCTGCGGCCGATCCAGTTGGCCTGCATCGTGCGGACGGTCTCGGGCCAGGCCCCGAGTTCCGCCAGGTCGTCGAGCAGGCGCTGGGCGTAGTCGGTGATCCGGAAGAACCACTGGTCGAGGTCGCGCTTGCCCGCCTCGGCGCCGCAGCGCTCGCACTTGCCGTCGACGACCTCCTCGTTCGCCAGGCCCGTCTGGCACGACGGGCACCAGTTCACCGGCGCCTTCTTCCGGTACGCCAGGCCGCGCTCGAGCATGACGAGGAAGATCCACTGCGTCCACTTGTAGTAGTCGGGGGCGGAGGTGTTGACCTCGCGTCGCCAGTCGTAGCCGACGCCCCACTTGCGGAACTGCTCCTTCATGTAGGCGATGTTCTTGCGGACCCACGTGGCGGGGAGGCTCTGGTTCTTGATGGCGGCGTTCTCGGCCGGCAGCCCGAAGGCGTCCCACCCCATGGGCGACAGGACCTCGTAGCCGCGCATCATCTTGTAGCGCGTCACCACGTCGCCGATGATGTAGTTGCGGCCGTGGCCGACGTGGAGGGTGCCCGACGGGTAGGGGAACATCGTGAGGCAGTAGAACTTGGGGCGGTCCGAAGTCTGGACCCGTACCGGGGCGGGCGCGCTTGCCGCCTGCCTGCCGGCAGGCAGGCTGGGGACCTCGAAGGTGTGGTTCTCGTGCCACCAGCGCTGCCATTTCGGTTCGACGATTTTCGGGTCGTAGGCGTCCATGCGAGGCCTCTCTGACGACTAGTGCCTGAGTGCCTGAGTACCTGAGTACCTGAGCAAGAACACATCAACTACCTGAGCCTGCCCGGCGTAGCCCGTAGGGCGAAGCCGGGTGCCTGAGCAACGGCACGAACCGAATAATGCCAAATGACCAATGTCAAATGCCCAATGGTGGTGCGGCTCCGCCGCGACTTCAGGTTGACAATTACGCGGGCAGCCACCGGCGAAGCGGGCGGCGGCTCGGTCTGCCAATCCGAAATCCCAAATCCGAAATAAGATGGCCCCGGGATTCCCTCCCGAGGCCGTCGTTCGACTGGTATCGGCGCGCGGCGACGAGCGGGCACTACGCCGCAAGGTCCAGGGCCAGGTTCTCGCCGCGCCGGTTCATGATGGGGCAAGGTAGCGACGCCCCGCCCCGCCGTCAAGCGCAAAAGCCGCACGCGGCCGGACCCGGGACCCGGGATCAGCGGGAAACCGAGAGGGCCGCGTCCCGCCCACTAGGCCCTTGTGGCCGCCCCGGGGCCATGATACGCTTCCCTGGCAGCCTTCAGGGGATTCCGATGAGAGCACTGGCCGTTCGGCGGGAGCAGGTCGAGGCCCTCTGCCGCCGCTGGAACGTGAGGGAACTCGCCCTGTTCGGCTCCGCGCTGCGGGACGATTTCGGGCCCGAGAGCGACGTGGACCTTCTTGTCCAGTTTCAGCCGGGGGCCGGATGGAGCCTCTTTGATCTGGTGGACATGCAGGATGAACTCGGTGCGATCTTCGGACGCCCGGCCCACCTCGTCGAGGGCGACGGCCTGCGCAATCCGTTCCGGCGCGCCGCGATCCTCCGCACGAAGGAGGTCATCTATGCCGCCTGAGCGCGACCCGGCCTGATCGGCAATCTCGAACGGCTTGTCCCGCCGGACCCGCCGCGCGACTGACGCGCCATGCCCCGTAACCGCGTGGGTGCGGTGCACCTGCCCTGCGCTACGCTGCGTGCCGTCCCGGAACTGCCGCGCCTACGGCGTGTACGGCACGGTGCCGCTTGCGTCGGTCGGGTAGCCCCACTGGCGGATGTAGTCCCAGCCGGAGCGGAACTCGTCGCCCATGGCCCGCAGGCGCTCGCGCAGGCGCGCGTCGAGGTCGGCCTGGAGGGCCGCCGCCTCCGGCCGCCCGCACAGGTTCGCCGTCTGGTACGGGTCGGCCTCGTTGTCGTAGAGGAGCCAGGGCCCGTCGCGCGTGCGGACGTAGGTGTGGCGAGCGGAGCGGAGGCCGCGGTACTCCCGCCCCGCCGGCCGCGCCCATTCGCCGAACGGGCTCGGGCACACCAGGAGGGCCGCGTCGTCACCCTCGGGGGCCGCGCCGCGCAGAAGCGCCGAGCGGTCGGCGCCCTCGACCGTCCGGGGCACGGCGATGCCGCACAGGCCGAGGAGCGTCGGCATCAGGTCGGGGGCGTCGATGGGCCTGGCGATGCGGCGCCCTTCGCGCCCCAGGCCGCGCGGCCAGCGCACCAGAAGGGGCACGCGGATCGACTCGTCCCACGGCTTCTGTTTCCGCCACTCGCCCTGGGAGCCGAGCATGTCGCCGTGGTCGGACGTGAAGACGAGGATCGTGTCTTCCTCGAGGCCGGCCTCGGCCAGCGTGCGCTCGACGCGGCCGACGCAGTCGTCGAGGGCCGCGCCGTGGGCGTAGTAGCCGGCCAGGTCGCGCCGGGCGGCCGCGGCCGCGCCCTGCGGCACGTTCGGGCGCAGGGCCACGTCCTCGGCCCGGTAGAGCCGCCGGAACTCCTCCGGCGCCGTCTCGTACGGATTGTGCGGCGGACCCCACGAGAGGACCAGCAGGAACGGCGCGGGCGCGCGCTCGCGGACCCAGCGGCAGGCCTCGTCCGTCTGGGCGAAGGCGTCGTAGCCCGGCCAGAAGCGCTTGGTCTCGTCGGCGTCGGCGTAGTAGTGCGAGTGGCCGTAGTCGTGCGTGCACTCGGCCGCCCGCCAGAACTCGAACCCCTGCCGCCGCGCGGGCGGGATGAACGCCGACCGCCCGTGACCGTCCAGGTGCCACTTGCCGACGTAGGCCGTCCGGTAGCCCGCGCCGCGGAAGGCGTCGGCCAGCGACACCGCCTCGGTCGACAGGCACACGTCGTTCAGGAACACGCCGTGCGTCAGGGGATAGCGGCCCGTGAGGAGGCTCGCGCGGTAGGGTGAGCACACGGGGCACCCGGAGACGGCGTTCACGACGTTCACGCTGCGGGCGGCCAGGCGGTCGAGGTGAGGCGTGCGGGTGTTCGGGTCGCCCGCGTAGCCGGTCGCCTGGGCCCGCCACTGGTCTGCGAGGAGGAAGACGACGTTCGGCCGCCGGGGCGGCTCGGTCGGCGCGGGGCCGCCGCGGCGCGCGCAACCCGCGAGGGCGGCGCCGGCGGCCGTCGCGCCGGCGGCGCGGAGGAACGCGCGTCGGTTCACCCGGGGCGGGGCCATGGTCCCTCGAGCGCCTGCCGCGTTCTGCGCGGTGCGGCCCGCGCGCGGGCGGCCGCTCGGCCGGACTATAGCACGCCCGCGCCCCGGCCGCCAGCGCCGGCTGCTTGAGTTCCGCGGCCCGGGCGGCTACACTGGCGGGGCGGCCGGACGGCTGCCGCCGCCGGACGTGTTGAGCGTGCTTGACAAGTTGTCATCGGCGGGTGCCACTGGCGGCTTGTCCGCCAGTGCCGCTCGGAACCTGCCCCGCTAGGAGGACGCGCCATGACCAAGGTCTACGACGCCCTGCGCGAGTACGTCTTCGGTCTGGAGATCGTCGACACGCACGAGCACGTCCCCGGTCGCGAGGCCGCCCGCGACATGCGGACCGACGTCCTCGCCGAGTACCTCACGCACTACTTCAGTTGCGACCTCGTGTCGGCGGGCCTGAGGCCCGAGGACCTCCAGGCGGCCCGCGACTCCTCGAAGCCCCTGGCCAAGCGCTGGCGCCTCGTCGAGCCCTGCTGGGAGGCCGCGCGGAACACCGGCTACGGGCGGTCGCTCGACATCGTCGCCCGCGACCTCTACGGCCTGCCGCGGATCGACCGCAAGACCATCGGCCCGCTGGCCGAGGCGTTCGCGGCCGCCCGCGCCGCCGGCGGCACCTACGAGAACGTCCTCAAGAAGCGGTCGCGGATCCGCCTGAGCATCCTCGATTCGGACCTCGGCTGCGACCCGCGCTACTTCCGCTCGACCGTGCGGCTGGACGACTTCGTCACCGTGGCGACGCGCGCGGGCCTCGCGAACCTCGCCCAGCGGGCGGGCGTCGCGGGCATCCATTCCCTCGAGGACCTGGAGGACGCGTGCGAGAAGGCCCTCGAGCAGGGCCTGGCGCGGGGCGCGGCGTGCCTGAAGAGCGGCCTGGCCTACGAGCGGACGCTCCGGTACCCCAAGGTGCCCCGCCCGGCCGCCGAGGCCGACTTTGCCGCCATCTTCGCCGAGGACTCCTTCACGGGCCCGACGCGCGGCTACACGGGGGCCCTGGCCGACCACATGATGCACCACGTCTGCCGCCTGGCCGACGCGCGCGGCCTGGCCTTCCAGTTCCACACGGGCATCCAGGAGGGCAACGGCAACTGGGTCCGGCACACCGACCCGGCCCTGCTGACGGACCTCTTTCTGGAGTACCCGAACGTCCGCTTCGACTGCTTCCACATCGGCTACCCGTACCAGCAGACGCTGGCGGTGCTGGCGAAGAACTTCCGGAACGTGTTCATCGACTTCTCGTGGGCCCACATCATCTCGCCGGCGGCGTCGGTGGCGGCCCTGGTCGAGTACCTGGACTCGGTGCCCGCCAACAAGATCAGCGGCTTCGGCGGCGACTACTGCTTCGTCGACGGAATCTATGGGCATCAATACATGGCGCGGGAGAACGTGGCCCGGGCCCTGGCCCTGCGCGTCGAGGCGGGCGCCTGCGACCTGGAGGAGGCCCGGCGGCTGGCCCGGATGATCCTCCACGACAACCCCGTGGCGATCTTCGGCCTCACTGGCGCGCTCAAGGGCGGCAGCCCCCGCGCGAAAAAGCGCCGCTAGTGGTGCCTCAGCATTGAACGTGTGAGTGCGGGTGCCATGCTTTCGCTCGCGAAAGCATGCGCTCCGTCTCGGAATGGCATGCTTTCCCAACGGCGGGAAAGCATGGCACCCACGGAATCAGCGTTGACGGACCGCTAGCGCCGCCCGGGCCGCCCACCTCTCGCCCCGCCCGGCCTTGCCCTCTATAATGGGGGCCGCGGCGGGCGCGCTGCCGCGCCCGCGCTCCCGGCGAAAGGGGACCACGAATGTCGCGCCTTCTGATCCTGCGAAGAGGACTGCTGCTCCTGGCGCTCGCGGCCCTGGCCGCCGCCCCGGCCGGATGTGCCGCGCTGCGCGACGCCCTCGCCCTCCAGCGCCCGACGGCGCGCATCACGGGCGTCTCGCTCCAGGACGTCGGCCTCGAGGCCGCCACGCTCCTCTTCGACGTCGAGGTGGCCAACCCCCTCTCGGTCCCGCTGCCGCTCGTCAACCTCGACTACGCCCTGGCCAGCCGCGACGTGCCGTTCCTCTCGGGCAAGGCCGACCTGGCCGGCACGGTCCCCGCCGGGGGCACCAAGACGCTGTCGCTGCCCGCGCGGGTCGCCTACCTGAAACTGCTCGAGGTGCTGAAGGACGTGCGGCCGGGCGCGGTGGTGCCGTACGACGCCCAACTGGGCCTGTCGGTCGACGTGCCGGCGGCGGGGGCCCTGCGGCTGCCGCTCAAGAAGTCCGGGAGCCTGCCCGTGCCCGTCGCCCCGACGATCGACATCGCCGAGATCGCATGGACCGGCGTCTCGCTCGACCAAGCCGCCGGACGCGTCAAACTCCACGTCGTCAACCGCAACCAGTTCCCCGTCGAGTTGAGCCGCTTCGCCTACGCCCTGGCCCTGGGCGGCGTCGATGTGGCCGACGCCTCGATCGCCCAGGCCGTCCCCTTCGATGCGGCGACGGGCGCCGCCACCGTCGAGATCCCCATCGCGTTCTCGCCGCGCAAGGCGGGACTGGCGGTCCTCGACCTGATCCTGGGCAAGGGCGCCGCCTACCGCCTCAAGGGGACGATGGACCTGACCACGCCGTACGGGGCCATGTCGCTGCCCGTGGAGCGCGCCGCCGAGACCCTCTTCCGCCGCTAGAACCGCTTCTGGAGAGGCACTGCGAGTTCCATGCGCCGGGTGCCACTGGCGGCTTGTCCGCCAGTGCCGCCCGCTCCCGCGCCGGCCGTCTGTGACACGGCCGCCCGCGGCTGTGCGCGTTTCCGGCCGCTGGGCACACCCGGGGCGGGCGTGCCACAGAGGCACTCTCCAAGCGCTCCGACCTGCCCGGCCAGCGGCCGGCCACTTGGCCCTTGACCCGGCCCCCGGACGCGGTTCTACTCGGTTCGTCCGTGCCGCGCGGTCCGCGCCCGCGAGGAGGTCCCGTCGGCGGCCTGCCGGAGGCAGGGCAGGTCCCTCCGGTGCCGGCCGGGCAGGTCCGTCTGCCAGGGCGTCCGCGCGAGCGAGCAGGGAGGGCGCGATCATGCATCCGGCGTTCATCCTCATCGTGCTGGTGGCGGGAGTCGTTCTGTTGGCGGGCGTTGCGGGTCTGGTCCTGCTCATCGTCGGCCTCGTCAAGCGGCGGGCTGCCCTCTGGGTCGCCGGCATCATCGCCATCGTCCTGGCGGCTCTGGTCGTCCTGGTCGCCGTGCCCCTGGGGTGGCTCTTGTCCGGCTACAGACGCGACAAGGTCCCGACCTTGCCGCCCGACGTGGCGATGCGGCCCGCCGAGGAGAGCAACTACGCGCGGATCATGGGCGACCGGGGCACCGCGCGGGTCGAAGGCGTCGCGTTCGAGGTCCTCCAGGTGCGCGGCAGCGGCAGTAGCTTCTCCTCGCGCTCCAACATCAGCCTCCTGCCGCGCCGGACCGTGGGCCGGTACGAGGCCCGCCTGGGCGACGTCCGGATCGTGGTCGAGAAGCGCGACGGCCGC
>CAYGZE010000250.1:5024-7177 GCA_964354185.1 uncultured Anaerolineales bacterium | reverse complement strand
ACTTCTTCGAGGGCCTGACGGGCGTGAGCGGCACGTACTACCACGACAAGGGCCTCCTGGGGAAACTCGGCGCCGTCCCGGTACCCCTCTTCGAGATGGTCTACCGCGACTGCATCGCCATGTACGGCAAGTACGGCTACGACATCCATCGGTCGGCCGAGTACGTGCTCGACCACGTCAGCATCGGGCGGCCGCTGAACTACCACAGCGTCCCCGCGCACCTGTACTGGAAGGAGCCGGCGGGCGGCGGCCCGCTGGGCGTCCGGCCCGAGGCGGCCGACGTGAAGGCGGCCGCCCCGCGCCAGTTCGAGATCACCTACCGCTGGGCCGTCGCCGAGACGCCCAAGGAGGACTGGGCCGTCTTCGTCCACTTCACCGACGCCTCCGGCAAGATCCTGTTCCAGAACGACCACGACCCGAAGCCGCCGACCTCCGCCTGGAAGCCGGGGGCGGTGGTCGACGGCCCGTTCGGCATCACCGTGCCGGGCGGCCTGGAGGGCACGTTCGACATCCGCGTCGGCTTCTACCGCCGGCCCTCGCTGGGGCGGGCGACGCTCGACGCCGAGGACGACGGCGAGGGGCGGTGCCTCGTCGGCCGCGTCCGCGTCGCCGGCGACGACGTGGACTTCCAGCCCGTCGCGCCGAAGGCGGCGGGGGCCGCCGGCCGGGCCGACCTCTTCGTCCGGGCCGACGGCGGCTGGGCCGAGGGCATGCACCCCGTGGACCGCTTCGTCAAGAACACGTACGAGATCCTCTCGCCCCTGAACGAACTCACCTCGCGGGTGCCGATGACGCGGCACGAGTTCCTGTCGGCCGACCGCACCGTCCGCCGGACGACGTTCGGCCAGGGGGCCGACGCCGTCACCGTCACCGTCAACCTGGGGGCGGCGCCGTACCGCACGCAGGGGAAGCGGGCGGGCGACGCCGTCCTGCCGCCGTACGGCTTCCTGGTGGACGGGCCGACGTTCCTCGCCTACTGCGCGACGTCGTGCGGCGGCGTGGAGTACCCGGGTCCCGTCCTCTTCACGCTGCGGAGTCTCGACGGGCGGCCGCTGGGCCAGTCGAAACGGGTCCGCGTCTATCACGGCTTCGGCGACCCGCGCGTCCGGGTCTGCGGCGTGGAGCGGCGGGTGGCGCGGGAGGAAGTCGTCGCCGCGCCGTGAGGCCCCCGGCCATACGCCCAGGTCCCCGGCCGCGCGCGTTTCGGCTTGCTCGGGCGCCGCGCCTCGCCTACAATCCGGCGAGGTGCAGAGGGCGCTCGCGCATGAAGTCGATCCACGTTGTCGAGGACACGTTGCCCGTGGCCTGGGAGACGGCCGTCCGCCGCTGCTGGGAGGAGGGGGCCGCCTTCCGCACCCAGTACGACAAGCCGGGCGACCCCGAGAGCCGCGACGTTGCCTGCCTCGTCCACGTCCGCACCCCGTTCGCCGAGCCGCGCATCCACAAGGCGTTCCCCGGGGGCCTGGAGGACCTGGAGGTCTACCGGGCCGAGGTCCTGTACGGCGTCCACGACCACTGGATCGCCCCCGAGGAAGGGAAGTGGGAGTACACCTATCATGAGCGGCTGTTCGACTACCGCGTGCCGGGCGTGCGGGACCCGATCGACCAGATCGAGGGCGTGGTGCGGCTCCTGAAGGAGGCGCCGCACACGCGCCGGGCCCAGGCGGTGACGTGGCAGGTGTGGCGGGACCTGGGGATCCGCGACCCGGCGTGCCTCCAGCGGATGTGGTTCCGCGTCGAGTCGGGGGCGGCGGGCGCGGCGGAGCGGCTGAACCTTGTCGTCCACATGCGGTCGAACGACGCCTTCAAGGCGGCGTTTATGAATATGTACGCATTCACCGAACTCCAGCGCGAGGTGGCGGGCCGCGTGGGCGTCGAGCCGGGCGAGTACGTCCACGTGGCCGACAGTTTCCACATCTACGGCTCCTACTTCGACGAGTTCGAGGGGTTCCTGGCGCTCGCCGAGAAGCGGCCGGATCGGACCTTCACGACGACGTTCGCGCGGCCGATGTTCGAGGACGGTGCGCGGCGCGTCCTGGCGGAGGCGGACCTGCCGCCCGCCCTGCGCGAGGTGATGGAGAAGCGGCTGGCGGACCTCGAGTCCGCCGAGGAGGCGTGACGGTGGCCGAGGTCCCCCCGGAGGGCGAACGGCG
>CAYGZE010000250.1:1872-4924 GCA_964354185.1 uncultured Anaerolineales bacterium | reverse complement strand
TGGGTGGCCGAGGCGTTCAACACGGGCCTGGAGGTGCTGGCCGACGCGCTGGTGAGCGAGCGCCACCCGGTCGTGAAGATCGCGAAGGACGTGGCGGCGGCGGCGGTGCTGCTGTCGGCCCTCGGGGCCCTCGTCGTGGGCACCATCCTGTTTCTGCCGCGCCTCATCGTGATCTTTGAGCGGTTCGCGGCCGCCCGGTGACGGCGGCGCGTCTCCTGCGCAAGCGGTGATCGTGGCGCGGTAGAACGCGCCCTGCCGCTCCCGCCGCGGGCTCGGACGGGCGATTTGTCGGCGCGCCATGGGCCGAAGGGTCTGCGACATCCTGGTGATCGGGGGCGGGCCCGCCGGGGCCTCCTGTGCCGCGCACCTGGCGCGGGGGGGCGCCCGCGTCGTCCTCCTGGAGGCGGGGCGCGGGCGCGAGAAGACGTGCGGCGGATGCCTGACCGCGCCCGCGTGGGCCGAACTTGGCAGGCCTGCGTGCCTCAAGGCCACGGCCGTCCGCGAGGCGTCCTTCGAGGCCCCCGGCGGCCGCATCGCGCTCGGCGTCGCGGACGAAGCCGTGCTGGTCGAGCGCTCCCGCCTGGACGCATGGCTCCTCGGGCAGGCCGCGTCGGCGGGGGCGACCGTCCTCCGCGCCGCGGCGAGGCATCCTGTGCGGGAGGCCGGCGGCTGGACGGTCGAGACGGACGCCGGCCCGGTCGGCGGCAGGATCCTGGTCGGGGCGGACGGGTGCCGGTCGCGGGTTCGCTCGGCGCTCGTGGGCCCGTGGCGCGGGTCGGACCTGGCGTTCGGCGCGTCGGTCCGCCCGGCGTGGTCCGAGGTGAGCCCGACCGCGGGTCGGCCCGCGCTGGTGCGAGCGATCTTCTTCAGCCGCCGGTTCCTGGCGGACCTGAACGGCGGGGGCGAGGTCGGCCCGCGCCCCTGGCACGGCTATGCGTACGTCTTCGGCGGCGCGGAGCGGCCGGCGATGGGCGTCTGGGGGCGGGGGAGGCTGGCCGTCCTGGTGCTGCGGCGGCTGGCGGCGGGGGCCTGGCGGGCGGACCCGGGCGGCCGCCCCTGGCCGATCCGCGGCCGCTGGTCGCCCTGCGCGGGGTCGACGTCCCTCTATGACCTCCCCACGGGCGGGCGCGACTGGCTCCTGGTGGGCGACGCGGCCGGGCACACGAGCCCGATCACGGGCGAGGGCATCCGCTTCGCGCTCGTGGGGGGCAGGCTGGCCGCCGAGGCGATCCTCGACGGGCGGCCCGACGAGTGGCGCGACCGCTGGGAAGCGGCGTTCGGCCAGGAACTCCGGTGGGGCGTGCGGCTGGTCGAGGTGATCGAGCGGGCCGGCGTCCACCGCCGGTGGGTCCGCGGGGCAGGGCGGTCGCGGTTCCTGGCGGCGGCGCTGGGCGACCTGGCGTTCGCGCGCGTGCCGAGCCGGCGGTTCGTCGTGGCGGGCCTCGCGCGGGCGTTCGTCGAGATGGCGCTTCGTCCGGCCCCTGCGGGTCCGCACCGGAGCGGGGCGATCACCGGCCCATCGGGATGACCTGCCCGTCGAGGCCCGGCGGCACGGGCCGGCCCAAGAGGCCGAGCAGCGTCGGCATGAGGTCCACCGACCGCACCGGGCCCGGCCGCCGCTCGTGCGGGATGCCCGGCCCCGCCAGAAGGAGCGGCACGTACATCTCCGTGGACCGCAGGCCGCCGTGTCCGGCCTTGTTCGCGAAGCCGAAGTTCCAGCCCGGGGCGGCGAAGACGGCCAGGTCGGCCGCCCGCGGCGAATCGAAGCAGGCCATGACCTGCGGCACGAGGTCGGGGTACTCGGTGTCGGCGGTCTCGCGGAGCCAGACCTCGGGCGACCGCGCCTGGCCGTAGAGCATCCCGGTCGGGACGGCCGTCGCGTAGCCGAGGGGGTCGTTGCCCTGGACGATGCGGCAGGCGACCTGGGGGCCGCCGGGCGGCGGGCCGCCGGGCGGGCCGTCGGCGTCCTCGCGGGTGAGTTCCACGGTCCCCTGGCGCGTGGCGACGCGGACGCGGCCGGGGCCGGCGCGGTAGGCGACGACGTCGACCGCCTCGCACGCCAGCAGTTCCGCCACGAGGTCGATCCGGCGGCCGTCGCGCGCCGGGTACTGCCGCAGATCCTCGGCCGACGGCCGCGCGAGCCAGTCCTCGAACTCGGGCCGCCGGGGGTCCTGCGCATCGGCCCGCGGCTTCCGCAGGTGGAGGGCCCAGTACCGGTCGCCGCGCGTCGTCACGCACGAGTACCTGGCGTAGCGCTTGAGGCGTTTCTCGAAGTTGATCTCCTTGGCCTCGTCCTCGAGGGCCACGCTCAGGCCGAGGGTGCGGCGCAGGTGGCGCTGGGCGTCCCAGCGGTGAGTGATGTCCATCATGCCGTGGTCCGAGACGAGCGCCAGGACGAGGCCCTCCAGGAGGCCGGCGGTCTCCAGGTCCCGGAGGACCCGCCCGATGTGGGCGTCGGCGTGCTCAAGGGCCCAGCGGTAGGCGTCGGAGGAGACGCCCGCGCGGTAGGCCTCCATGTCGGGCGCGAGTTGGTAGACGATGGTGAAGGCCGGCCAGGCGCCGCGTTTCCGCGCCACCTCGGCCACCACGTCGAAGCGCCAGAGGGTTATCCGGTCCACGAAGCCGTACCAGCCGAAGAAGTAGGGCGGCCCGGCGCTCATCCAGTTCTCGGTGAACTTCGTCGCGCCGCGGTGGACCTGGAAGAACAGGCTGAAGGTCGTCGCGTCGGCCAGGTGCTCGAAGACGGTCGGCGGCAGGAAGTCTTCGTCGATCTTGTTCTTGTCGTCGTAGGTCTCGTAGTTCCGCCAGACGAGGGCGGTGCGGTCGAACCAGTTATTGCCCAGGATGCCGTGGTGGCCGGCGAAGAGGCCCGTCACGAGCGACGTCTCGTTCGCCAGGGTGACGCTCGGCACGTTGGCCGCGCACCGCTCGACGTACAGGCCGCGGTCCACGAAGTACTTCTTGACGTTGGGCAGCCGCCCGGCCTCGAGGAGTTCGTTGAAGACGTGGCGGTTGACGCCGTCGAGCATGAAGACGACGGCGCCGGTCCGCG
>CAYGZE010000250.1:0-1772 GCA_964354185.1 uncultured Anaerolineales bacterium | reverse complement strand
CGGGCGGCAGGGGGCCGGCCGTCGACAGGATCACCGCCGTGCTGCTCGCCTGCTCCAGGTCGCCGTGGGTGCTGGCGGCGGTGCGGTACCAGGCGGCCCGGGATTCCAGGCCCGCGTAGTAGCCCTCGGCCAGGTCGACGATCACGTCCGGCGGGTTCTCCACCAGGCCGTGGAAGAGCCGCCAGAGCCGGTCGGCGGCGTCGGGGTAGGTGTGGGCGGCCGTGGCGTCGAACAGGGCGCGGTCGGCGACGAAGCCGTCGGCGTCGGCCAGGCCCTTGGCCGCGAGGCCCGCGAAGACGGGCACGAGTTCCAGCGGGTCGCCCGAGGCGGCGCGGTAGCGGTAGCGGTCGCCGCGGCGCTCGATGCGGGCCTCGCCATCGGCGGCCTTGACGACGACGGCGTCGGCGTCGGCGTAGGAGGCGAGCCGCACGCCCTCGCACTCGGCGAGGTCGGCCGCCAGGCCCGCGCGGTCGCGCGCCGCGAACGAGGTGTACGTGATAAGGCCGTATTCGATGGGCACGACGTCGCGCGGCCCTTCGAGGCGGTCGGCGATGCGCCAGCCCTTCGCCCGCAGGGCCGGCCGGAAGTCGATCCGGCGGCTGCGCATCAGCGTATGGCCATGATCCGACATGAGGGTGATCTTCACCAGGCCGCGCGTCTGCCAGACGAGTTCCTCGCTCAGCCGGTCCACCGTGTCCAGTTGCCGCAGCATCCCGGCAATGCCGTCGTGCGTCGCCATGCCGGCGGTCGAGACGAGGTAGGCGGTCACCTGTCGCCGGTCGCGCCGGTCAAACAGGTTCCGCACGTCGGTGAGTTCCTTGGCGAAGACCTGGTTGGGGTAGACGTAGGCGACGGCGTCCCAGATCGTGCCGGCGCGGTAGTCCAGGCAACGGGCCCAGGCCTCGTTCTTCATGCTTAGGTAGTCCGCGTCGCCCCCGGCGATCCGGTTGGCCCGGTGGTCGAAGTACCGGGCCTCCAGGCCGATGCAGGGGACGCTCCGGAAGAAGTCCGCCAGCGCCAGGTCCGTCATCGCCGGGTAGGTCGAGATGAGGCGGCTGGGCGGATGGAAGAGCCGCAGCCCGCCTTGCTGGCGGTAGGCCTCGACCACGCCGTAGGGCATCCCGTCCAGCACGAAGACGAGGTGGCGGCACGAGGGGAGGCGCACGTCGTCCAGGCGGACGGACGCGTCCGGCTTCCCGTCGCCCGAGGTGTCGTAGGCGATGGTCGCCTTGCGGCCGTCGGCGCCCCGGGTCGTGAAGTAGTCGGGGCGCTTGTCGCCGTCCAGGTCGTACGATTGCGTTAGGCCGGCGGCCGTCTCTTCCTGGGCCATCGGCGAGGCGGGGAACCGCACCGGCGCAGCGCAGCCGGCCCCGAGGACCAGGGCCAGCACGACCGCGACGGCGATGTGCCCGCGACTGCGCATCCTTCCAGGTTCCTCCCCCCCGCACCGGGTATTGGTGGAGCATTGTAGCGGATGCCGGCGGGAAAGGAAGCCTCTTTGCCCCGGCGGCCGCGCGGCCTCGGGCTTACCGCGCGCGGCAGGCCGCCAGGCGCCGGGCCGCCCAGTCGGCCTCGTCCTTCATATCGTGCGTTTCGTAGAACGTCTTGAGGGTTTCGTACCGGGCGGGGACGTCGAACCCGAGGTTCCAGCGGAACTTCCGCAGGCACTCCGGGCACAGGTGCAGCGGATGCCGGTCCGACTCCGGCAGGCTGTTCGACCCGTTCATCACGCACTCGTACGCCTGGCAGTGGTGGACGCCGAACATGTGGCC
>CAYGZE010000249.1:0-7221 GCA_964354185.1 uncultured Anaerolineales bacterium | reverse complement strand
ATCGTGACGGCCGCCGCCGTCGTCTTCCCCTTGCGGGGGCTGGCGCTGATGCCGAGGATCCTGACGGCCTTCGCCGCCCCGGCGCCCTCCTCGGCCCCGGCCGCTCCGGGCGCCATCCCGGCCGTCAGCGCCGCTCCTGCCGCGCCCGCCGCACCCAGAAACGCACGCCGCGTCATGTCCGGTTTCATGGCCACGCTCCTTTGCAGAAGCCGATTCCCCTCGCCCTGGATTGCTCCCTCACCACACGAGCAACGACACGCCGTAGATGTGCGTCACGCAGTAGTAGATGCCGGCCAGGATGAAGACCGTGCCGGTGACCATGCGGACCCAGTATTCGACCTGGGTCAGGCGGTTGAACGCCCGGCCCACATGCTGCGTCGCGAAGGCCATGAGGAACGCGAAGCCGATGACGGGCACGGCCGTCCCCACGCCGTACAGGCTCGGCAGCACCAGGTGCGACTCGTTGGCCGCTGCGAGGGGCACGAGGCCCCCGAAGAAGAGGCCCGCCGACACGGGGCAGAAGGAAAGGGCAAACACGATCCCCAGGACGAGCGACCAGGCGATGCCGCCGCGCGAAGCCCGCTCCTGGAGCGCCGAACCGGCCAGGTTCAGCGAGGCCGTGAACTCCCACAGACCCACGAGGAGCATGCCGACGAAGATCAGGACCGGCCCGAGAATCTGGTTGAGGTATCTCTGGAGGAACCGCGAAACCTCGCCGCTCGCCAACAAGCCCGCCATTACGACGACCGCCAGGGCCACGTACGCCGCCGTCCGGCCCACCGTGTACAGAAGGCCCGACAGAAGCACCTGCCGCGTGCTGCCGACGCGGCGGCCGATGAACGAGATGGCCGCGATGTTCGAGGCCAGCGGGCACGGGCTGATCGAGGTTAGGATGCCTAGCCACAGGGCCGATCCCGCCGCCAGCCACGCTGTCATGGCGCTGCTCCGTTCAGGCGCGACCGGATGGCCTCCCGCACGAAGGCCCGCAGTTCGTCCGGCTGGTCTTTGAGGGTCCAGATCTCGTCGAGCGTCTTGTGGTCCGTCTCGCGTCCCTCGCGGAACTGGACCACGACGAGGCTGCTCGTGGCCACGTTGTAGCGCCCGGCGAGGGCCTCGTCCTCCTCGAAGTTCACGTCTTTCCACTCCAGGCGGCCCTGGGCCAGCGCGTCGGCAAACTCACCGTGCACCACGTCCAGGATGCTCTTTTCCATCTGGTCGCACGTCACGCAGCGGAAGGTCGGGTGCATGTAGTAGAGGACGACCCTGTTAGCGGCACCGGGCGCGGCCGACTCCTCCTGCGGCCCGGCGGCCCGGATGCGGCGCAGCGTGACCTCCTTGCCGACGGCGAAGCCGATACTCACCAGCGCAAAGGCCGCCAGCAGGCCGGCCAGGGCTCTCTTGGGTTTCATGGCACGCCCTCCGTGACCGCGGCCGCGGCGCCGGAAAAGTCGTGGCCGAGTTCCTTCCACTTGGCCAGGATGTCCTCTTTCGACAGGAACCCTTCGTGCCGCCACAGTTCCTTGCCGTCGGGCGCCAGGAAGACCTGCGTCGGAATGAGTTCGATCTTGTACTTCTGGGCCAGGGGCCGGTTCTCGGCCACGCTCACGTCGATGAACTGGACGTCGAGCCGTCCGGCGAGGCTCGCCTTCAGGTCCTCCAGGATCGGGGCCATCATTTTGCAGGGGATACACGTCTTGCCCCCGATGTCCACGAGGCGCGGCAGGGCCTTGCCTTGCGGGGCGGGGGCTGGCGCCGGGGCCGCCTGGGGGGGCGGCGACGCATCCGGAGCTGTCTCGGCACCGCAACCCGCCGCCACCGCCCAGACCATCAGGGCAGCAGCCATCATCGGCCATGTCATCTTACGCACTGCCGATCTCCTTGTCCTCGTGAGGTGTCAGGTCAGGAGGGCCTTGAGGGCCTCCGGCTCGGGCACCTTGCCCACCACCTTGACGACGCCGTCGACGGCCAGGGCCGGCGTCATCATGACGCCGAACTTCATGATCTCGGTAATGTCCGTCACCTTGACGAGTTCGTACTCGAGGCCGAGCGCCTTGGCTGCCGCCTCGGCGTTCTCGGCCAGTTTCCTGCACTTGGGGCATCCGGTCCCCAGGACCTGTAGTTTCCTCATCGTCATGCTCCCTTCGCGGCTCAGGCCATCAGGGCCTTGGCGATGGCGGCCCGGGCGGCCTCGACGGTCCGGGCCACCTGCCCGTCCGCCACGGCCGCGCCCTTCTGTTTCTCGATGCCCAGGTCGGTGACCTTGACCTGGACGTAGTCCGTGATGCCGTGACGGTCGAAGATCTTCTTCGCGCAGTCCATCGGGCAGCCGTCGATGACCAGGTTCAGGTCGGCGTCGCGGGCCGTCTGGACCAAGCCCTGGATGTCGGCGCCCAGGCCGGCCAGGCAGAACATCGAGCCCCGCCCCTCGGCCATCAGGGCGCGTGCCGCGCGGTCGGCAATCTCCGCGACGTTCGCCCCGCCCGAACAGGCGTAGAGCAGCACGTTCCTTCCCCCGCCTCCGCAGCACGACGAGGCGGCCTTGGGCTTCGGCGTTCCACAGCATTCAGCCATGATCTCCTCCTCGGTCTTGAGAGCCATGCCCCGCGCCCGGCCCGGCGCGGCCGCGGGCGCTGGCCCTCATGCCTACCGCGACAGGCTCAACTGCTGCCTGGCCTGTTCCTTGAGCACCGTCTCCACGCAATCGAAGAAGCCGACAACGCATGGCAACTGGAGCGAGTAGAAGACCTGGCTGCCGCGCTTCTCGTCCCGGACGATGCCGGCGTTCTTGAGGACCGCTAGGTGCTTCGAGACGGTGGACATGTCGGCGCCGACCATTTCCGTGAGTTCGCAGACGCAGCGGGGCTGGCGGCTGAGTTGGTCCGTGATGAAGAGCCGCGTCGGATGGCCCAGTGCCTTGAACACCTGGGCCCGCGCTTGAAACCGCATCTGCTCCCGCTCGTCCATCGCTCCAGCCTCCCGAGAGCCCGTGGCTGTTTGGCATAATAGCCAAGGACCAGGCGCAGGTCAATGCCCGGCGCCGCATGGCGAACGCCCGCCGCCGGTCGGAACGTCCGCCCCGGGAGGTTTCCTCAAACCAGCGTCCCGAACAGCCATCCCACGATGGTGGACATCCCGACCGTGAGCAGGCAAAACATGAACGTCTTCTTCAGGCCGACGACCTTGTAGATGACCAGGATGCTTGGCAGCGAGAGGGCCGGCCCGGCCAAGAGGAGCGCCAGCGCCGGGCCCCGCCCCATCCCCAGCCGCAGCAGCATCTCGACGATCGGGATTTCCGTGAGCGTGGCGAAGTACCAGATCATCCCCACAAAGGCCGCGACGAAGTTCGAGACGAGACTGTCGCCGCCCACCAGGGTGGCGACGTACGTCTCCGGAATCAGGGCGCCAATGAAGCCGGTCACGAAGACGCCGCCGAAGAGAAGCGGCACGATCATCAGGCCGAAGTCCCACGTCGCCTGCATCCACTGCTTGACCTCGTCGCGCGAGAACCACCGCCAGAGCATCACGAGGACGGCCAATCCCATCGCCCCCGCCAGGTACCACTTGATGCCGTGAAGGGTCATGACGAAGCCGGGCACCGGCTCGACCGCGGCCACGTCCGCGCGGTTCAGCCGCCGCACCTCGGGGGCTAGGCTGCCGTCGGCCTGGTACTCCTGGATGTCGAGCGCGTCCCGCGTCTGGTAACGGACGTTGGCCGTGAGCACCGCCCCGTCTTCCATCGTGATGGTCACGTCATTGGTGTTGTACCAGTCGCTGAACACGAGGAAGAGGATCATGCAGAGGAAGTACAGCGCCGTCTTCCACAGCGGCCGCGGGCTGTGCGGCGGCTCGGGCATCTGCATCGCCGCCTCGACCCGCTTCGTCTCGCTCCGGCGAAAGATCACGGCCATCAGGAGGCCGATGATGAAGGCGAACGCTACGGCCCCGATGGCCCGCGCCGCGCCCAGGTCCAGCCCCAGCACACGAGCCGAGAGGAAAATGGCCATGATGTTGATCGCCGGCCCCGAGTAAAGGAACGCGCTGGCCGGCCCCAGCCCCGCCCCCATCGTATAGATGCCCGCGAACATCGGCAGGACGCTGCACGAGCAGACGGCCAGGACGACGCCCGCCACCGACGCCACCGTGTAGGCCAGCGGCCGGTTGGCCTTCGGCCCCAGGTAGCGCATGACCGAAGCCTGCGACAGAAACGTCGAGATCGCCCCCGCGATAAACATCGCCGGCACCACGCACGCCAGCGTGTGGTTCACCGCGTACCACTGGAGCAGCCGGAACGCCTCCAGGATGGCGCTGGTGACCGTCCCGCTGCCCAGCGGAAGAAAGTAGGCCACCAGGAACACCGCCACCAGCACGGCCATTTTCTTCCAGTCTTTCACGAGGCCCTCCTTCAACACTATGTGATTGCATCCTCACGCAGTTGGCCCGAAAAAAAGTCCGCCTCGTGCCTCACAGCCGCTTCAGCAGGACGTTGTCGCGGTGCAACTGCTCGCGAAGCGCATCGGAGACGCACGCGAGGAACCCCAGGATGCACGGCGTCTTAAGCGTGTACATCACGCGCAGGCCCTCCTTGCGACAGTCCACAACGCCGGCCTTGAGCATCACCGCAAGGTGGCGCGACACATTGGAACGCTGGGCCCCCACGTGCCCGGCGATGTCGCAGACGCACTGCTCGCCGTCCCTGAGGAAGTCGATGATGGCCAGCCGGATGGGGTGCCCCGCCGCCTGGATCACCTCGGCCTTCATCTCGTAGAGTTTCCTGCTCGTCGCGTCCATCGGCAACTCCATTACAAGGTGCTCACATAGTAGCACCGTGCCCTTAGCTCGTCAATGGCGAAAACAAAGATACTGCCTGTTCCCGCTCGACACCTGCGTCGGATCAAGGGATTCGCCGCCGCGTGAATTGCCGACAGCCGCCTGTGGGTCAGAGACCTGCGCGGCAAATCCCCTCCTTCCGCAGATGTAGTGGGCAGAGGCGTGCCCGTCTAACGGCCTGCTGGAGGAGCCGTCTTTGCCCTTCCACGCCCGAAGGTCTGCCCTGACGCCGCGCGAGCGGCGCGGCGAGGTCGTCGCCATCCTCGCGGCCGCGCTCGCCAGGATGCCGCTGGCGGCCGCAGTCCCGCACGTTCCTGACGCAGAGGATTCTCCAAAATCCTCCCGCAAAGCCCTTGAGGTGTCCCGCGATTCGAGGCTCAGTGTGGGCGGTGGTTAGCGGGCCTTGAGAGTGGAGGACGCCTCATGGAAACGACGCTGGACACCGCGGCCGAACTGGCGGCCCTGGAGAAGATGACCGCCGGCCGGCTGCGGGAGCGGTACAGGGAACTCTCTGGTGAGGAGTCGCGGAGCGGGAACCGGCAGTGGCTCTTCCGCCGCTGCGCCTGGCGGCTCCAGATGCTGGCCGAGGGCGACCTCTCGGAGCGGGCCCGGCGGCGGGCGCAGGAACTGGCCCGCGACGTGGACCTGCGGGTGCGGCCGCCGGCGGGCACGGACATGCCGCCGCCCACGCGCCTTCCGCACGTGGTGCGGCCGGCCAAGGCGCACGTCCCGCGCAAGCGCGACGCCCGCCTGCCGATGCCGGGCGCCCGGCTCAAACGGCCCTACAAGGGCAACGTCTACGAGGTCGAGGTGCTGGACCAGGGGTTCCTGTACGACGGCGAGGTCTACCGGAGCCTCTCGGCCATCGCCTACGCCATCTCGGGCGCCCACTGGAACGGATACCTCTTCTTTGGCATCGCCGACCCGCGGAAGGAGCCGGAATGAGCGCCGACGCCCGTACCATCCGCTGCGCCGTCTACACCCGCAAGTCCACCGAGGAGGGGCTCGAGCAGGACTTCAACTCCCTCGACGCCCAGCGGGAGGCGGCCGAGGCCTACGTCGCCAGCCAGAGGCACGAGGGGTGGACGTGCCTTGCGGACCGCTATGATGACGGCGGCTTCTCGGGCGGGAACACCGACCGGCCCGCCTTTCAGAGGCTGATGGACCACGTCGAGGCCGGGCAGGTCGACTGCATCGTTGTCTATAAGATCGACCGCCTCTCGCGCAGCCTGATGGACTTCGCCCGGATCATGGAGGTCCTGGAACGCCACGGCGTCAGCCTGGTCAGCGTCACCCAGCAGTTCAACACCACCTCGTCCATGGGCCGCCTGACGCTGAACATCCTGCTCTCCTTTGCCCAGTTCGAGCGGGAGATCATCTCGGAGCGGACCCGCGACAAGATGGCGGCCGCGCGGCGGAAGGGCAAGTGGACCGGCGGCGCGCCGGTCCTGGGCTACGACATCGCGCGCGACCGCACCGGCAGCCGCCTGACGGTGAACTGCGAGGAGGCCGAGCGGGTGCGGGCCATCTTCCAGTTGTACCTCGAGGAAGGTTCGATGCTGCCGGCCCTTCGGACCATCCGGGAGCGGGGGTGGAAGACGAAGCGGTACCTGAACCGGAAGGGCGCGTGGCGGGGCGGGTGCCGGTTCGACAAGTCGACCCTCCAGAAGCTGCTGACCAACGTCCTCTACCTCGGCAAGGCGACCTACAAGGAGGAAATCTTTGAGGGTGAGCACGAGGCTATCGTGGACGAGGATCTCTTCGGCCGCGTCCAGGGCCTCCTGCGCCGCAACCGGAACTCCAGCGGCAAGTATGCGCGGAACAAGCACGGGGCGCTCCTCAAAGGCCTGGTGCGGTGCAAGCACTGCGGCTGCGCGATGGGCCATCATTTCGCCACGCGGGGCGTGAAGCGTTACCGCTACTACGTCTGTATGAAGGCCCAGAAGGAGGGGTGGAACGCCTGCCCGGCGCCGTCGCTCCCGGCGAAGGAACTGGAGGACTTCGTCCTCGGCGAGATTCGCGCCTTGGGGCGCGACGGCCGGGTCCTCGAAGAGGCCCTCGTGGCTACGCAGGCCCACCTCCAGGCCGACATCGACGCCATCGAACGGCAGCGGAAGGTCGTCGAAGGGCACATCCGGGGCCTGGGCCGCGAGATTGGCACGCTCGCCCCGCGGGCCGGCTACGACGAGGCGGCAACGCGGGACCTCGCCCGCCTTCAGGACCAGATGCGCGAGGAAGAAGAGGCAGTGGTCCGGTTCAACGAGCGCATCGAGAAGATACGCCGCCGGATGCTCAATCCAGACGAGTTGACGGGGGCCGTGGAGGCCTTCGACCCGCTGTGGGACGCCCTCTCGCCCACCGACAAGGCGCGGCTCGTGCACCTGCTGGTCGACC
>CAYGZE010000248.1:0-7229 GCA_964354185.1 uncultured Anaerolineales bacterium | reverse complement strand
ACTTCGGCAGGCCGAACTCGACCTTGTACATGTCGCTATAGTATCCGATGAGTTTGTGCTTGGGCACGGCCTCCAGGCGGGCCCGCAACTCGTACTCGATGTGGGCCGGGACGTTCGCGTACCACCAGTGGCCCGACGGCCGCACGTTCGGGAAGATCCACGCGAACGTCGCGAGTTCCTGCGCCCACGCGACTGAGAGCGTCGAGACGGTGAACACGACCTCGGGGAACCGGTTGAACAGGCCGGCGTACTGGATGAGGCTGCCCTGCTTCGAGAAGAGGTCGCGGCCGCCGATGACGCCCGCCGGGTACACGTTCCGCAGGACGCCGATCATCAACTGGAACGGCTTCCGGAACTCGCGGCAGGCGTCGGCCAGCACGTCGAAGACGAAGGCGGCGAGCGCCGCCGACTCGTCGGCCGACAACTCCTTCCCGCGGAGGGCGCGGCCGAGGGCTTTCTCAGCGGCGGCCTCGTCGGGCTCGCGCGGCTCGAAGGACGGCGCGAGGCTGATTGCCGCCGACGCCGCCCCGTGCTGGACGAAGTAGCGCATGAGCCACCGGACCGCGTCGCGCACGTCGTCGGCCGAGGCGACCTCGATGCCCGTCTTGGCGGCCAGGCGGCGCCGGACCACCTCGTCCGCCAGTTGGAACACCAGGTCGTCGGCCCGCAGGCACGGCACGAACACCGCCCGGTCCACCCCCGAGAGGTCCTCGTCGAACCGGTTCGTCAGGAAGACCTTCTCCAGGTTGGCCTTGGCGAGGACGGTCCGATAACGATCGGTCTGGCGGCCGGCCTCGACGACGGCCTGGTTGAGTTCCATGCAGTTCTGCCGCGTGACCCGGTCCGACCCGAGCCCGAACAGTTCCCGCGCGGCCTCGATGAGCCAGGAGTGCTGGACCGTGTTGTCGATGGTCTGGAGGCGTGACACCATCTGGGTGATCTGGTCGGCGTCGCTGCGGGCGGCCTCGAGGGCCTCGACCGGCAGGCCCGCGGAATGGGCCAATTCGGTGTAATAGTGGTATCCCAGGAGGTCTGCCAGGGACCGGGCGTGGGGCGACGCCACCTCGATGTGGCTGTGGCAATCGACGGCCCGGACCTGGAGAACCTCGTCCAGAAGGCGGCGCTGGAGGTCGCTCATGGCTCTCCTCGCTCCCTGAACAAACGGGCCGACCGAGGCGTCATTATAGAGGGGGAGCCGGGGAAGGCAATCCGATGGGGCGTTTTTTCCGCCTTGTGCTCGCTTTCCGCCGGATTTCGCGTATAATCCAACATAGAGGAGGCGCGACCGCCATGTCGTGGGTCGAGCAGACGTCGGCCAACTGGCGCCACTGGGACCTCACCGGCTGGCAGGCGAAGCCGCTGCCGGACGCCGTCCTGGCGCGGTTCCGCGAGGACCAGAACGCCTTCGACATCCGGTTCCTCGAGGACGTCCTCGTGCGCGTCCGCGAGGACTACGAGATCCTCAGCCAGTTGGGGCACCTGTACACCCAGTCCGGCCGCTACCGGGACGGCCTGGCCGTCGACCGGCGGCTGGTGGCCCTCCGGCCGCGCGACCCCGTCGTCTACTACAACCTGGCCTGCTCCTTCTCGCTCCTGAAGCAGACGACGCGCGCCGTCACGGCCCTGAAGATGGCCATCGAGTTGGGCTACAACGACGTCGACCACATGCTGACGGACCCTGACCTGGAGAACCTCCGCAAGGACCCCCGGTGGGCCGACCTCGTGGGCGTGCGGGAACCGTAGCGCCGAACCGAAGAAGCCCGAATGCGGCACGGCCCCGAACCGGCCGTGCCCACCACGTCCTGGGACGCAGCCTACACCCCTCTCCCCCCGCGTGAGGCACCTGATCAGAGGATGTACTTCGCCAGGTCCTCGTCCTCGGCGATGCCCTTGAGGCGCTCGCGGACGAACGCGGCGTCCACGCGGATCTCGCGCTCGGCCTCCGGAAGGTCGGGCGCGTCGAAACTGACCTGCTCGACCACCTTCTCGAGGAGGGTGTAGAGGCGGCGGGCGCCGATGTTCAGGCTCCGCTGGTTGACCTGGAAGGCCATCCGCGCCACCTCGCGGACGCCGTCCGGCGTGAAGCCGATCCGGACGCCCTCGGTCGCCAGGAGGGCTCGCTGCTGCTTGACGAGGGCGTTGTCCGGCTCCGTCAGGATGCGCTCGAACTCCTCGGCGGTCAGGTCCTTCAGTTCCACCCGGATCGGGAAGCGCCCCTGGAGTTCCGGCATCAGGTCGGCGGGCCTGGTCTGCGTGAACGCGCCGGCGCCGATGAAGAGGATGTGGTCCGTGCGCACCAGGCCGTAGCGCGTGCCGACGGTGCACCCTTCGACGATGGGCAGGAGGTCGCGCTGCACGCCCTGGCGGCTGACGTCGGGCCCGAACTTGGCGTCGCCGCCGGCGATCTTGTCGAGTTCGTCGATGAAGACGATCCCGAGGTTCTGCACCCGCCAGAGCGCCTCGCTCGCGACCTGGGCGTGGTCGATCAGGCGCTCCGCCTCCTGGGCCACGAGGATCTCGCGCGCCTCGCGGACGGGCACGCGGCGGACCTTGCGCCGCGGCGGCAGGAACCGCTCCATCATCTCCTGGAGGCCGATCAGTTGCTCCTGCTCGTGGCCGCCGATCATCCCGAGGTCGACCTTCTCCTCCACCTCGACCTCGACCATGCGGTCCTCGAACAGGCCCGCGTGGAGTTTCTTGCGGAGTTTCTCGCGGCTGGCCTTCCGCTGGTCCTCGCCCGCCTCGGCCTCGGGCCCCTCCTCGGCCTCGCCGGCCGACGCCCACCGGCTGGTCGGGAGCAGGATGGCCAGGAGCCGCTCCTCGGCCGCCTCCTGGGCCTGCGGCCGCACGGCCTCGGTCGCCTCCTGCCGGACCAGGTTGACGCCGAGTTCCGTCAGGTCGCGGATGATCGACTCGACGTCGCGGCCGACGTAGCCGACCTCGGTGTACTTAGTGGCCTCGACCTTGATGAAGGGCGCGCCGACGAGGGCGGCCATGCGGCGGGCGATCTCGGTCTTGCCCACGCCGGTGGGCCCGATCATGATGATGTTCTTCGGCGCCACTTCCTCGCGCAGGTCGGGCGGCAGTTGCTGGCGCCGCCACCGGTTCCGCATCGCCACGGCGATCGCGCGCTTGGCCTCCGCCTGGCCGATGATGTAGCGATCGAGTGCGCGGACAATCTCGCGCGGCGAGAGCGACTTCATGGCCCGAGCACCTCCACGTGGATGCGGTCGTTCGTGTAGATGCACATCTCGGCCGCAATGGCCAGCGCCTCGCGGACGACCTCGGCGGGGCCCAGGTCCGTGTGCCTGAGGAGGGCCGCGGCGGCGCTCCGCGCGTACGTGCCGCCCGACCCGACGCCGATGAGGCCGTCGGTCGGCTCGATGACGTCGCCCGACCCGGAGATGATGAGGCTCGTCTCGGCGTCGACCACCACCAGGAGGCTCTCCAGGCGCCTCAAGACGCGGTCGGTCCGCCAGGCCTTGGCCAGTTCGACGGCGGCCTTGCGGATGTTGCCGGCCGAGTCCTTGAGTTTCCCCTCGAACCGGTCCATCAGGGCGAAGGCGTCGGCGGCGCTGCCCGCGAACCCGCAGATGACCTCGCCCCGCTCGCCGAGGCGGCGGATCTTCCGCGCGTCGGCCTTCACGACCGTCTCGCCCATCGTCACCTGGCCGTCGCCGCCGAGGGCGACCTGGGCGCCCCGCCGGACCGACAGGATCGTGGTTGCACGTATGCGCATATCGTATTCCTATCCGTACCTCTCGCCCCCGCACGGTGCCGCGCGCCGCCCTGCTACTTCTGCCCGAACCGCTCGCGCCAGACGACCTCGGCGAGCGCCTTCTTGTCCGCCTGGGGCACCGCCCGGGGCGCCTTCCCGATCGGAAGGAGAATGACGAACCGCTTCTCCTTCGGGACGCCCAGCAGTTGCCTGGCGAGGTCCTCCTGCTTCAGCAGCGTCCCTTCGACCCACACGGATGCGTAGCCCAGGGCCGTGATAGCCAGCAGCATGTTCTCGGCCGCCGCAGAGGCGTCCTCGAGCCACCACCGCGAGACGGCCGGGTCGGCGACGATCCCGATCGCCGCCGCCGCCGTGGCGAAGCACACCTGGACGGGCTCCAGGGCCTTCAGCGTCGCACGGTCGCGAATGAGGATGAACTGGAGCGGCTGCCGGTTGCCGCCGGACGGCGCCCGGCGACCGCACTCGACGATCCTCTTCAGGTCCGCCTCCGACACCTCGGCGGGCGCATACTCCCGGACGCTCGCCCGCTTCTCGATCGCCTCAAAGAGGTCCATGATGGCTCCTTTCCTTGCGCCCCTCGCGGCGGAAAGCGCCCGGCGCTCCCGGCCGCCCGGGGGAGAACACGCTCATCCCTCGCAGACGGCCCGCAGCGCCGCGGCGCGAGACGCCGCACGCTTCGACTCCAGCGCCAGCGCGTCCCAGACGATGCGGGCCTGGGCCTCCAGCGGCAACCGGAGGTTCGTGTACGCGTTCGCCTCCGTGGCCGCGTCCACCTGGGTCAGCCACGCGGCGGGCAGACCCTCCGTCCCGTTGAGCGCGCCGGCCAGCCCTCCGGCCACGGCGGCCAGGCAGTCCGTGTCGCGACCGAAGTTCACCGCCGTGACGATCGCGGCCCGCGGATCGCCCCGTGTCGCGCGGAACACGGCCAGCCCCTTCGAGACCACCTCGTTCGCCTGGCTGGCGGCGTAGGCAATCCCATGGCCGCCGTAGTGCGCGTCGAACACCTCGCGCATGGCGAGGGGGTCGTCCGCCCCGTCGGCCACGTCGAGGGCCCGCCGGATCTCGTCCCGCAGGTCCGGTCCGCCCGCATCGACGGCGGCCGACAGGACGGAATCGACCGTCGCGTCCGGCGCCATGGCCGCGGCAATCGCCGCCGCCACGGCACCCGCCCACGTCAGGCCGTCGCCCAGGGCCTGCTGGAGCACGCGGCCAACGGCGTGGGCGTCGCGCGCGGCCTGGGCGGGGTCGCCCGCGTTGACCAGGCCGATCGGGTGGCAGGACCGCGAGAGGCTGACGAGGTTCGTATAGGGGTTGAACCGCCCGAGTTCGCTCCCGGGCACGCCTGCCTTCGCCAGGCGGATGAGGTGGCGGTCGAAAGGCTCCATGCACCAGGCGGCCATCTCGGCGTCGACCTCCTCGCGCCACACGGCCGCCACGTCGTCGGCGGTCGGACGCCCCCGCGCGCGGCGAATCGCCCGGAGGAACACGCGCTGCCGCTCGATGCCGTCCTCCGTCGTGCCCGGCGGCCGCTTCCACCCGTTGCCGTAATGCTCGTAGGGGAGGAGTTCTTCCAGGCGGCCGTAGCGTTCGCGGATGGCCTGGTACGACCACCCCTCGACGGCGGCCCCCATCGCCGAGCCGATCTGACTGGCCGCCAGACAGCCCAGCATCTTGTCGAAGCCATCGGCCATGACGCCCCTCGTGCCGCGGGGGCACACCGCACCTGCCGCGCGCCGTCTGCCCATGATAGTCATCCGCGCCCGCCAAACCAAGCCCAAAGCCCTTCCCCTTGCGGGGCGCACGGCCGCGTTCTACGATGGCGACATGCCATCGCGGCGGGCCATCCTGGTCGCCTACTTCGTCCTGGGGGCCTACGCCGTGTGCGCCCAGGCGACGCTCCTCAGGGAGACCCAGATCCTCCTCCTGGGATCTGAACTCTCGTGGGGACTGGTGCTCGCGTGGTGGCTGGCGGGTGTGGCGGCGGGAGCCTGGCTGGCGGGCCGACGCGCGCGGCGCCCGATCGGCCCAGCCGCCGCCTACCTCCTCCTCCTGATGCCGCTCGCACTCGACGCCACCATCCGACTTCTGCGCGGCGCGCGGGCCCTCCTGGGCGTCGGCGCCGGGGAGTACGTGGCGCCGGAACACATGCTCTGGCTGAGCCTCGTGGCGGCGGTGCCGATCAGCCTGTTCGTCGGGGCCGCGTTCCCGGTCGCCTCCGCACTGCTCGACGCCACAGGCCGCGCGACCCACGAGAAGGCCCGCGCCATCGGCTGGGTGTACGTGGTCGAGGCCGCGGGGAGCCTGGCGGGCGGCGCCCTGTTCTCCTTCCTGCTGGCCGGCCGCGCGGGCGCCCTCCAGGTCGCCTGGGGAGGCGGGGGACTGCTGGTGGCCTCGCTGGCCGGCGTGGTGCCGCCCGCGCGTCGGGCCGGCCGGTGGGCGGTGCTGGTGCTGGGCGTGGTCATGTTCAGCATCCCGACGCTCGTGAGCCCGCACATGGACGCCCGGACGATCGCGCAGCGCTGGTCGAGTTTCGCCCCCGGTCAGAAACTCGTCTGCTCGACCGACTCGAAGTACCAGAACGTCGCCGTGGGGCGGCTCGAGGACCAGTTCAGCCTGTACCTGAACGGGACCATCGCCGCCGCGTGGCCGAACCCCACCGACACGGCCATCGAGGCCCACCTGGCGGCCAGCGAGGCGCCCCAGGTGCGGCGCATCCTTCTGCTGGGCGGCGGCACCGAGGGCATGCTCAAGGAACTCCTCCGCTACGCACCCGAGCGGCTCGACTGCGTCACGCTCGACCGGACGGCGTTCGAGCGGGTCCTCCCCTGGCTCGCACCCGAGGACCGCGAGGCCGTCCGCAAGGTGAAGGCGGCGGGCGGACTCCACTTCGGCGACATCCGCCGCTTCGTCAAGCGCGCCGCCGCGGCCCCAGCGCGGTACGACCTCGTCCTGCTGGCGGCCCCGGAGCCCTCCAGCGCCCTGGACGCGCGGCTCTACACGCTCGAGTTCTTCGGCGAACTGGCCCACATCCTGAATGACCGGGGCGTCCTCGTGTTCTCGCTCCGGGGGTCCCTCGGATTCTGGTCGCGCGAGCCGGCCGAGTATGTCAACAGCATCCTGGAGCCGCTGGGGCGCGTCTTTCCGGAACGGCTCCTCACGTTCGCGTACCCGATGCAGGTCTTTGCGGCCAGGCGGCCGGGCGTGCTGGTCGACAAGGGCGAGGCCCTGGCCGAGCGGTACCGGGGGCGCGGCGTCTCGTCGCCCTGGTTCGACCCGCTGTGGTTCGAGGGCGCGACCGACTTTCTGGACCCGGCGAAGCGCGCGGCCTTGGCGGCGTCGCTGGCGGCCCACCCGGCCGCCTTCTGGAACACGGACGAGCGGCCGGCCGCCGCCGTCTACTACATGCGGTTTCATCTGCAAACGACAGCGGCGGCCCATCCCGGCGCCGAGGCGCCCGCCCGCCAGCGCGCCGACCTGCTGGGCGCCGCGC
>CAYGZE010000247.1:0-7241 GCA_964354185.1 uncultured Anaerolineales bacterium | reverse complement strand
TCGCTACTCATCGAGCGCCAAAAGCCGTCAAAAGCGATCAAAAACCGACCAAAAGCGCTGCAATCCGTACGTAAAACGTCAAAAAACGACCAAAAACGGATGCGTTTTGCCTTACCCATCTTAACATCCGCGAGGCCCGACCCCCCTGGCGCTAGCGCCAGGGCCGATTTGCCCGGCCGGAGGGCCCCAAAATCGGCAAATTCCGCGCGCGCCAACCCGGTTTTCGGATTGTAAAAGGTGGACTTACAGCAATTTTGGGGGCGGCGCGCGGGCACGTTTCGCGGGCGGATGTACCCCGCCCTTCCCGGGGCGGGCTCGAACGGCGCATGCTTTCGCAAGCGAAAGCATGGCACCCGGCGGGGGCTGGTTCAGGCGCGCCGCGGGGCCAAAAGGCCGGGAACTGCCACGGCCCGCCGTGGTTCAAGAGAACGCACCCCTCAAGGGACGGGAAGGCCTTCGCGTGAGGCGGTTTCCGGCGATCCTGGCAGCCCTCCTGGCGGCAGTGGCGGCCCGGGCCGCCGCGGCCGCCGACTGCGAGCAGGCCTTCGCCCTGCGCGAGCCCCTCGGCCACACGTGGACCGACGAACTCGTCCACCGCGACCTTGCGGTCCGCGAGAAGAACGTGGCCGCCGCCACCTTCGCCCTGGCCGACGCCGACGGCAAGGCCGTCCCCGTCCAGGTCGAGGTCCTCCAGGGCAAGCCCGAGGCCGTCCGCCGGGTCCGCCTCTGGTTCAAGACGACGCTGCCGAGCGGCCGGGAAGCGCCTTTCCGCGTGACCTACAACGACGAGGGCCGCGCGGCCGCGCGGGCGGAGGGCGGCGCTGGCGTCCGCCGCGAGGGTGACCGGCTGGTCCTGGCGGCCGGCGGGGTCGAGGTGACCCTCCCTGCCCCGCCGAAGGCGTTCGGCGAGCCGCAGCCCTTCGAGGCGGCACCGCCCATCCTGGGCGTGCGGGTCGGCGCCCAGGAGGTGTGCGGCCCCTGGCACGTCCAGAGCGAGGCCCGCGTCAAGGCGATCCGGGCGACGGTCGAGGCCGAGGGCCCCATCTGGGCCCGCGTGCGGCTCGTGTACACGTTCGGAGACCGCCACCAGACCTACGAGGCGACGTTCGGGGCGGTCGCGGGCGAGCCTTGGATCGACTGCCGCGAGACGTACCGCCTGCCCGACGGCGGCCACATGCAGTGCGTCCTGGGCGACGGGTTCAAGCCCGTCCGCGTGTTCTGGCTGCCGTGGTTCGTGTCGGACGGGGCGGGCGTCCGCCCGGCCTACGACCTCCACCGGCTGGCGCCCGCGTCGCTGGTGCGGGGCGGCGAGCCCTTTGCGACGCTGCGGCCCAAGTGGACCCAGACGCGCGACCACGGCCAGGCGTGCCTGGCGGTGGGCCTGGGCGAGGGGTCGCCCACGGTGGGCGTGGTGGCGGCCTATGCGGGCGACTGGAAGGAGCCCTACGCCCAGTCGGTCACGGTCCGGGCGGCCGAGGAGGGGCGCCAGGTCGCGTTCGACTTCCCGATCGGGTCGGGCGCACGGCGGTGGGGCCTGGTGGCGGGCCCGGCGTCGGCGTTCGACTCGAAGGCCAAGGTCCAGGCCCTGATCCGCAGGAACGCCGACATCCCGCTCGACCGCGTCCTGAACGAGTGGATCTTCGAGTGGGACCGCGACCCCTCCCGGGCCGCACCCCACATCCTCACCACGATGCCGCGCCTGCGGGAGATCCGGGCCGACGTGGCCGCCGACAAGGATACGGCCGTCGTGGGCCTCATCCGGCGGGTGCTGGCGGGCGAGGTCAAGGGCGACCGCCGCGTGGCCGAGTTCCTGGCCGGCCGGCGCGACGACCCGGGCGCCGGCCCCGTCGGCACCGACCTCTATCTGGACCGCTGCTACCAGGACGACTTCTTCAACCCGACGACCTATCCGCGTCGCCTCCGGCGGGCGATGGAATGGGCCGACCTCGCCGCCGCCGGCCGGCCCGCCGGCGACGCCCAGGCCGCCCTCGTCGGCTACCTCTTTTCGGACCCCAACTACTGGCCCGGCTACGCGAACGGCTGGGACGTCGGCAACCCCAACTTCCACACCGACATGTACACGCTGACCATCCTGGCCGCCGCCATGATGCCCGACCATCCGCACGCCGGCCGCTGGATGGAATTCGGCATCCGCAACCTCCGCGACGACCTCGGCCGCGTCGTCTTCATGCCCGGCGGGGCGGGCCTCGAGTGCCCCGGCTACAACGCCTACGGCTTGGGCAACATGCTGACCGTCATGCGGAGCATCCAGAACTCGGGCCTGGACGACCCCTTCCGCTGGCCCGAGGTCCGGGCGTCGCTGGAGTACCTCCGCCTGCTGCACACGCCGCCCGACCCGCGCCTGGGGCGCCGCAGCCTGGCCTCGGTCGGCGACACGCACCCCTGGCAGGACGGCGTCGGCGTCGTCTTCGGCATGGCGGCCGCCGGCATGCTGCGGGCCGACCCCGCCTTCGCCACCCGGTGCATGGCGATGTACCGCCACTACTACGGCAATGACGGCAGCGGCGACCTCGCCCGCGACGCCCTCCTGGTGGACCCGGCCATCCCAGAGGGGCGCCTCGAGGAGATGGACTGGGCCAGCCACGAGTTTCCCGGCTTCGGCGCGGTCCTGCGGAGCCGCTTCGGCCGCCCCGACGAGACGTTCGCCAGTCTCAAGTGCGGCCCCGCGCGCGGCCACTACCAGGGCGACGAACTGAGTTTCCACTTCTTCGGGGCCGGCATGCCCATCGCGCTGGACTGGCACTGCGGCTACACGCCGCGCCCCGACCAGGAGCACATGCACAACCGCGTCAACCTGGGCGACGACGAGAACATGGACGCCGTCGGCGAGTTTCTCGCCTTTCGCTCGACCGACGCCGGCGACCTGGCGGTCGGCCAGGTCCGCTCGAGCCGCCTGCGCAAGATGCCCCACTACGCCCACGAGATCACCTGGCAGGCGAGTTACCCGCGGCGGGAACTGGTCTCCGAGGCCCGCCTTCGCCGGTACCTCCTCCTGGTGAAGCATGCCGCGGGCGACTCGATGGCGGACTACCTGGTCATCCGCGACGAACTCGTCTCGCCCGAGCCCGCGACGTTCAACCTGTTCGTCCTGGCCCGCTCGGTCGCACAAGATGGCCGCCGGTTCCTGTTCGACGGCCAGTTGGCGGCCGACGCGGTGGCGTACGTCGCGACGCCCGCGCCCGAGCGCTTCCGCCTGGACCGGTGGGCCTGGCCGAAGCAGGACGACTCCAGCATGATCCCGCCGGACTTCCAGATCGGCAAGGACCGCTGGCGCGTCGGCGAACTCCAACAGTGGCTCCGCGTCTCGGCCGCACCCGGCGAACCGTTCCTCGTCGTCCTCTACCCCTACCGCAAGGGCGAACCGCCGCCCGCCTTCGAGCCGCTGGCCGACGGCAAAGGCGTCCGCGTCACCGCCGCCGGCAAGTCTGAGGAGGTGTACCTGGCGACCGACCCCGCGCCCGACGCGGGCGGCCAGGCGGTCGTCCGCCGCGAGGGCCGCCGCAACGTCGTTCTGAAGGCCAAAGAGGTCCCGCGGCTCTGAGAGTGCCTCAGTGGGGGGCAAGTGCGATGAGGATGCCTATCCGGGCGTCTCCGTTGAGGCTCCATGTTCCGGCCGCTGCGCCGGTGGCCCCACGGCACGGCTGCTTGGCCGGGAACGGGAGGAAGGACCTGTGGCGGACGCGATGGGGCGTCGCGGCGATCTTGGCGGTGGGCTCGGTGGCCGCCGCCGAGGAGCCTTGGCGCCCCGTCGAGCAGCCGGAACTCAAGCAGGCGCTGGAGAAAGCGCCGGCCCTGAAGACCGAGTCGCTGGGCGAGCCGGCGCGCGGCGTCAACACCTGGGAGCACTGGCCGGTGCCCAACCCCGACGGCAGGACCTGGGACGTCCTTCAGGTGTACTTCAAGGAGTACTATGGGCCGACTTGGCTCTACGCCATCGACCTGGGCACAGGCCAAGTGAAGAAGCAGCGTTTGCCGGACAATTACCAGTTCTACCTGTCAGGCAGGGCGCTGGGGTTCGACGGCAAGTACTACATCGCCATCCCGTCGAGGCGCACGTGGAGCATGGGCCTGTTTGTGTACGACCCGGCCACCAACACGATGGAGGACCGGGGAGAGATCGTTCCGGGTTTGGGGGGCGAGGTGCGCCCACTCGTTGTCGGACCTGACGGGCGGATCTACGGCACGGGGTCCCGCGATAAAGGCAGGCTGGGACTCTACATCTACGATCCGAAACTGAACAAAGTGGTGAAGGATTTCGGCCCCGTGGGACCCAGTCATCCCAACGGCGCCTGGAGCCGCTACGTCATGGGCGTTGATGACACGCACGCGTATATCGCCAGCGGGATGATCCCCTCCTGGTATCTCGTGGCCGTCAACCTTGAGACGGGTGAAGAGAAGGTGCTCCTGGAATCGCCGAGCGAACGTGTGATGGATATCGTCGAGAGCTTTCCGGGGGCGTGGGCGATCGTGCCCCAGGAAGGGGGCGGACGGAAGGACTACTGGCTGTATCACGGCCAGGCGATTCCCAAAGTGAATGACACGCCGCCCTGGCCGCCCAAGGCATCGCCCTGGGAGAAGGGCTTGAAGACCAAGCCCCAGGTGTACTTTGATCAAATCGACCCGGACGCCAACGGTAACGCGACGCTGTGGTATCGGTCGCGGGAGGATGCGAAGGCGGACGGAAAAGCGCCTCCCGATGTCACGGCCAACAAAAGGCCGCAAGAGCTGGGCTGGAAAGCGATCTGCCTGGAGGGCGTTGAGACTTACCCCCATCGCCTCAATCCCATGACCCTCCTGACTGACGGCCGGCTTTACGGCACCGGTGACGATTACGTCGGCGTGTTCGCTTTCGATCCCAGGACCGACCAGACCACCATCCTTGGCCCCCGCCCAGGGTTGGCGCCCTACACGCAGATCGTCTGTGGCGAGCGGCTCTATTCCAGTGGCTACTCCAACGGTCATCTCTTTGTCTACGACCCCGCGCGGCCCTGGACGTTGAGCAAAGGCGGCCCGCCCGGCCATTCGGCGCCTGACCAGGCGGATGTGAGGAGCAACCCTCGCTGCCTGGGGGACTTTGATCGCACCACGCGCGTCGGGCTCATGCACCGTTCCGCGCTCGGTGCCGATGGCAAGGTCTACTTCGGCGGATTCGGATTGCGTCACTACACCGGCGGCGGCTTCGGGTGGTATGACCCGAAGACGGAGAGGCTTGACGGTTTCTGGAAGCCGCTCAGCGGCTATGCCGTCCACTGGATTGCCCCGGCGCTGGGCGGGCGGCTGATCGTGATTTCGACCTCGACAGCGGCGGACGAACTGAATAGCAATCAAGCGCCGGAAGAGGCCAAGCTGTTCATCTATGACGTGGCCGAGGCCAAGATCGCGCGTGAGATCGTGCCCATAGCGAAAGGACGGACCACCGGACTCATTGCCGAGGTGGCACCTGGACGTCTGCTCGGATGGACGGTGGACCCGGAACACCCCGACGGCAGCCTTCTCTATGGGGTGGACGTGGCCACAGGCGAGATGCTGCTGCGGAAGTCTCTGCCCTGGCCCGTTTCGGCCGACGCCCATTGGCCGCACTGGGTAGACCCCTCGTACGAGTACGAGGCCCTGGTGCGAGGCCCCGACGGCTTCGTCTGGACTTGGCTGAAGAACGTGCTGGTGCGAATCGACCCGAAGGACGCGAGCGTGCATGTCGTGGGCCGGGTGGATCCTCCCGGCTGGCCGACCTTCGTGGGCCGCGACCTGTACTTCTCGGGGCCCGAGCAGTTGCGGCGGATCCGCAACATCGCTGCGGCTCCGTAGCGGGGGAACGGTGCGAATCGGACCCAGGCATGATCGGCAGGCGCGGGTCGGATCCTCTGCGCGTCTTGCCTTGACCCCCTGCGGGCGGCGGCTATAGGAGGGCCCATGCTCACCCCGCCACGGCGTGCCCATTGCGGAAGGACGACGACCTTGGCGGCCTTGGCGGCGATCGCCTGCGTCGCCGCGCCGGCCCTTGCGCAGGCACTTGCGCCGCCCGCTACGCCGGCCCCCGCACAGGCGCCCCCGCCGGCCCCGCCGGAGACGCAGCCCCAGCGGCAGATCACCTGGGTGAATCCCACGTTGCCCGCCGGCCCAGGCCTGTCGCACCACGTCCTGGCCAGCGAGGCGATGGGGCACGACGTCGGCTACGTCGTCTGGGTGCCGCCCGGCTACGACGAGAAGGCCGACCGGCGTTACCCGGTGATCTACTTCCTGCACGGCACCGGGGGCAACGAGAGCGCCGACGCCGCCGGATTCTCGGGCCACGTCGCCGAGGCGATCCGCAAGGGCATCCTGCCGCCGGTCCTGTGCGTCTTTCCGAACGGCGGGATGAGCGGCTACCGGGGCGAGGTGGAGTCGATGATCGTCAAGGAGTTGATCCCGCAGGTCGACCGGTCCTTCCGCACCCTCGCCAAGCCGGGGGCGCGGGCGGTCGCGGGCTTCTCCATGGGCGGGTCGGGGGCGATGCGGCTGGCGATCGCGCACCCGGACCTCTTCTCTGCCGCCGCCAGTTGGGGCGGGGGCCCGCGCCCAGGCAACGCCGCGCTGGCCGACGCCGCGACCGCCCACGCCGAGGCGCTCAAGAAGAACGGCGTGGCGTTCCTCCAGATCAAGGGCGACCGCGACCGGCCCGAGGGCAACCGCGAGTTCGCCAACCACCTGGACGGGCTGGGCATCGCTAACGAACTGGTGATCCTCAAGGACACCGACCACAACCTCGGCCTGTACTACGAGCGGTCGGCCGAGCCGATGATGCGGTTCCTCGCCCGCCACATCCGGCCGTAGGGCGCACGGAGTCACCCCCGGCTTGGTGCGACGGCCGCAGTGGCGGCCGCGGGGGCGGCCGAGCGGCCGTCCTCCCGGCCGGCGCCGGTCCGCGGCAGGCGAGACCCGACCTGCGAGACCCGACCTTGACGGGCGCGCGGGCACCCGCTATACTTGGCACGCGTGCCGGGCGGCAATTTCCTGAAGGGCGGTCGGCCGAGTGGCCGAAGCCTTGAGGGCGGGCCGACCGACGCGCCGGCCGGCTGCGGCAGGGCTTGGCGTTGGCAGCCCTGCGGCCGCAAACGTGCGTTCCCCGGTAGCTCAATGGTAGAGTGGGCGGCTGTTAACCGCTAGGTTGTAGGTTCGAGTCCTACCCGGGGAGCCAAAAACTTAGGAGCGAACCCGCAAGGTCGCTCTGGTTAACAGAGAAC
>CAYGZE010000246.1:0-7258 GCA_964354185.1 uncultured Anaerolineales bacterium | reverse complement strand
ACGGCCGCGGGATGACGGGGGCGCTCCGGACGAGCGGCCGGATGGGCAGGTCCTCGATGCCCGGGAACTCCGGGTCGGGCAGGCGGCGGACGTCGTCGTCGCCGCGGTACGGGCAGTTGGCATCGACCCAGGCGATCAGGGCCAGCAGGCTCGCGGGGTCGAGCGGCACCTCGTTGTGCATGGCGTGCTCGATGAGGGGGCTCGTGCACGACAGGTGCCGCATGGGCGGGGCGGTGACGTAACTGGCCGGGTCGCTCTGGCCGTAGTTCTCGCACAGCAGGGCCCCCGCGATGCCCCTGTTGATGAGCGTGAGGTAGGGTTCCTTGAAGACGCCGGCCGGGCGCAGGGTGAGGTCGAGTTTGGCGCGGGCCTTGCCCTCGCCCTGGTGGCACTTGCCGCAGTAGCGGTCCAGGACGGGCTGGACCATGCGCTCGTAGGAGATGCTCTCGGTGCCCCAGGGGGGCGGCTCGAGGTCGGACGGCGTCCGGCGGAGGGCCGCCGCGGTGCCGCCCGGCGGGGCGACGCTGTGCATCTCGTGGCATCCCACGCATCCGCGCCGCTCGGCCGGCATGACGCCCGTGAACGACCGCATCGTCTGGAGGGCCCGGTACTGGCCGTCGAGCAACTGGAAGTGCAGGGCCGCCCCCGCCGGGACGCGGAAGTGGACCGAGCCGTCCGCCTCGACCGGGACGGTCCCCAGGACCCGCTTGACGCCGTCGTCCTGGAAACTCGACACGCCGGGCCCCGAGAACCGCACGTCGCGCGTCCACAGCGAATACGTGCGGGCGTCCATCTGGATGACGCGGAGGTACTTGACGCGGTCGCGCGGCAGGTCGCCCGCGCCCTGGAAGACGTCGGCGCTGAACAGGACGCCGGGCTCGGCCGGCCGGCGCTCGCTGCCCGTGCCGGGCCAGGCGACGCGGTCAACCTGGGCGGGCGGGCGCGGGCGCGGCTTGACGGGCATGGCGTGCCAGACGTTGTAGGCCCCCTCCCAGACGAGTTCGCGGTTGCCCGAGGTATCCATGAGGTAGAGGAGGAACCGGTCCCCCCGCTCCGGGCTGCGGGCCGAGACCAGGAAGTCGCGCTCGGAGATCGGGTAAGGCGTCTTGTAGGCGGTGAAGCGGCCGGCGGTGTGATAGTCGGCCCGCTCGTGCGGGTCGACGGGCGGCTGGCCGCACTCGGGCCAGGGCACCTCGCACGTCACCTTCGTCAGGCCGCGCGGGAAGTTGTAGCCCTCGGCCGGGTCGATGATGCCGATCGAGCCGGCGAACCAGTCGTGGTGGGCCAGGCCGGTGAACATGATGCGGCCGCTGCCGGGGATGGGGCGCGGCTCGGCCAGGTGGTCGGGCCAGACGCTCTGGTTGCCCCAGAAGGTGGCCGTCGCCGTGCCGTCCTGGTTGGTCGTCCAGAGGCTCTGGATCCGCCAGAGGGCCTTGTCGGTATACTCCCAGCGGGAGTAGATGACGCGGCCGTCGTTGAGGAGCGCCGGGCACCAGTCGGGCTCGTTGTTCTGGCTGATGAGATAGACGTTGCCGCCGTCCGCGTCGCACCGGGCCAGGACGTAGCAGTAGGTGTAGGGCATGCAGCGGACGTACGTGTTGGCCCGCGTGGTGGTGAACAGGATGTGGCCGTCGGGCAGGTAGATGGGGTCGGTGTCGTCGTAGGGCCCGCGCGTGAGTTGCCGCAGGCCGGTCCCGTCGATGCCGACCTCCCAGAGGTGGAAACTCTTCTCGTCATGGGCCCAGTAGCAGAAGAGGACCTTGCGGGCGTCGAAGGAAAGGTCGGGCCGCCAGAAGAAACCGGGCTTCTCGGGGGCGAGTTTGCGGACCTTGCCGTCGGGGCCGAGGCCGTCGAGGACGAGGAGGCGTCCGCCCGGGACGGCCATCATGCCGTTGCGGTGGCGGGCCTGGTGGGGCCACTCGCGGCCCTGCGGATAGGGGTTGTCGATGAAGAGGACCTGGGAGAAGTCGACCGCGGGGTTCTTGAAGGTGATGCGGCGTTTCGTGCGGCGGACGGCCAGGTAGACCTGGCGGGCGGCGGCCTCGTCGGCCTTGCCGGCGAGGGCGGCCAGGCGCTCCTGGAGCGCGTCGAGTTCGGCGAGGTCGGCGGCGAGGTCGGGCGCCTTGGGGCCTGCCGCCAGGCGGGCGGCCAGTTCACGCGCCCAGCGGATTTCCTCGGCGGCCCGGGCCGCCAGGGGCTTGCCCTCGGCCTGGAGGAGCCAGTCGCGCTCGAGGGCGGCCGCGGCCTCGGCGGCCGAGAGGCTGCGCGTCTCGGGCTCCGTGGGCGCCAGGTGCGGCGCGGGGGCGTACTCGGCATAGATGCCCACCGCCTGCGGGGCGGCCAGGAGCGCCTTCTTCACGTCGGCGGGGATGCCCGCGTAGGCCGTCCACTCGCCGCGCGGCGCCCCAGTGGCCGCCTTCAGGGCGTCCTCCGACGCCCATGTGCCCGCGTAGCCGCTCGCCGGCGCCCCCAGGCCCGCCATGACGACGCACGCGCCCGTCGGCGGATCGACGACCAGCAGGCCGCCGGTGGCCGCGTCGAGCACGCTGTAATCGTTCTCGTGATCGTGGTTGGCCTCGAGGTTGGCGTAGGCCGAGAGGCGCACGTCCGTGAGCGGCTTCGCGCCGGCGCTCGTCACGACGAACTCGACGGCGGCCGCAGGGCCTTTGGCGACGACGGTCCGGACGCGGACCCGCAAGGCGCCGTCGGCCGTCTCGACCGTGGCGACGGCCTGGTCGGGAGCGACGGCGGCGGCCGGCGCGACCACGCGCAGGTTCTCCGTCTCGCGGTTGCCGATGGGCGTGCCCGCGCGGCGGGGGGCGCCGTCGCTGTAGTGCAGGTACCAGCCGAAGCGGCTGAGTTGCCCGCCGGCCTTCGCCGTGAGGCTCTGGCGTCCGCCTTCCCAGAAGAAGTGGCCGGGCCCTTCGAGGGCGAAGTCGGTCGCGTCGCCCGCGATCCAGGCGGTGGCAGGCGGCTTTGCGTCGGCAGGCGGCGCAGGGGGCGCAGCCAGGTCGGCGAACCGGGCCCGCGCGTCGGCCAGCGTCTTGGCCGCCGCCTCGGGCGACGGGCCGAACGCGAACAGGACGACCTCGCGAGCCGATGCGCCCGGCGCAAGGTCCCCCAGGCGCCACGTCAGCAGGCCGTCGGTGTTCCCCGCCGACGCGAGGCCCGCCCCGGCGCAGGCGCCGGCGAGCGCCAGGAGAACGCCTGCCAAGGCGCCCGCGCAAGCCGCTCGTCTCATGGGGCCGTCTCCTCCGCGAATCCGGAGAGATTATACACGCAACGCGGCCGGGCGCGCGTGCGTTTTTCGAGCCACCGCTTGGATCGGCCCGCCCGCACGCCCCCGAGAGCCGCGCGCCCGCCGCGATAAGCCTTGCGGCCGCGCGACCCACAATCGTACACTGGCGCGGTTGCCCGCGGTACGTGTTCAGCGTGCCCGCAACGGGCGTGCCGCTGGCTGCTTTCAGCCACTGCGCGTGCGAGCGGCACTGGTGGACAAGCCACCAGTGGCACCCGGCGATGGGAACTTGCCGAGCACGCTAAACACGTACTGCCCGCGCTCGCGCCAGGAGACTGCCATGAGGCCCCCTGCCCTTGCCTTCGCCCTGTTCCTTCTGGCCCTCGGCCCGGCGGCCGCGCCGGCCCAGGCGCCCGATGCGGACCTCTCGGACCTGGACGTCCTGTATGTCCAGCGGACGCCGCGCTATCCCGGCTACCTGCCGAACTACGACCTTCCGGACCACGACGGTGAGCCGCTCCTGGTGAAGAAGGGCCCGAACGGCGAGCGGGTCATCCTCACGGCGGCCGAGGCCGACGCCGTCCCGCGGTGGCCGAAGGAGGGCGAGGTCGTCACCTACACGGCGGTGGTCGAGAACAAGGGGCCGGCCGCCGCCCCCGCCTTCGAGTACGCGTGGTTCGTCGACGGCAAGCAGGTCGCCGCCGGCAAGACCGAGAAGGGCCTGAAGCCCGCCGAGCGGGTCGAGGTCCCGTTCCCGATGCCGTGGAAGAAGGAGCGGCGCCAGGTCGAGGTCCGGATCGACCCGATGCGCCGGGTGCGCCAGGTCTCCTTCACGAACGACCGGCGGACCGTCTGGTCGCACGCGAAACTGCTCGTCTGCTACGCTGACAGCCGCACTTACGCCTCGTTCGCCAGGAGCCGCAACTTCCTCGGGACCTGGAGTTTCGAGGACTGGTGCCAGGCCCACGCCGACTGGATGAACGTCCTATTCGAGCGGTCGGTCTACGCGAAGACGGCGCCCGAGGGGATCCTGGACCGCGTGTCGGTTGACTTCATCGGCGTCGTCGAGGACGACAAGGCGTGGGAGGCGCGGTGGAAGGACGGGCCGCCCCTAGCGGAGGGGTGGGACGGCGCGTGGTTCTTCGGCCGCAACGAGGACTGCGCCCGCTGGGCCGCCGGCATGGACTGGGGCCTCATCCACGAGTGGGGCCACCAGTTGGGCCTGACGGACCTGTACCAGTTGGACATCGGGCCGGAGAACAACCTGGTCCGCGACAAGGCGGGCGCGCCGCTCCAGATCGGCCGCCTGAGCGTGTTCTGCGGCACGATGATGCACGGGCACGGGCCCGTCCTGTTCAGCGAGGACCAGGCGATCGCGATGAACCGCCAACTGTGGCGGCGGCGCGGATACTATGGCGATTACTACTATCACCTGGCCGACCGCAGCTACGTCCTCGTGACCGACGCCGCCGGCCAGCCTGTCGCGGGGGCTTCCTTAAGGTTCTGGCAGCGCGGGACCGACTACAACCTCGCCGGCGAGCCGACCTTCACCGGCCGCACCGGCGCCGACGGGCGGATGCTCCTGCCGAACCGGCCGGCGCCGGAGGTCGTGACGCGCGGCCCGGACGGCCCGCTCTACACGCTCAAGCCAAACCCGTTCGGGAAGATCAACGTCGTCGGCGCCAACGGCGTCTTCTTCGTCGAGATCGCGGCCCGGGGCGAGATGGATTACGCGTTCCTCGAGATCACGCAGTTCAACGTGGCCCGCGAGCGCGGCAGCGCCGCCGAGGCGGTCGTCACGATCCCGACGCCCCTGCCGCCCGAGGGCTCGCCGCCCGCCCCGCCCGCGCCCGAGGCCCAGGCCGCGGGGCAGACGGTCACGCTGGCCCTGCCCGGCGGCGGCGCGTGGACCGTCCTCCGCGCCGACCCGAACGCTTACGTCTGGAAGGAGGTCGGCCGGTCCGCCGACGGCGCGTTCACCGACCAACTGCCGCACAGCGGCTTCTTCCGCTACGCCGCCAAGGTCGAGAAGGACGGCAAAGCGTCGGCCCGGTCCGAGCCGGTCGGCATCGCGTCGCTCATCGAGCCGTGGGGCCTGGCCGTCGCGCCGGACGGCACCACGTACGTCCGCGACCGCACCAACGAGAAGACACTGGTCCTGGGGCCGGACGGGAGCGCCGTCGGCTTCCTCGGCAGCGCCCACTGGCACCTGGACCGTTCGGCTGATCACGCGACCGACTCGAAGGGGCTCCTCTACGTGGCGAAGTGGCCCGACGGCTACGACCCCAAGCAGTCCTGGATCCGCCGCATCGAGCCCTGCGTGAAGAGCCGCGAGCACGACCGCAAGGACCTGGCGGGCGGGCCCGTCGATGCCGAGCCCGGCCACTTCAAGGAGCCGATGGGCATCTGGGTCTCGCCCTACGACGGCCGCATTGTCGTCGCCGACACGGGCAACGACCGCGTCCAGGTCCTCTCGGCCAACGGCAAGGTCGAGCCGGGCGACATCGTGACGGGCCTCTCGAAACCGCACAAGGCCCTCCTCGCGGGCGACCGCCTGGTCGTGTGCGACACGGGGGCCAAGCGCGTCGTCGTCCTCGAGCGCAAGGACGGCACCTGGAAGGAGTTCAAGGTCTTCGACGGGTTCCAGGAGCCCGTCTACGCGTGCATCGGCCTGAACGAGCACGTGTGGATCGCCGACCACGGCCTGGGCCGCGTCTTCGCCATCGTGCCCGGCGACTGGAAGCGGCTCGACTGGTCGTTCCCCTGGAAGGACCAACCGAAGATCGAGGACCTGCGCGGCATCGGCTACGCGCCGCAGGGCGACCTCTTGTATATCGACGGCACGAAGAAAGTCGTGGGCCGCCGGCACGTGCTCGACTGAGGGCGGCGTTCGGCCGCGACCCATCTTTGGCCGCGACCCATCGGGGAGCGGCATAATGCCATGTTGCGCTATGCGTGGGCCATGGGGCGTATGCCGAGGCGCGAGTTCCTCAAGGCGGCGGGCGCGGGCGCCGCGGCCTTGGCCGCGGGGAACCTGGGCGCCGGCGCGGCGCCGGCGGCCGGGCCGGCCCGTCCGGGCGAAGGAGGCGCGATGGACTACTCGAAGATTCGCGGGTTCAACTACCAGCCCAGTTACGGCACGAGCGGCCTGGAACTCTGGCAGAAGTTCGAGGCCGCCGTCATCGACCGCGAACTCGGGCTCGGGAAGCGGTTCTTCCCGAAGATGGGCGCGATCCGGCTGTGGCTCTCGTGGGACTCGTTCAAGCGCGACGGCAAGCGGTTCGCCGCCCGCTTCGACAAGGCCCTGGAGATTGCCGCGCGGCACGGCCTGGTCGTGATGCCCGTCCTCTTCAACCGCTGGCACGACGCCGTGCTCGACTACGGCGGCATCTACATCGACCACTTTCTGCCGCGCGCGGGCTGGGTGCAGAGCGACCACATGTTCGGCCCCTACCTGGACGCCGTCGTCGGGGGCCACGCGGCCGACCCGCGCGTCTTCGCGTGGGACCTCTCGAACGAGCCGTTCGCCTACGGCTGCGGGCTGGACGACATGCCCGACGTGAAGAAGGCCGAGTACGCCTGGCTCGACGGGCTCTACAAGGCCTGCAAGCGCCTGGGCGCGAAGGCCCCGATCACCGTGGGCATGCACCAGGGCTATGGCATCCGGGGCATCGAACTCGTGGAGCCGCTGAGCGACCTCCTGAGCATCCACCCCTACTGGACGGCCGACAGCCCGCCGCACGACAAGGGCGCGTTCGAGAGGCACCTGGACGAGTGCGTCGCCCTGGCGGCCCGGGTGAAGAAGCCGCTGGTGGCGACCGAGACGTGCTGGGGCTCGCTCGACGACCGCAAGCGCGTCGAGATCGTCCGGTACACCCTCACGCAGTTGAAGGAGCGCGGCATCGGGTGGCTCGTCTACCTGCTGCATCACAGCCTGATTGCCGACGCCCACCGGCCCGAGTTCGGCCCGACGGGCGCCCCGGGGAACCTGGCCTTCATCGAGGCCGACGACACGCTGCG
>CAYGZE010000245.1:0-7288 GCA_964354185.1 uncultured Anaerolineales bacterium | reverse complement strand
CAACGCTCTTCTCCGCCGCCACCCGAGCCGCGTGAAAACCTGCGAAAGGCCAGTGGTGTAGTAGAAGCCCGGAAAATGAAAATGAGAAAGTCCGCCGGGCGGGCGTCGAGCCATGCACGCTAAGGACCGACAAGTTGACGCGATACAGGGCGGCTGAGGGGTAGAAGGCCGCCCATGGGGCAGGAGGGGGAAGGCTACTGGTCGGGCAGGACGGTCAACTCGCCCGTCAGGAGGTTGAGGCTCAGGTCCGGGTCAACCGGTAGCCGGCGGAGCCACTTGGTGAACTGGGTGAGCATGAGGCCGCCGGCGATGTTGGCGCAGTAGATCGTGGTCTTGGCAGTGCAGGCGCCGACGTAGGCCTCCTCGGGTGCGAAGAGCGTCGTCGGATAGTGTTTTCGGCCAGCGAGGTCGCTGGCCACGAGGACCCGAAGGACCTCGGCCGCCATCCGGCCGTCTGCGAAGAAGTCAGCGTTGTCCTTCACGGCCTCCCAGATGAGACGCCGGACGTCGATCTTGTCGACGCACGAGAAGACGACGTTGCCGATCCGCATGCTCCGGCGGAACCGCTCGGTCACTTCGTGAACCTCAAGGCCGTGGTTGATCTGGTGGCACAGGTCCGCCGTGGCCTCGGCCTTGGGCCTGCCGAGGTCGTCCTCGAGGTACCCCTGGCTGGCCAGGTTGCTCGCCTCAACCACGTCGAAGTCGACCAGTTGGAGCCACGGGATGCCCATGGCCGCCAACTGCAGGGCCACCTGCCTGCCGACGGCCCCGACGCCGATGACCGTCGCCTTGCACCTCGCGAGTCGTTCCATCGGCACCAGGTCCCGCTGGCGGCTGTACCGCTCCGTCACGTCCGGCGTTGGCGTCACCATGGCGTCACCTCGCTTTCGTCCCAGAGGTCTGGCCTAGCCGCCAGTTCGTCGATGACGAGCCGCCGGTCGTCGGGGTGCATCTCCCCGAAGGCGTCCAGCCAGTCGTCCGCGAGGCAGCCGGACTCCGCAGCGGTGAGGGACCGCTGGCTCTCGAGGCCAGACGTGCCGGTCCAGGTCTCGGCCCGGACGTTGGCCCGGTACTCCGCTTCCCAGGCCTCGTGGTCGCTCGGCCCGAACTCGCAGGCGTAGTCCACCCGGACGGGCACGACGACCTCGCCGCCGGGGCCCACGTTGAACCGCAGCCGCGCGTACGTCTTGCCGCCCCGCGCGAGGACGAACATGACCGCCCAGTCGCACCGCCCGAAGACCCGCTCGAACGTCTCTTCGTCGACCGCGCTGGGCGTCGGGCTGGTGCCGGGGTGGGTGTGAAGCCAGATGCGGGCGAACTGCTCCGGCCTCCTGCCGAGATCGACCTGCCGGTCGAAGAAGTCGGCCACGGCACCGTCGTCGAACGCAACGCTGGCCATGCTGACCTTCTGCTGCACCGCAGTGAAGTCCTGCACCAGGAGAAGGTCGTCTTTGGCCGTGACGGCAAAGCCGCCGACCTCCGTGTCGCCGAGGTCGCGGAAGAAGAGGAGTCTGGCCCAGGCGGTCGGGGAGAACCGCAGGGCTGGCGTGGGCGGGGGCTCAGGGCGTTTGGGCGGCGGGGTTGACGGTTTGCTCACTGGCGCCGGCGGGACCGGCGGCGTCTGGGGTTTCGCTGGACTCGTTGGGGCTTGTGTTTGCGTCTGGTTCATCCTGGTTCTCCTCATCCAAGGATTCTTGTTGGCACGGGCACTGCCGCGCCTCACGGCAGTGGCAGCAGAGGGGCTCCCGGCACTCGGGGCAGCGGTCCATGCACGCCGGGCAGACGGAATCCCCGCAAACGGGGCAGGAACTCAGGCATCCGAGGCAGGTGGTCTCGTCGCACCGGGCGCAGCAGGAGGTGCACTCGCTGCAGAACTCCGCGTCGCAGCTGGTGCAGTAGTAGGTGTCGTCGCCGCCTATGGTGGCGCCGCAATCGCTGCAGGCGGCGCCGGCCCAGTCCTCCAGGCGCACGTAGGCCGATTCGCTGTTGTAGGTTGTGAGGACTGACCTCACGAGCAGCAGGAAGTCGCAGATCCGCCCCGAGGCCAGGGCTGCCTCGATGGCCGCGGCGGCGTCACCCGCGCAGAGGCGGTCCTCGCTGATGTGGGGGTGCGTCACCGCGTCGTTCCGCGCGGGCGGGTGGGGGTCGAGGGCACTCACGCGGTAAGGCGTGCCGTGCTGACTGTCGCCAAGGGCCTCGAGCCGAAGCCGGATCTCGAAGTCCCCCAGGTACACGCCCTCCAGCTCAATCGGGTCGGCAGTGACGGCCAGGACGCCGTCCTCGGGATCGTAGCGGAGATGCTCGAACTCCTCCTCAGCCTGAAGGAGCTCTTCGAGGACGTCCCGCACCTTGGGCGGCTGCACCTCGGGCCGGAGGCCCGCGCGCTCCGCGTCCTGGCTGCTGTAGGAGAGCTCGCGAAAGAGCCGCTGGGCCTGCTCGGCCATCCTGGCGGCCGCGCCCAGCCAGCCGTGGGAGAGGCAGACGCGCAGGCGCCGGTGCACAGAAGCAAGTTCCTCCTGGTTCTGCAGGAGGTTGCTGACCTCACGCTGGACGTCGCCGTATCGGGCCGTCCGCATCCGGACCAGGCGGTCCCGGATCTCGGAGGCGATCTTCCAGAGGCGTTTTCCGGAAAGGCATTCCTCGGTGGCCACGGGTGTGCTCCCTTCAAAGGCAGGGGGCACCCGCCCTGTGACGGACGGATGCCCCTGTTGCCGGGTTCCGGGATCAGGCCCTCACGGCGCCCTCGATCTTGGTGGGCGTGATCGTGATCCGATCCCCTTCCTGCAGCACGTAGTCGCGCGGCACGGGCTGGCGGTTGACGCGGATGAGGTACCCGCTCGCCTCGCTACCGGACATGTGCTGTGCGAAGAACTTCTCGACCGTGGTGCCGGCGGCCACCTCGACGTAGTCGGCGAAGCCGCCGCCGTCGTTGTTGATGTAGAGAATGCGCACGTTTCTCTCCTTTGCCTTGAAGGTTCCTTGGGAACACGTTCGATTCGCTTGCCGCTCGCGGTCAGGGCAGATTTCAGGGCGGGCCGCGCGCACGAGTGGCGCAGTAGTGCATCGCTGCCTCCTTTCGTTCAGGAGATGAGAAGAGGATTCAGGCCAGTTGCATCTCGCGGCCGCAGCCGGGACAGTTGGGCGCGCCGGCTCCGGCGAGGCTCTTGTAGGAGCGGTATAGGCAGCGGCGGCAGTCGGGGCACCGCCAGATCCGCAGGTGGGAGCGGTCGGATTGGCAGTCGGGTCTCCTCGACCCCTCGGGTTCGCCAGGGCGCCCGCATCGGGCACGCTTGAGTGCCCGCAAGACCGCGTCCACATCGCTGCGGGCCTGCTCAATCACCCGAACCGCACCTTCCAGCGTGCCTTCGCCGCCTTCGACGATCTCAAGGACGAGGAACTGGAACAGTGTGTCGCCGATGTCTGTGCCTCGGACTTTCTCCATCAGGGCCTGAAGGTCGCGGCAGTCCTTCTCCGGGTCGATGGGCAGCAGGTCGCTGTGGGGGTACGCGTCGTAGACTATCCTGGCAAGGTTGACTTGGCCCGTATCGGGCATCGTCGTCGGCCTCCTTTCCGTCCTGCTCGGGACACCAGTTGCACCGGCGTGAGCGGCCTCGTCGCCGGCGGCGCCGCCTTGCGGCGGATGGCCCTGAGTCTGGCCGCAGCGTCGAGCGACTCTCGGTCCAGGATGGCGGTTATCTCGTCGCACGGGAGTAGCGGCGTCCCATCCCCTGTGGCGAGCAGGACGACCGGCCGTCCGCGGCCCCGGTAGTAGACGTTCTCGGCGTCAAACTCGTAGCGGCTGTCGCTGTGGCGGTCGAAGTGAATCCGGTGCCTGGCCAGGAACGCCTCCAGACCATCGAACTGCCCGTAACACGCCTGGTCGTCGTAGAGGTGTACGACGTCTCCGGCCGCAAAGGCCTCCCGGAGCGCCTCCTGCGTGGCCGGGCGGTCACCGTAGTTGCCGAGCGACACCCCCTCGGCCACGATCGCCGCGATCAACTGTTTGAGGAGGGGCCTTCGAATCGGGCCTCCGATGTGGATCTCACCCGGGAAGTAGTCTGCCATTGCCGGTCTCCTTTCCATGGCTGCCGTGGGTCCAGACGGAATCGGGTTCAGGTTACGCCAAGCCGTTGGGCGATGGTCAGGCCGAAGGCCTTCTTGAGCATCTGGTAGCCGACCCCCTGCGGCTCGTCGCCCCAGGACCGCTCGCCGGCAACCACGACCTTGCGGCGGGGATGGAGGGGGTCCACGCGGTAAGACAGGTCGCGGAAGCCACCGTCGTTCCAGCCGGCCACGAAGTCCCGGACCTCTTTGGCAAGGTCCTCGGGCGTGCTCCCGAACACGTGCCCGGCTTCCACGTCCCGGTCGCAATCGGCCAACATGCGCCTGACCAAGTCCTGGTATTCGGGATGTGACCGGAGGTCTTCGATGGAGCCGAACCTGGGGATGGTGTCAGGCGTTGAGGGGGCCAGGCGAAGCGTGATGCTGCGTTTGGCATCGACCGGTCCCTTTCGTGGGTCCGGCACGTTTTTCTGGCCGAGCAGCAACCGCTCGGCGGCCGCGATGCAGCCGTCCAGGTACTCCCGGACCTGCCGAGCTACCTGGTTGACCTTGCGATCGCCGAGGCTGATCTTCCTGGGACCAAGAGCGATGTAGCAGATAAGGTCTGCACCCATGATGGTTCTCCTTGAACACGGCTGGGAGGTCCAGGTGGACCTGCCCGGCAGTGTGCCTAATGGAACAGGGATCGTTGTTGTCCGGCCGACGACGCAGGAAGTAACCCGTCAGCGGCTGTCCGGTTTGACAGGCGGGGGCCTGGGGATGTATCTGGCCACGACCTCGGCGATCTGGGTCAGCGTATCGCAGTCCCAGGTCTTGTCGGGGTTGTAGAAGGTCCTGTTGCCCTGCAGATCGAGGTGCAAGAGGTTGTGGATCTGCCGCACGGCCGGGTGCGGGGGCGTAAGGCGACGGGAAGCAGGAGCAGCCGCTTCTTTCGGGAACCGGGTCTGGATCGTCAGCAAAACCTTCCTGGGAATGTGGCCCGTCTCGATGCGGACATCGGTGTGCTTGACATAGGCCGACCACCACACGTCGTCCACAGAAACCTGGACCGTGCAGCACTCGACCCGCTGGAAATCGTCCTCGTGGAACGCGGGGTCTGCCGTCAGGAGGATCGGGTCGCCCCGGGGCACATCGACGGCCAGGTCGCCGTAGATGTCCCGAATGGCCTCCAGCCTCTCGTTGTAGCGAAAGTACGACGGCGTGCCGTCCCAGCATTCGAGGCTGTAGACGCTGTCGTCGGCCCTGTGCAGCCGTTTGACCTCGGCCATGTACCACAAGAGGTCGGCCACGTAGGATGCGGTCAGGGGCACGAGGGCAAAGTCGCAATCGCCGTTGTAGTCTTCATTCGCGCTGGAGGTGTCGATGGCCAGGTGGGTAATCGGTGGCTTGCTCATGGCGACGGGCTCCTTTCCTTCCAGGCCTGGCACGTGATCTCCACGCTGAGCCTCTCGTCGTGCCGGCGGAGCCAGCGGCGAACGGCCCGGATGTCCGCCGGTCCCGCGTAGTCGTTGAACTCCGCCAAGTAGGCGGCCAGTGCCTTGATGGCGGTCTTCGCATCGGCGTAGGCGCGAACGTTAACCACGATGCCGCGGTCGGCCACGGCCACAAGCCAGACTTCCTTCACCTTGCCGGACATCATGCCGTGCTGGACACCGTAGGTGTAGGCCTCCTCGCAGGTCGCGCAGAGGGTTCGCTTCTGGTCGGATGGCTCATTGACCGAGACGGCCACCTCCTTGAAGCCGGGGTTCTCGCAGTTCGGGTTTTCGCAGAACGGTTTCATGGCTGGGCCCTTTCCGAGAACATCTCCGGAGCGATCTCGGCGAGCGTCTTGGGTGTCCAGTGCAGGTCCCGCTCGATTGCGAGGCCCATCGGCCCGCGGGCGTTCTGGAGTTCCGAAAGGCTGAAGTACCCGAGTTCCTTCTCTTGCCCTTCCACGAGGCCGAAGAACGTGTCCTCACCGTCGAACTCGGTGGCCCACCACGTCCAGCTCGAGTCGGGTGTGAAGAACTTGACCCAGGCCACGGCCTTGCCGCCCTTGCTGTCCTGGCCGCCCAGGGGTGGGAGTTTGCGGCAGAGCTCCTTCGTGAGGAGTTGCACCTGGTGCGGTCGCTTGCGAGCGGCGCCTTCCTGCAAGGGTCTTGAGACCGTGGCTGCGCCAACGCAGACCATCCGTCCGGGCGGTAGCCCTAGTTCCTGGGCCATGCCGCCAAGGAACGCGGCCATGTTCTGCTGCTGTTTCTCGCGCGAGACAGGATCGGATTCGCAGGCCGGGATCGGCGTGCCGATGACCTCTACCTGCTCCGGGTCGAGTTCCAGCACCACGCGGCCGTTCCCCTCCGAGTACCACTCAAAGTACGGATAGGCCACATAGTCCTGCGGCGGCAGCCCGGCCGTCATGTCGCCGACGTTGCCCGTCTGCGTCGGCGAGAAGCCATCCAGGTACTTCGCGCTGTCGCCGTCCTGTGTTGGGGTCGGGTTGCGGAGGCGGACTTTCGTGCCTCGAATGTCCCGGTGGAAGTCGCCCGCCAGATCCAGCTTCACTGCCTCGTCCATGCCGACGAACCGAAGCCACCCGCTGACCTTGCCGGCAACGGTGTTGTCCAGTTCGCCTTCGATCAGCTGTTCATGCGGTCGCCAAGCCATTGCTGTATCTCCTTCAAGAAAAGTGCGTGGGGGGCAGGCCTCGCCGTGAGGACTGCGTGGGGTCCCAAGGGAAGCGTCCGCTGCTTCGATGCGGATGATCAGCCTGTGCTGAGATCAGCCGGGCCTCGTGGTGTGCACGGGAACCGGGGTTGGGGAATGTGGAATCGAATGAGCAGGAAGGGGGATTTTGACCCCCTCAAGATTCTGCGGCGGGTTGAACGCGCCGCAACATAGGGCCCTTGGCGGGGAGGCCTTTTTAAGCCGCGCCCTGCGGCGTGCCGAACGTGCCGGTCCTCACCCGCGCTGTAGGTTTGCCTTTTCCTGAAAATGGGGTATAGTTCTACTGAGAAATCGAGGCTGACGACTTGCCCTTCGACAAGGACATCCACGTGACAAACCAGCTCACAGGAAGCAACTACAAACCCGGACGAGTCGCTGGCAGAGGATGGATTCTCCGCGTAGGCGACTATCTGGGTGTCCCTTACACGGCCACGGCCGACTTCGTCAAGAGGCATTACAGGGCAGTCCTAGTACTACAACGCAACTTAAGCCTCCAAAATGCAGCAACGCAACACCGATAATG
>CAYGZE010000244.1:0-7307 GCA_964354185.1 uncultured Anaerolineales bacterium | reverse complement strand
CCGTCCACTCGTGCCCCGAGTAGGGCGCCGCGAAGAGCATCGTCGGCCGCCCCGCCGCCAGGACCTCCCGCAGCATCGGGACCACGCCCATCGAGAGGTGGATGGCCAGCACCCCGTCGGCCGCCGCCAGTTTCCCCTTCAGGGCGGCCGCCTGCTCCGGCGTCGTCACCAACTCGCTCACCGTGAAGTCCACGTCCGCGAAGTCGCCCGCCATGCGGGCGAACTCGGCCTCGTAGCGGCGGACCTCGGCCGCCAGGTCCATCGTCGGCGTCGGCCAATGGGCATGCGGGACCCCCAGGTAGACCTTGGCGACGCGGACCTTGGACTTGCGGCAACCGGGGCTGATGACGACCGGCTTCGCGGCACGTGCCGCCGACTTGCCGCACCCCGCCGCCACGACGCCCAGGGCGCACCCCGCCAGCGTCGCCTGCACGAACTCCCTTCGCGTCGGCTTCCAGGCCATGGCTCTCGCCTCCTCCTAGATAGTGGTAGGTCGGGTCAACAGACCCGACATCCTATCGGACCACGAGAATGCCCAATGTCAAATGCCAAATGCCAAACGGGAACGGCACGGCCCGCGCGCCAGGTCCACCCGCGTCACTTCAGCAGGCCTTTCCACCCCGCCGGCATGCCGAGTTGCATGAGCACCGGCCGCTCCTTGCCGACGTCGCGGTCCCAGTCGGCCGCCCAGACGACGCGCGACCCGTCGGCCGAGATGGTCGCCTGGGTCTCCTCCCAGTACGCCCCGCACGTGCTGTACACCTTCGCCAGGTAGAACGCCTCCGGCCGCCGCTGGTCCAGCCGCACCACGACGATCGACCGGTCGAGCCAGTTCTGCTCCTTCCGGCCGGGCTCCATGTAGGTGGACACGACAGCCCATCCGGGCGCGTTGCACGAGATGTGGACGCCCGAGGCGAACCCGGCGGGCGACTCCGAATCGTAGGCCAGCCGCACGAGCGGCGTGCGGCCGGTCCCGTCGTACGCGCCGCCTTCGAGCATCGGGGCCGTCTTCGGGTCCAGCGGAATCAGGTCGATGTGGTCGGTCCGGGTGTTCTGCATGACGACGACCTCGCGCCCCGCGGCGTCGAGGCCCACGTCGGCGTGCGCGGTGGTCTGGTCGATCCGGTGGAACTCGCCGAGCGCCTTGTCCGCGATCACGAGGCCCGCCAGGGGCGCGCGGTTCTCCGCCATGCCCCCGAGGAGGACCCAGGTCCCCCGCGGCGACATCCCCACCCAGTCGACGTCCGACTCCTCCCGCGCCAGGCTCCGCAGGCCCAGCACCTTGTCCTCCCGCCGGTCCCACACCACCAGGTGCCGCAGCCGGTAATCGTCGGCCGAGCCCTGGATCGCCAGGGCCCAGTACCGCTTGTCGAGCGACGTCTCGCCCTCGTCCTTCATCGTGACGCGGTAGAGGTCCTTCTCGGCCTTGAGGAGGGGCGCGACGCGCAGGTCCTTCGTGAAATCCTTCACGATCCGGACCTCGCCCGTGCGGACGTTGAGCGTCTCGATCCGGAATTCCCGCGTCCCCCAGAGGAGGTCGCCCTCCGCCGGGTCCCACCGCGCCTCCTCCAGGTCGACCGTCCGGACGAGGTTCTCCTTCCGGTCATAGGGCAGCGACGCCGTGCGGTAGACCTCCCACGCGCCGCTGTCCACGCGGTGCAGGAGCACCAGCGAGCACCCCGTGTTGAACGGATCGTGCCGCGAATACTCGTGCCGCAGGCCGCGCGACTCGGTCGCCCGCACGAGGTGCGTGCCGAACCGCGGGTCCGTGAACGGCTTGCCCGCCTCGGGCATCGCCATGGGGACGAGCGGGTACGCCGGGTTCTCGGCCGCGCGCGGGTCGGGCACCTTCAGGAGCGGCGCGGGCGGCGAAGCCTCGGCGGGCGGGGCGCCCGGCGCGGCCGCCTCGGGAGCCTTGGCCGCGCCCTCCCCCGCCGCCCCTATCGCGACCACCGGCAGAATCCCGCCCAGGGCCGCGACCACCAGCAGAACGCCGCCCACCGCCGTCGCGAACCGCGTCATGCCGCGTCTCCCCTGCGGCCGCCGTCGGCCTGGACCCCGGGCCGACCCGCGCGACCACCCCGCGATTCTACCGCGCCGCCAGGGAAAAGGGGGAGATGCTACTTGCCTGCTTCCTTCCGCCCCTCCGCGCCAGGCGAACCGCCGGGTGCCACCCTGGCAGGGCAAGCCTGCCGTGGCTTGACCGCTGGCGGCTTGTCGAAGCGCAGCGAAGACCCGTCGCCGTACCCAGGGCCCGCCAGTGCTCCTCGGCCGCGAAACGCGCCCGCGAGCCATCCCCGGAATTGCTGTAAGTGCACTTGTTACAATCCGGAAAACGGGTTGGCGCGCGCGATTTTGGCCGATTTTTGGGGCTCCCGGAGGGCCGAAACGGCCTTGGCGCTAGCGCCAGGGGCGTCGGGACTCGCGGGTGTTAAGATGGGTAAGGCAAAACGCGTCGCTTTTTGGTCGTTTTTTGACGTTTTACGTACGGATTGCAGCGCTTTGGGTCGGTTTTTGATCGCTTTTGACGGCTTTTTGCGCTCGATGGGTAGCGATTCGTCCATAACACTTACGTTCATTGCGGTCTCGCCCTGTCCGAAATAGGGCCAGAAGAGGTGGGGCAGGGGCGTATTCAAAAGCGGGGGACTGGGGGGACTGGGAAGAAAGGCGGGGCACTGAGGCGGTTGCAGACTGCAGATTTCAGATTGCAGCATGGAGGGCAAAGGCTACGGTGCCGGCACCGGGTCGGCGAACGCTGGGGAGGTGATTCCACTAGCCCGCGACGGCGCACGTGTTCAGGTTCCCGGCACCCTTCCGACCCATCCTATTCCGTATCGCGTCCCCGACTACGATCTTCGCCAGCATCCGCCATCTTCGCCCTGATGGCCGCGATAGCCTCGCTCGCCGCGCCGCGAACAAGGCCGTCCTCGTCCTGGAACGCGGTCTCCAATGCCTCGATCGCCTCGGGACGGCCGATGCTGCCGAGCGCCAGCGCTGCAGCCCGGCGAACCAGCCCGTTCTTGTCCTTCAGTGCCTCCACGAGGGCCGGCACGGCACACGGGTTCTTGATCTCTCCCAAGGCGCGGGCAGCGGCCTCGCGGAGTGGGGCGTTCGCCTCGCTCAAATCGCGTAACAGACACGCCACGTCATAGGGCATCTCGCCGTCGGGATAGGATCGCTCGACAGGCAGCGGCAAGACCGATCCGTCGTCCTGAAGAAGCCCAATGCCAACATCTGTATTGATCAGGCGGTCCTTGTTCCGCTCCCACCATTCGCTCCATATTCTCTGCATTGCCGTTCTGTCCCGATCCCAGAGCGGCCCTGGTGCAATCGAAGTGCTATGGCCGGTCAACTGGTGGAGGGCCTCCTGAATCTCGGACAGCGAGGGCCCAGGCCCGGTCCCAATACGGCCGATCAGTGCCTCAACTCCTTCTCTCGCAGGGATGACCGAGAGCATCTCGGCACATCCCCGGCGCACCCTGAAATCATCATCGTGCAGGCCCTCGACCAAGTAGGGCACTGCCTTGCGCCCCAGAGCCCGAATCTCCTGAAAGGCACTTCTATCCGGGCGCGCCTGCCAGACGATAAGGTCCACAGCCGTCACCGGGCTGGGATACGCGTCAGCCAGACGCGCAACCAAGGCGCGCATCCGCCGCGAGCCATCATCCGAACCCGGCGCGCCGTGCGTATGGAACCAGTATGCGGCAGACCCCACCACAATCAGCCCCGCAACGAGTACGGACAGCCACAAGAGCCGCACGCGGAGATTCCGCCTTCCCTTTGGTTCCTTTGTGCTCATGCCATCACCCGGGGATTCCCATGCGGGACTCGGCTTCGCGCAACCCGGCGCGTGCAACCTAAGCATCCACCTTACAAGCGGCAGGACCCAGGCCGCAGGCTACGACGGTCCGACCGAACCGCGTACCGGCTACGCTCCACCTTGGCCGAGGGCTCTCCGGTGACATATACCCCCATTCCCCGGCTTTCCTGAGCCAAGGCAATCAAGGTGTATGTTGCCGGAATGCCCCACGGGATTCGACCATCATGCCTCGCCCGGCGATCGAAAAGCCCAGACACCAGGCGCTATCGGCACGACACCACCCGGCAGATCCGGAAGATGCGGAACGTTCTCGCGGGCGGGAGCAAGCCACAGGCCGTAGGTGTCTCCCCGGTGGCCTCCCCGCCAGAATATCTTGACGTGGCCCTCGTGGAAGACCCACACTTGGGGGCCGGCTTCTTGGGTCCCCACACCGTCTCTGGGCAACCGTGCTATGCACTCGGGAATCTCGCTCGGGTCGAGCGGCCGCGCGGGTTGCTCAGGAAGGGCCAAGCCTTCCTGCCACTGCCTCACCGCCGCGAAGTCGACGTTGCGCAAGGACCAATCGGCGAAGCCCCTGGCAAACCACAGATTGTTGAGATTGTTGCGGGTGCCCAGGGGCGGGCCCCAGAAGAAACACAGGAAAAGAGCGAGCCAACACGCAAGGAGGGCGGCACGCCATAACCGATACACCTGGGCCTCTTTCCGCCAGCGGCGGATCAAGCGCCACACAATTACCAGAGGCACAGCAAACAGAACAACGATTGTCGCAAAGCCGGTTCCCAGCCAGAAGGAATACACCCTCCACATCCAAGGGACCGGCCCAATGCGGCCGCTCATATAGGCTACAAGGGGGCCGTTGTAGAGGATCCAGAGAACGAGCCCCGCCGCGATGGCGAGATCGAGGTTCAAGCACGTCCTCAAAACGCCCCACGCCACGTGCTGCGAGTTCTGCCTTCCCATGGGACGGCCTCCGTCAGTGACATCGCGTCTTCGGTCACCGACCTTCCTGGGCCAGGCGGCGGAGGCGCGAGACCGTGTTCATGAGGGCCCGCGCCGTGTGGTAGGCGGCCTTCCAGGGCGAGGCCTTGTCGGCCGCGCCGACGAGGCGGCCGTCCTCGGAGACGCGGGCGTACCAGCCGCCGAAGCGGCGGTCGACCTGATGGTCGCGGATGAACCGCCACTCCTGGAGGAAGGCCCGCCAGTAGCGCGGGGTCTCGCCGCCGTACCGCTCGTGCATGAGGAGCAGGGCGTTCAGGCCCTCGGCCTGGGTCCACCACTCCTTGTACCGAACGTGGGCGGGGGCGAAGGCCTGGCCCTCGTAGAAGAAGCCCCCGTGCCGCGCGTCCCAGCCCCAGGCGAGGGCGTGGTCCACCAGGGCCCGCGCGACGCGCCAGGTGGCCTCGTCGTCGGGCCGGCCGAGGGCGTCGGCCGCCTCGACCAGGAGGAACGCCGTCTCGACGTCGTGGCCGAAGGAGTCGTGCATCGGCACCGGCCGCCAGTCGGGCGTGAAGTAGTAGCCGAGGCAGCCGGGCTCGACGGCGACGCGGTCGCGGACGACCTGCAGGACCTCCTCGAGGCGGGCGCGGAGGCGGCCGTCGGGCCCGACGCGGTAGAGGGCCGCCAGGGCCTCCAAGAGGTGGATGTGCGTATTCATGGACTTGTAGCCATAAGGCGTTCCGATGCCGTCGACGGGGTAGCCGCCGGCGTCGGCGCCAAAGTCGGCGGGCACGCCGCCCGGCGGCGCGAGGAGGGGCGTGCCGTCGCGCGCGAGGGCCTCGAAGTACCCGCCCGCCGCCGCGTCGTGGGCGTGGTCGTCGAGCCAGCGGAACGTGTCGGCCGCGAGGGCGAGGGCGCGCGGATCCCGGGTGGCGGCGTAGACGGCCGCCCCGGCGTAGATGGCGAACGAGAGGCCGTAGGCGTGCTTCTCGGTCCCGAGGGCGGGCCTGGCGCGCCCCTCGGGGTCGAGGCGGTACCACAGGCCGCCCGCCTCGCGGTCGCGCATCGTGCGGTCCAGGTAGTCGAGGCCGTGGAGGGCGTACGCCCGGTACGTTGGCGCGAGGGCCGGGTCCCACAAGGCGACGGCGGCCGCGACCCACGTCATGCGGGCCTGGTAGACGAGGAAGCGGTCGGCGTCGGGCTGGCGCGTCCAGTCCCGCGCGAAGACCTGGTAGAAGCCGCCGCGCTCGTCCACGCAGCGGGGGAACCAGCGGGCGAGGACGTCGGCGCGGAGGTGGGCGTCGAGTTCGTCGGCCAATCGGGCGTAGGCGGGCGCGGCGGGAGGGAGGTCCTGGACCCGCAGGGCGGGCGCGCATCCGCCGGCGAGCGCCGCCACAAGGATGAGCAGCGGCCGGGCGCCGCCCGACCGACCGCGTGGACGCGTTTGCATGCGGCGCCTCCTTCGGGCCCCTCGGCGCGGCGAGTATAGCCCGGCCGGCGGGCGGGGCCAAGGGCAAAGGGGCCACGGCACGGGGGCGGAGCGTGTGCCTACAGGAGAAACGGCCACACCCACGGCGAGATTCCTCGACTCGCTGCGCTCGCTCGGAATGACATCAAAGGCAACGGCCACAGGAGACCGCCGATCCGCGGACGCCGGTTGGCCGTTGAACGCGGCGCGGCAGGCGGTACAATCGGGCCCGCCTCCTGGAACGGGATTCGCGGCATGCGCGTGCTGGCGGTGGAGACGTCGGGCCTGGTGGGCGGCATCGCGCTGGCCGACGGGGGGGACCTCGTGGCGGAGGTGCAGCTGTCGGAGCGGCTGCGGCACGCGCGGGACCTGGTGGCGACGGTCCGCCAGGCGTGCGATGGGGCCGGCTGGACGCCGCGCATGGTCGACCTCGTGGCCGTGAGCATCGGGCCGGGGTCCTTCACGGGCCTCCGGATCGCGGTCACGTTCGCCAAGGTCGTGGCGTGGGACACCGGGGCGAAGGTGGCGGCCGTGCCGACGCTGCCGGCCCTGGCCGAGAACGCCCCGGCCGACCGCACGCGCGTCTGCACGGTGCTGGACGCCAAGCGGTACGGCCTGTATACCAGCGTGTTCGAGCGGCGCGAGGGCGGGCTCGTGGAGGTCCTCGGGCCGACGTGCCTGGCGCCGGAGGCGCTGGCGGCGCGGCTGGAGGCGGGGACGTTCGTCCTCGGGCGCGGGATCGCCGTGGCGCGGGAGGCCCTGGCGCGGTTCGACCTTGCACCGGAGGCACTGTGGGACGTGCGGCCGGGGGAGATCGCGCGGCGGGGCCTGGCGCTCGCCGAGGCGGGCGACCTGGCCGACCCGATGCGTCTTGAGCCGGTGTACCTCCGGCGGCCGGAGGCCGAGGAGATCTGGGAGCGGCGGCAGCGGCAGGGCGCGCCGTGAGTTAGCCGTCGCCCGCAGGGCGACGCGACAATCGGCGCGGCGCGTTCGGGGCGGCACTGGCGGACAAGCCGCCAGTGGCACCCGGCGCAGGGCGCGCCGTGAGTTAGCCGTCGCCCGCAGGGCGACGCGACAATCGGC
>CAYGZE010000243.1:0-7335 GCA_964354185.1 uncultured Anaerolineales bacterium | reverse complement strand
GTGGCACCCGCCGATGGGAAACTGTCACGCACCCTAGACATGTGCGGAGACCTGCCGCGCCAATGCCCAAGGAGTGCCCCCGCCCCGTCAGAGCCCCAGCCCGGCGGCCAGGTCCAGCAGGGCCTCCTTGAGGTGCGCGTGCGACCCGCCGAAGACGGGCCGGCAGTGCTCGAGCCGCTGATCGCCCGCCAGGAGCCTGGCCGCGAACGCCAGGCACGTTGCCTCGCCGCACTGGCCGCAGTTCGTCCGCGGGAGGCGGCTGTAGACCTCCAGGGCGTTCACCTGGACCCGCCGCGCGTAGGACGGCTGGATGGCGGCGCGGCGCGACCACACCTCGTTGACCGTCCGCTTGACCCGCGCCAGGGTCCGCCAGGCGTCCACCATGTCGCGGGCCCGGGCGATGGCCACGCGATGGGGAAAGAGGTTGACGAGGCGCGGCCCGTCCATGAAGGTGAACGTCGGCCCCTGGGGGCTGAACGTCCCGCCGCGCATCACGGCGTTCAGGTAAGGCATGACGGGGCCGAGGTCGCGCTCCACCTGGGCCGTCAGCCGCAGGTGCTCGTCGGCCGCGATACACGGCGCGACGAACGCCAGGCCGATGCGGCCGACGGCGTCCTCGGCGCCGCCGGCCGGCTCGGGGCCCAGGTCGGCCGGCGCGTCGGGCGCCGGCTCGCGGTATGGGACGCGGCCGGCGATCATCGTCCCGGCCGTGATGATCGCGTGGAGCGCCGCGCGGGCCTCGTCGGGGATGACGAGGAAGGGGGCCGCCACCTCCGCCACCGCGGCCGGCGGCTCGATGAGGCGGAAGGGCGCGGCCGCGGCGCGGAGCGCGCGGCACGCGCGCTCGCACTCCTCGCGCGCCTGGAAGACGACGGCCAGGTCGCCCACGGTCCTCCTCCGCGATGCCCCCGCCGCCGCCCGGCCCTTACGCCGAGTACAGGGCCTGCCGGAGGAACAGGACGATCGAGACGATCCACACGTACGTGAGGATTCGCGACGCGATGTCCAGCCGCATGTGCGTCCGGTGGTAGTGGAAGATGTTGCCGGCCAGCGTGGCGAAGGACAGGCCGAAGGAGACCTTCAGAGCGACGCCCCGCGTAAAGGGCTCCCCGTACTCGGCCCACGGAAGCAGGTAGATGACCAGATGGAGGATGACCCCGGCGGCGGCCAGGGCCAGCAGGGCGTAGCCCGCCGCCCGCATGGCGGGCGACAGGGCCCGCGCGCGGCGCGGTTCGGCGGGAGGCGGCGCGGGTTCCGTCGGCGCGTTCACTTGGCCTCCTCCTCGGCAGGCGGCGCGCCCGGCGCCGGGCCGGCGGGCGCCTCCGGCGCCGGGCTGGCAGGCGGTTCCTTCGGGGCCGGCGGCTCCGACCCGCCCGCCTCCGGCGCCGCCCCCGACTCCTCGGCTCGCTTGCGCAACTGGCGCAGGACCTCAGTGTACTTCTTCTGCTGCGCGGTGAAGTAGACGTCCCACCGGTCCCGCGGCACGGTCGTCACGGTGCCGTCCTTCAGGAGGACGCGGACGTTGCCGTCCCCGTGGGAGTCGATGGGCTCGCCGTCGGCCACGATCATCATGTCCGGCGGGTAGAGCGGGTCGTTCATGTCGATCAGGGGCATGAGGCGGTACGTCTGCACCCCGACGGAAACCCGGTACGCCGGGCACGTGAACCAGCGGTTGGAGTCGACGTACTTCTGGCGGACGAGTTCTTCGAGGTTCTTCGGCAGTTTGCCCTCGTGCGCGGCCGCGTAGTCCTTGAGGCCCTTGTAGATGACCTTGAGGTCGTCCTCGCACGTCGGCCGCAGGACGAACGCCTCGACCGAGAGGACGACGGCGCCGGCGCCGAGGATGATGAACAGGCCCAGGCCGCCGAACGTGCCGATAAGGGCCAGGAGGCGCCCGCCCCTGCGCCCGCGGCTCCGCAGGACGCTCTGGTAGCCCGACAGGCCGAACACCGCCGCCAAGAGCGACAGCATGGCCCCGACGGTGAACCCCACCAGCCAGGACGAGTAGGAGATGCCGAACGGGTCTAGCCCCAGCAAGAGGAACGCCACCACCGCCAGCGCCGCCAGGGCCGGGCCCACGACCGCCAGCGTCTCCAGCGGCGGACGCACCTCGACACTCTCGCCGTGGACGCGGACCGTGTTCGGGCCCGACGGCTGGCCGTCGACGCGCGGCACGGGCCCGGGCGACGGCTCCGCCTTCGGCACGCGGAGCGTGTGGCCGCACGTCGGGCACCGCGCGCTGCGGCCGACGAACGACTCGTCTACCTCCATCGGCGTCTCACACTCGGGGCAGCGAAAGCGAAGCATACGGGGCTCCCGGCGCTCACTCGTTGACCACCACCGAATCGTGGTACCCGCTCGAGAAGTTCGCATAGCCCAGCACCAGCAGCACCAGGCTCAGCAGCGGCATCGCGCAGAACTTCAGGTAGTAGCCCGCCCAGTGTCCCCAGACGCCCACCTCGACACCCTGGAGGCGGCCGGCATGCGTCGTCAGGAGGTCCTCGAAATCGTAGAACGCCCCGATGTGGACCTCCGGGAACACGGTCTCCCACGGCACGGCCGTCGCCAGGAACAGGAGCACGATGAACACCGCGTTCGTCAGTTGCCGGATGCCCGACAGGCGGCCCAGGAGCGCGATCTGGAGGTAGATGAACAGGGTGATCCAGAGGAGGACCGAGAACAGGATGCCCAGGACGCGCAGGGTCCGCAGCAGGGCGGCGGTGTGGACCCGGTAGTGCTCGGCGGTGCGGGCCCGCTGCTCGGGCGTCACGGGGGCGCGCGGCGGCGGGGGCGTCTCGCCCTCGGCGACGGCCTTGCCCGTCGAGCCGGCCTCGGGAGCCGGCGGGGTCGGCGCGGGCGGCGCCGCCTCGGCGGGAGTCTCCTCCTTGGGCTGGGCCGCGGCGCCCGACCCGGCGGGGATGCCGAAGAACGTGGGGGCCTTGGCCGGGGGCGTGTCGGGCTCGGCGGCCAGGGCGCGGCCCTCGAGGAAGCCCGGGGCGCCCGCCGCCCGCGAGGCTCCGCGATCCGCCGCCCCCGCCGGCGGCGCCGCCGAGGCCGCGTCGTACATCGCGACCCACTCCGTGAGAACGAAAGCCGTCACGTGCGCGACGACCGCCGCGAACACGACCCAGAAGAAGACCACCGCGAAGAAGCGCACGGTCTTCAGGGCCGAGACGAACGGCTGCGCGCTCGGGTTCGGCAACCGAACCGGCTGGTCCCGCTTGGTCTCCACCGCCATAGGTCCTCTCCTTCCGCACCCGACGTCCGCCGCCGCGGCGCCCCACGGGGCACCCGGCGAGGCCCGTCACGCGGCCGCGCACGCCAGCGAATCCCGGGCGGCGTCGACCGTGCGGGCGATGTCCTCCTCCGTATGGGCCAGGCTCACGAACCAGGCCTCGAACTGGCTGGGCGGCAGGTACACGCCGCGCTCCAGCATCGCGCCGAAGAACCGTCCGAACGCCGCCGTGTCCGAGCGGCACGCGGCCGCGTAGTCGTCCACCGGGGCGCCCGTGAAGAAGAGCGTGAGCATCGACGCGACGCGCTGGACCCGGGCCGCGACGCCTGCCTCGGCGACGGCCGCCGCCAGCCCCTCCTCCAGGCGCCGCGACGTCGCCTCCAGCGCCTCGTACGTCCCCGGCTCGGCCAAGAGGCGCAGCGTCGCCAGGCCCGCCGCCATCGCGAGCGGGTTCCCCGACAGGGTGCCCGCCTGGTAGACGGGCCCGACGGGGCTGACCTGCTGCATGAGGTCGCGCCGGCCGCCGTACGCGCCGACCGGCAGGCCGCCGCCGAGGATCTTGCCCAGGGTCACGAGGTCCGGCCGCACGCCGTACCGCTCCGCGGCGCCGCCGGGCGCGACGCGGAACCCCGTCATCACCTCGTCGAAGATGAGGACCATCCCCTGGCGGTCGGCCACGCGCCGCAGGCCCTGGAGGAAGCCGTCGCGCGGGGGGACGACGCCCATGTTCCCCGCGACGGGCTCGACCAGGATGGCGGCGATCGCCTCCCCCGCCTCCGCGCACCGCCGCTCGACCGCCCCCAGGTCGTTGAAGGGCGCCAGGTGCGTGTGCCGCACGGTGTCGGCCGGGACGCCGGGGCTCGAGGGCGAGCCGAAGGTCGTCGCGCCGGAGCCGGCCTTAACGAGCAGGGCGTCGGCGTGGCCGTGATAGCACCCCTCGAACTTGAGGATGCCGGGTCGGCCCGTGGCGGCGCGGGCGAGGCGGACGGCGCTCATCACGGCCTCGGTGCCGGAGTTGACGAACCGGACCTGTTCGACCAGGGGCATGGCCGCCCTCACGCGCTCGGCCAGTTCGACCTCGCCGAGCGTCGGGGCCCCGAACGAGGCGCCGCGCCGCAGGGCCGCGGTCACGGCCTCGACGACGGCCGGGTGGGCGTGGCCCAGGATCAGGGGCCCCCAACTCCCCACATAATCGACGAACTCGTTGCCGTCGATGTCGCGGACTTTCGACCCGGCGCCCGAGGCGATGAACAGCGGCCGCCCCCCCACCGCGCGGAACGCGCGGACGGGGCTCGACACGCCGCCCGGCATCACGGCCTCGGCCCGGGCCAGCGCGCCGGCCGAACGCTCGGTCTTGAGGCCGCCCGTCTTGGCGCGCACAAGAGTCCCCCTCATCGGGGCATGCCGCCCCAGGTGCAATGGGACCATCTTAGGAGGGTCGCCGCGGAGTGTCAACGCCCAGGGTCGTCCGGCTGTCGGCCCCGGCCCCGGGCGGGCGCGGGCCCGCGCAAGAAAGCGCCGACCGCCTCGCTCCCGAGGCGGCCGGCGCGCGGTTCGCTCGAATGGCTCAGGGCTGCTCGCCCTGGGGCTTGTCGGCCGGGGGCGTCGCGGGCTGAGGGGCAGCGGCCGGGGTGGCCTCGGGCTTCGGGGCCTCGGCCTGGGGCGGCGTCTCGGCCTTGGGCGGCTCGGGGGCCGGCGGTTCCTCGCGTGGCTTGCCGACGCGCTGGCGTTCGCTGGAGACGACGGCTTCGCCCTTGCGGCCGGGTCCGCCGCGCCGCCTGCCGCCGCCACCGGGGCGACCGCCCGGTCCGCCGCCGGGGCCGCGACCGGGTCCGCCGCCGGGGCCACGACCGGGTCCGCCGCCGGGCCCGCGCTCGGCGCCGGGGCCGGCCTTCGCCGCCTCAGGGGCGACGACCTTGATGGCGGGCGGCTTGCGGACCGGCCGCTTCTTCTGCGCCTTGGCCTTGGCCAGGGCCTTCTTCTGCTCCTCCTCGCCGCGGGTGACGGCCTCCTTGGCGCTCCAGGCGTACTTCTTCTGGAACTTCTCGACGCGGCCGGCGGTGTCGACGAACCGCTGCTGGCCGGTGTAGAAGGGATGGCAGTTGGAGCAGATTTCGACCCCCAGGTGGGCCTCGGTCGACCGCGTGACGAACGAGTTCCCGCAGCCGCACGTCACCTTGCACTCCACGTACTTCGGATGAATGTCCGCCTTCATGGTATCGCCTCTTGCCGACCACACGCCCGTCGAACCGCGCCGAACCGGAAAGGCCGGTAAGTATATCCATCGTCCGGCCGAATGCAAGGGCTTCGGGGGATTTTGTTCAGAGGCCCAGCAGGATGAAACTGGCCGCCGCGATCAGGGCGCCGCCTACGAAGAACGGCAGGGCCGGGTCGGCGGCCAGGATCGGGCCGGCCAGGGCCTGGCCGGCGACGAACCCGAAGGCCATCAGGGCCTTCGACTTGGCGACGTCGGCCGCCCGCCGGTCGGGCCGGCAGTACTGCTGGATGTACTGCTCCTGGATGGGCACCCAGATGCTCGCGCCCACCATATCGTGTAGGACCCAGGCGATCACCACCGCCAGGAAACTGCCCGTCAGCCAGTCCATCAGGGCCGGGGCCGCGATGACCAGGCCCTGGGCCAGCATCGTCCCGACGTAGAGGGCCTTGAACCGTCCGCGCAGGAGCGGCGCCACTAGGAACATCGGCACGCCCATCATCAGCCGGTGGACGATGGCGATGAGGCCGATCAGGGCGAAGTCGCTGCCGCGCCGCCCGCTGGTCAACGTGGCCGCCAGCGCGGGCCAGGCCGCGCGGAGCCACGCGTCGAACGCCGCCAGGTCGCCCGCCCAGGGGCCCTCGAACCGCCGCCGGAAGTAGAGCATCCACACGGCGTGGCTGATGCCGAAGCCCGCGCCGATGATGAAGCCCGCCGCGATAATCAGGTACAACTTGCCCGGCAGGTCGAACGTGAAGACGCTGCGGAGCGTCAGGCGGACCGTCACCGGCGGCAGGGCCAGGGGCGCCTCGCGGAAGAGGAGGAACACCGCCGATGCCACCACCAGCGCCGCCGCGCTGATCCGGAACACGCCCTGGTACGACAGCGTCGCGCCCGGGCCGACGCCCACGAGGCCGACGCAGGCGAAGCCGATTGTGTGGCAGCAGGTCTCCAGGCCCACCAGTCGGCCGAACAGGCGCGTGAACCGCTCGGCCGCCACCGACTCCCACACCAGGACGCCGCGCAGCGACTGGCTCAGCGAGACGCACGCCTGCTGGAGGGCCTTGAGGGCGGTCAGGTAGGCGACGCGCGGCACGAGGGGCGTGGCGGCGTGGGCGGCGGCCAGGGCGAGCACCGCCCCGCCGTAGATCCGCTTCCGCCCGAAGAGGTCGGCCAGGCGACCGCCGTAGACCATGACGAAAAAGTTGACGACCGCCCCCGCCGCCAGCACCAGGCCGATCGTCTCGACCCGGATGCCGCAATCGTCCAGGAACAGCGGGAACGCCAACTCGTAGATGCCGAAGGCCAGCCCGAACAGGGCGACGGCGACGACCAGGACCCAGACGTTGCGCTTCAAGCGGAACTCCGGTGCGGGGCACGCACCGGCGATTATAGCCGCCGCGCCAGGGGAGGAAAGGCCGAAGCGGCGGGGCAGGGGCCCCGGCCGACGCCGCAGGTCACCGGCCCGCCGGGGCCGCCGCGTCCTGCTGCTTCAGGTACTCCTTGGCCATGAGGGCGGCGACGACGCCGTCGCCGGCGGCCGTGGCGGCCTGCTTCAGCGTGCCCGACCGCGCATCGCCCGCGGCCCAGACGCCCGGCACGCTCGTCCGCAGGCTGCACGCGTCGGTCCGGATGAAGCCCTGCGGGTCCAGATCGACGAACCCCTTGAGGAAGCCCGTCAGCGGCACCAGGCCGATGAAGACGAAGACGCCGTCGCAGGGGACGACCTCCTCGCGGCCGCCGGCGAGGCCGCGGACGCGGACGGCCTCGACCTTCTTGTCGCCGAGGATCTCGGCGACGGTGCTCGCGAACCGCGTGGCGACGCGGTCGCCCTGGCGCGCGAGTTCCTCGACGCCGATGCGGGCGCCGGTGAACTGGGCGCTCA
>CAYGZE010000242.1:0-7367 GCA_964354185.1 uncultured Anaerolineales bacterium | reverse complement strand
TCCGGGAGATGTTCCCCTGAGGGATGTAGACCCAATGGGCGGCAGGGGTGTGCGCGAAAACATCCAGGACGACAAGATTTTCATCCGACGAGACAAATTTCCCCTCCTCGAAATCCCCGGCAGGCTCCTTCAGAGTTACCTTCAAAACATTCCCAACCTGAAAACCGTACACGAGTTATCCCCTTGAATGAACTGTTGAATGAATTGAATAATGCCGGGCAGGGGGAGGCCCGGGTCCTCTCCCCCTGCCACGAGTCTCTTGAATTAAGGACCCGGGCCAGTTATCGGAGGGGGAGGCGGAGGAGGTAGAATTGTATCAGCCAAAGCTCCGGTCGAAAGGGCGGAACCAATCACGGTCAACCCGAACAGGAGAGGGAGCAGGAACTTTTTCACTTCTTTTGCCTCCGTTTAAGTGTCCAAGAGCTGGTTAAAACATCAAATATCCAGCATATCAAATATGCAACTCATGGGCCATAATCATTACAGTCCTAAAGAACCCCGGAGATTAAAGTCGCTAATTTTAGAGATAATAAGGTTTTATAGACCAAAACATTTCATAAAAATCGTTCAAAATAGAAAAAATATAAATATACAAAAGGCGCTAAAACTATAAAATATTTTAGAGTTAATCAGTTTACTATATTCGTAAGTAATATCTTTGCAACCAGTTGAATAAAAAAAGAAAACTCTAAAATTATTTAGAGTTTCCTTTTAGTTTTAAGTACGGTATTTTATATGTTAAGGCTTTGTAATAGAAGAGATTAATATAAAAACCATTGATCTGGGGCAGAATCCTACGAAGTTCATGTCAAGGCTGGTGCAGGCCCGGAGAAATACAAGACAGACCGACTACTTTAACTTTTGCACGTGAAAGAGGGCCGGTAAGGCTACGTTATCCCATTCTTCGACGGGACAGGATCCGAGGGGGAGGTCGGAAAAAGCTACGCAATCCGGGAGGGGTTTCCGCCCATTTCACGCCATATTCACGCCCACTTCACGCCCTCCATACATGTTGTTACAGGAAAATACAAACCGTTGCATGTTTTTATCTATAAAAAGGAACCTTTAGAGATAACCGCTTTAAGGGACATGGACTAATAGTCTCAATGGTAAGGACTTAGGGAACGAGATCCACCGGGCCAAACAGGACACCAACGGTTTGCTTAAGGCTTCTTTGGCCTACCCCCTTTGGATCCAGGCCTTTGGATCTTGAACCGCTGCATCTGCCAAACGAAATTCTGGTAGCTCACCCCTAATGTTCTTGCGGCTTGGGAAATGTTCCCTTCGCTGGCCTGGAGGGCCTGTCGAACATAATATTCCATCTGGGAGGCCAGGAAGTCCTTGAAGGGGAGGCTGGGGCCGGTTGGGGGAGCAGGAATCTCCAGGTCGTTGAGCCCGATGTAGCGATCCTGGCAGAGGATCACAGCCCGCTCCACAGCATACTGAAGCTCGCGGACATTGCCCTCCCAGGGATACCGGAGCATGGCCTCCACGGCCTCGCGGCGGAACCCCCGCACGGGCTTCCCCATCCTGGCCGCATAGAGTTTGCGAAAATGCTCGGCGAGGAGGAAGATGTCTCCAGCCCGTTCCCGGAGCGGAGGAACCTTCAGCGAAAACACCTTCAAGCGGTAGAACAGGTCCCGGCGGAAACGCTTTAGAGCGACCTCGCCTTCCAGGTTTTTGTTCGTGGCGCAGATCACCCGCACGTCCACTTTGCGGGGCTTGGTCTCCCCGATGCGGCGGATCTCCCCTTCCTGGAGAACCCGAAGCAGCTTGGCCTGCACGCCTTGGGAGGCGGTGGAGATCTCATCCAGAAACACCGTGCCCCCGTGGGCCTCCTCAAACAAGCCATGGCTGTCTTCGGTGGCCCCGGTGAAAGAACCCTTCCTGTGTCCGAAGAGCTCGGACTCGAGAAGCGTTTCAGGCAAGGCCCCGCAGTCTACTTCCACAAAGGATTTGTCCTTCCGATTGCTCAGGTCGTGAACGGCTCTGGCCAATAGCTCCTTGCCGGTCCCCGACTCCCCCTCGATCAAAACCGTGGAATCGGTCTCCGCGACCTGCCTGGCCCTGGCGAAGAGGGCGAGCATGGTTTGGGAGGTCCCGATCATTCCGGAGAGGCCGCTTTGAGCAAGCGCCTCGTTCCGCAGGGCCTCGGCCCCCTCCTTTATCTCGCGGTATTCCCTGGCCTTCTCGATGGCGGCTGAGGCCACGCTGGCCACAACCTTCAAGAAGGGACGGTCCCGCTCTGAAAAAAGGCTCCCACCCAGACGGCTGTCGAGGTAAATGGCTCCGATCACTTCATCCCCAAGCTTCAGGGGGGCACACATCAAGCTCTGGATGCGGTTCAGGACCACGCTCTGGCGCCGGGCAAAACGCTCGTCAGAGAGCGCGGAATTGGAGAAAAGGACCTCCTCCCGGTTCATCGCCGAGAGGGCGGAGGTCTTGGAAAGGTCCCGGGCATCGGTCAGAGTGGCTTGGTCCTTCTCCAAAGAGGGGGGATAGGCTTTAGCCACCTTGAGGTCGTCGGCCAACGTGTCCCTCAGGAAGAGGATGCCACGCTCAGCAGCGAACAGGGTCACCAGCAGCTCCAAGACCCGAGCGTAGACCTCCTCTTCGGAAGTCAGGGTGTCGAGCAGCTCGCTCACCCTGGAAAGAGCTTCCACCAGGCCGTTTCTCTCCGTCCCTTTCCCCGGGACTTGAATCAATGCCGCCAACAGGCGATGCTCAAGAACCCGCGCCCGCTCAAGGTCGCGTCGGGCACCCAGCCTCTCGAAGGTCTCGCAGGCCTCGGAAAGGAACCGCACCGTTTCAACGAGAGAAGTCTCCGGGCCAAGCTCCAAACTCACCCGGGCCACTTCCAGAAGGGTCCAGGCTGTCTCATAAACGTCTTGAAGAGAACGGAACCGCTCGGCTGAGTGGATCAGGGCCTTCCGAGAATCCTGAAGCACCCCTTTTCTTTGGAGGACTTGCCCCCAGGATCTTTCACAGAATGCTAAGACCTCCCCGTCTCCGAGCTCCTTTGCCCGGGCCAGGGTTTGGGAGGCGAGCCCTTCAGCCTCAGCCAATTTCCCCATCCCGAGAAGGGCCAGGGCCTTATGGGCTGAGAGAATGAGGGATTTGTTTTTTGACTCTCCGGAAAGCGACAGGGCGTGGTCAAAGTGTTTCAAAGCCTCCTCAAAAGAACTCCGATCCAGGCAAAGGGAACCTAAATCCGATAAAGGAGTTACGCAATCCGACGTGCGACCAAGACGCTGCCGGTTCTGTAGGCTCTCCCGAAACAGCTCTTCGGCTTTATCCAAATCCCCCCACCGGGAATGAATCAGGCCCAGGGTGTGCTGAAGGCTTGCAGTTTGGAACTCATCCCCCAAGGCCTTCATCTGCTGGAGGGATTTCTCGCCCAGGGACAGGGCCCGCTGCAACTCCCCTTCATGAAGATACACCCAGGACAGGCTGGACTGCATGACGGAAGCGCCCAAGCGGTCGTTGGCTTTGCGATACAGAACCAAGGCCTGCTCAAAGTGCTTTGAAGCCTGGGCCCAATCCCTCAACTTATCTTCCACGCCTCCCAGGGAAGATAGAATTGACGTCTGATCCGTGGCCCTCCCGTAAGCCTTTGCCTCTTTCTCCCCTCGAAGCAGGATTTCACGGGCCTCCTTGAGGCGTCCTGCTTGCTGTAAAGCCGCGCCGAGGGAGCAGAGGATGGCAGGCCGTTTTTTGGGGTCCGAAGCAGACACCAGGGTCTTCTCCAGCATTTCGATAGCCTCACCCAGGCGACCCATGGTCTGTAGGACTTGGGCAATGCTTATATGAACGGCGGCCAGGTTGTCCTTTGGATCCCCAAACTTCCTCAGAAGCGACTCAGCCTGGGAATAGTGCGCCAGGGCGCTTTCCCACTGTCCCTGGCGGCTGAACACATATCCTAACTCAACTAAAAGAGAGCCTTTTTCGGGGGTTTCCCCGATCCGTTCCAAGGCTTGTTCAAGCAGAGCCCGGGCCTTTACAAACTCGCCTTTGAGCATAAACGCCACGCCTTTTCGGCGAAGGACCAAGGCCTTCTCCTCCCCCTCATTGCCTTCCAGAAGAGCGTCCGCCCGTTCGTAAAGGGCGAGGGCTTTCTCGTATTCGCCCCTCTGCTCATAGAGCTTACCGGTGCGGAGGCAAAGCTCCCTTTCCAGAAAAGTCTTTCCCAGGGAAGAGGCCAAAGAAAGGGCCTGTTCGAAATGGGCCGCGGCCCGGCCGGCTCCGAGCAAAGGGAGGGTTTCCGCTTCCTCCCCGGCCGATAGGGAATAGCGCAATCCGCGCTCCAGGTCTCCGGAACGGCTGAAGTGCCGGGCCAACACCTCCGCCCCTGCGGGATGGGATTCGAACCACTCCCCGAGCTTCCGGTGGAGCGTCCGGCGCTCCTCCTCGGAAAGGTCTTCATAAACCATGGACTGGTAGGCGGGAATCCGGAAAGCATAGGCGCTTCCCCCGGGGGAAATGACGATCCAGCCCTGCACCCGGAGCTCGCGCCAGGACTCTCCGAACTTTTTACCGAACAAACTTTCCAGGACGTCCACTCCGAATCTCGGACCCACCGTCGAAGCGATTTGGAGCAGGCCTCTGGCTCCCCGGGAAAGCCGGTTCAAGCGCGCCTGAAAGACCTCGCGCCCCTCCTTCCCGGCCCAGGCCTCGGGCAGGCGCGCGAAATCCACCTGCCACTCGCTTCCGAGAGGGGAGAGGATCCCTTCGTCGCAGAGAAAACGGAGGGCCTCCTCGATCCAACGGGGATTCCCCCGGGTCTGCTCGCAGACCCATTGGGAGAGGCGTCCGAGCTCCGGAAAGGGGGAGAGGATGGAAGAGACCAGACTCCGGGTTTCCTCCGGCTCCAGCCCCTTCAGGGCAACCTGATCTTGGGGGAGCTCTTCCTCTGTAAAAACGGAAAACCCTGCCTCGCTCTTTGAGGAAAACACCCAGAGGATGCCGAGGTCCTGGTAATCCACCAGGCTGGAGCGGAAGAGCTCCCGGCTTTCACTGCCCCACTCGTCCCAGTCGTCAATCAGGACCACCCCGACTTTGCCGGGATCCTTCAACCCTGAGACCCATTGCGACAGGGAGGGGACATCGCCTTCGGCATTGATCCAGCGTACCGGCAGATGCCGGAGCTGGCAGGCGAACTTGAACTCCAGAAGGAGGCGCGTCTTGCCGATCCCCTCGGGGCCGGACAGAAAGACGAGGGCCCCTGGCTTCGTTTCCCGGACCTGGGTCAGGATGTCCCCGAGCCGAGCCAATTCGTTCTCCCGACCCACGAACCGCCCCGGTTTCGGTCTCGCAGAATAAGGAGCCGTCAGGGGATCGCTTTCCAGGCCCACGGCCTCGGCCAACGCCCTATACGCCTCCCGGGCCGATGGATAGCGCTCATCGGGGTTCCTGGCCAGGAGCTTGAGCAGGAACTCGTTCACAGCGGGCGGGATTTTCTTGTCGAGAGAAGAGGGAAGGGGAGGCGTCCCGGCCAGCGACTTCTGAATCTCGGCCAACGGGCTTTTGTCCTCAAACGGCCTCCGACCGCAGGCCAGCTCATACAGGACCGAGCCCAGGGAATAAAGGTCGGCCCGGCCGTCCACCTCGCTCCCCTTCAAGGCCTCGGGGGCCATATACCCCAGGGTTCCTTTGGCCTCGGCAGCGAGCTTGGATTGGGGCTCGGCGAATCCGAAGTCCATGACCACGAGCCCCGATTTTTTAGGGGCAACCATCAGGTTGGTCGGTTTGATGTCGTTGTGAACGTACCCCTCGGAATGGATAAAGGCCAGGGCGTCCAGGGCCTGAAGAGCGTAGCGCGCCAGCTCCGGCCCCCACCCCGAAACCGACTGGTCCAGACTCTTTCCCTCCAAAAGCTCCAGGGAAAGGTAAGCCCGGCCGTCTTCGGTCAGGCCGTAGTCGTAGGTGCGGATGATGCGGGGATGCTGGAGGGAAGCCAGGACCTTGAACTCCTGGCGCAGGCGGGCAGCCTCCTCAGGGGGAAGAGAGGTCAGGGTGAGCTTTAAGGCCACGTCCCGGTTATGGGACGTGTCCCGGGCGCGGAAGACCTCGGAATAGGCCCCCTCGCCCAATCGCTCTCCAAGCTCGTATCGTCCGGCTAAAGTCATGAAGTTTTTTGGGTTTCTTCTTTGCGGATGCTTACGTCAGAAGTATAACGGAAAACTTGAAAGACTGTCAAGGACTTGAAAAGGGAATCGATTCACCCCTTGCCTCGACGAAGCCCATGTTGAGAACGGGCCCTCGGATACGATTGGACTCAGTCATCAGAAACGTTTTCGAGAGATCCCCTTCAGAGGGGGTAGATATGACCATCAATAGACCCCCTTTTTCCGCTCCCCTTGTTTTAGGAATTAATTTCCCCAGTTTGCCCCCCGATGAATACTGGCCTAAACCACGCATCACCTGTTGTTTATAAATTTAAATAAACTTGGCACACGGCTTGCACCCTTCTTTAAGTGACAAAGGGTAGGATAAAGAGGTTATCCCTTGTTTTGCTGGAAAGGAGCAGCCCATGTTTTCGTTAACCCATTTCCTGATCAGCGCGCTGGTGGCGACGGTCCTGGGAGGCCTGACCTACCGGTTTTGGAAGAAGCACGTCCGCCACCCCCGGGTCGCGGCGGCCGACCCCAAGATCGCGGAAAGCTTTTTCAACCTGGGCGAGAGGCACAAGGCCCGCGGTAACTTCAAGGAAGCCGAGGAGAACTATAAACAGGCGTTGGCCCTCAAACCCGAATGGCCAGAGGCCTTCAGTCACTTGGGCTATACCCTTTTCCATCTGGGGAAATATGAGGAAGCGATCCTGGCCTACCAGGAAGCGGTGCGTCTGCGGATGGACGAACCCGAGGACTACTACTCACTGGGATTGGCCCTGGAGCAGCTGGGGCGGCTCACCGAGGCCAAGCTGGAGTTCTACGAAGTCCTGCGCCTCCAGCCGAACGATCCCGAAGCCCACTACCATCTGGGGTGCGTCCTGGCCAAGACAGGCTTTCCGGAAAAGGCCATGAAGGAATTCGAGGAAGTGCTCCGGCTCAATCCGGACTGCGCCGGCGCCCATTACCACCTCGGTCTGATCCGCTGGGACTGCGGGAGCGTTGCGGCGGCCGAACGGGCCTTCCACGAGGCCTTACGGCTTGATCCGGATTCTGCTCTGGGACTGGAGAAACTGGCCGCGTTTCTGGACCACCAGGGGCGGTCGGATGAGGCCTACCCCTACTGGGCACGGTCCTGGCTCACCGAGACCGATCCCGGGGTGATCCGGGGAATCAAGCAACGGCTCAGTGAATACGCCATGGCCTAGGCTTGGGCGCCATCCTTCGGGTAAGATTTTCGGCGCGGGAAGCCCCGCGCCC
>CAYGZE010000241.1:0-7395 GCA_964354185.1 uncultured Anaerolineales bacterium | reverse complement strand
GGCGGCGCGGCTGCACGGCGCCGGGTTCTCGGCGCTGATCGTTCCGTAACGGCGCCCGGCGCGGCTTGGGCCGCTTGCGCGGCGGGTGCGGGGATCTGCCGCGCGACACGCACTGGCGGACAAGCCGCCAGCGGTCAGGCCACGGCAGGCTTGCCCTGCCAGGGTGGCACCCGGCACCCGGCGCCGGCGCGGGGGGAGGGAGACTCGAGGTGCGACGCCACGACTACGAGGCCGAGGGCGCGCTGCGGGACCGCGTCCGGTCGGATCCGCGCCGGGCGGAGGCCCACACGGAACTGGCGGCGTGGCTGGCGCGGTGCGGCCGCAGCCCCCAGGCCCGCGAGGCGCTCCAGGCGGGCCAGGCCCAGGCCTTGCGGACGGGGCCCCTCCATCACCTGCTGGGCCTGCTCTTTGCCGCCACCGGCCAGTGGGGATCGGCCGAGCAGCACCTGGAGCGGGCCATCGCCCGGGAGCCGACGCGGCTGGAATACCTGAACGACCTGGCGCTGGTCCAGGGCGGGGCCGGGCGTGCGGCCGCCTCGGTCACGACGCTCCACCGGGCCCTGGCCCTGGGCGGCGAGGCGGCCGGCCTCGAGTGGCTCCTCGCGCTGGGCGAGAAGGCCGTCGCCGAGGCGGACGGGCGGCCCGCCCGCCGACCGCCGGCGGGGTCGCGCCGCGCGGCCGTCGTCGAGAGCATCGTGGCCCGCGACCCGGAGACGGCGGAGGCCCTGATCGGCGTGTCCGCCGAGCCCACGCCCGAGCGGCGCGAGACGCTGCGGGCCGTCCGCAAGGCCCTGACGCGCCTGGCGGCCAAGAACCCGGCCTACCCGGACCTGTACTTCGGCCTGAGCCTCGTGGCCGAGCAGTTGGGCGAGGTCCAGCGCGCTATCCGCGAGGCCGAGAAGGCCCTCGCGCTCGCCCCGCGCTACGCCGAGGCGTGCCTGCTGGCCGTCCGGCTCTACGAGAAGGACGGGAAGCCCGCGGAGGCCGCGGACCGCTGCCGGCGGGTGACCGAACTCAGGCCCCGGTGGCTGGACGCCCACGTGAGGCTGGGGCGGCTCCTCCAGCAGCAGGGCCTCGCCCACGAGGCGGCCGACGCCTACCGCAAGGCCCTCGCGATCGATGAGACGCACGAGGCGGCCCGCGAGGGCCTGCGCGTCCTCGAAGGCGCCGTCCCCTCAGCGGCTCCGGACCTCGGGCCGGGCGGCCGGGGAGGTGAGGCATGAGTTACCTCCTTCGGCTCCTCGGGAAGGGACTCGCGGGCGAGTTCACCGGGTACCTGAGCAAGTTCCTCAAGGCGCCGAGCCGCCTGTCGCTGGAGGCGCTCCAGGAACAGGCCGCCGCTCAGCCGCACCACGCCGAGGCCCAACTCCTGCTGGGCCTGAAGCAGATGGAACTGGGGCGCCTGGCGGCCGCCAAGCCCGTGCTGGAGCGGGCGGTGCGGCTCGACCCGGCGTCGGACGACGCGCGGGTGGCGCTGGCGGTGGTGGCGAGCGACCTGGGCGACGCCGCGTGCGCCATCGCGCTGCTGGAGCCGGTGGCGGCCCGAAGCCCGCAGGCCGGCACCGTCCGCTACGTGGTGGGGCAACTGTACGAGCGCCAGGGCGACCGCAGCCGCGCGGCCGCGTGCTACCGCGCGACCCTGGCGGCGGCGCCCGACCACCGGGCCGCGCGCCAGCGCCTGGCCGCCCTGGAACTCGTGAAGGGAGACCTGGAAGAGGCGGCCCAGCAGTACGCCGCCCTCAAGAACCAGGAGCCGGGCGACTTCGAGACGCGGATGAACCTGGCCTCGCTCCACGCGCGGCGCGGGGACCTGGAGTCGGCCATCATCGAGTACCAGGACGCCCTCCTGATCGAGCCGGACAACTGGGAGGCGCGGTGCAGCCTGGCGGACTGCCTCGAGGAGGAGGGCATGCCCGAGAAGGCCCTGGAGGAGGTCCGCCACGTCCTCGACCTGCACCCGGACTACCCGGACATGCACCACCGGGCGGCGCGGCTGCTGGTGGGCCTGGGCGACCTCGCGTGGGCCGATCACCACCTGGAGCGGGCCATCGCGATCAACCCGCGGTACCTCGACGCGTTGGTGCTGCGGGGCCAGGTCCTGGTGGAGTTGGGCCGGCCGGAGGAGGCGATCCGGCACTACGAGCGGGCGTCGCGCGTGAACGATAGTTATCTCGATGCGTATGTCGGCCTGGCGGTCGCCTACCGCCAGGCGGGCCTCCCGAAGCAGGCCGACGACGCGGTCCAGATGGCGAGCACGATCGCCCCCAGTTCGGCCCGCCTGTACCAGGAGGTGTCGCGCCTCGCGCTGCGGGCGGCCCTCTCGTCGGCGCTCGGGCGCGAGTTGAACGTGCCGGGCGCCGCCGTGACAAGCGCCGTCGACGAACTCGACCCGGCCGACGTCCTCGCCGCCGAACTGCGCGAGCACGAGCGGGCCGTCGAGGAGCATCCCGACTTCGCCGACTACCGGTACCGGTACGGCCTCTTGCTCCGGAGCGCCTGCCGGGCCGAGGACGCCATGCAGCAGTTCCGGGAGGCCGTGCGGATCAACCCGACGTACGTCCGCGCCTTCGTCAAGTTGGGCCTCGTGGCCTGGGAGACGGGGCACCTGGAGGAGGCGACCGCCGCCCTCGCGAAGGCCGTCGAACTCCAGCCCCAGTACGTGGACCTCCACTACCGGCTCGGGCTGGTCTACGCGGACCGGGGCCTCTGGCCGATGGCCGTCGAGCACTACCGCAGGGCCCTCGGGCGCCAGCCGGACGCGGACGGCGTCGAGGCCAGCCTGGCGCTGGCGCTGGAGAACATGGGCCTCGCGGACGAGGAGGAACCGCCTCCGACCGGGCCGGCGCAAGGCGCGGCCGCGCCGCCCGAGGACGGCGAGGCGTAGGTGCCGTTTCCGCAGGGGCCGTATCGGTTCTGTCGGCGCGCGACTTGACGGGCGCGGCGCGGGCGTCTTGAATGGACACGTCCAGGCGACACGCGGAGGCCGGGTGATGCTGGAGCGCGTCCTCTCGGCGAAGAACACTCGAACCGCCATCGCGCGGGCCCGCCCGCTCATCATCACGGCCATGGTGCCCGTCGTCGTCCTGGCGATCGGCAGCCTGGTCCTGGAGTACGGTTTCCCCGTGCCGCGCCAGATGTACCGCGTCCTGCACGTCATCGAGATGCTGGCGCTGGCGGGCCTGCTGCTGGAGCCGCTGGTAGGCCTCCTGCTGGCCGAGGACCGGTCGGAGGTGCTGGGCAACCGCTGGTTCCACTTCGCGCTGGCGGGGGCGTACCTGGTGCTGGTGGGGGGCCTGTACGCCGCCCGGGCGCCGGCGGCCGACGTCTGGGTCCTCCGCGGCGCCCACGCGACCATCGTGCTAGGCCTCCTGGTGCGCCTGGTCGAACTGAACCGGCTCTTGGCAACGCTTCGGGTCCGGCCGGCGCTCCTCTTCGTCGGCAGTTTCCTGGCGCTCATCGCCTTCGGCACGGGGCTGCTCCTCCTGCCGGTCGCGACGGCCCCGGGGCAGGCCGAAACGGGTCTCACCGACGCGCTCTTCACGGCCACCAGCGCCGTGTGCGTCACGGGCCTCGTGGTCGTGGACACGGGCACGCACTGGTCGGCGCTGGGGCGGTACGTCGTCCTGGCCCTGGTGCAGTTGGGCGGGCTGGGCCTGATGACGTTCGGGTCCATCTTCGCGATCGTCCTGTGGCGGGGGATGCGGGTCCGGGAGTCGGTCGTCATGCGCGAGGTGCTGAGCCACGACCTGCTGGCCACGGTGGGGCGCGCGGTCATCTTCATCCTCCTGACGACCTTCGGCATCGAGATCGTCGGGGCCGCGCTCCTCATGGGCCTGTGGGACCACACGGCGACGGCCGCCACGATCACGCTGGCCGAGCGGATCGAGTACGGCGTCTTCCACAGCATCTGCGCCTTCTGCAACGCGGGGTTCTCGCTCTATCAGGACAACCTGGTGCACTACGCCTCGGCCTGGCAGACGTGGCTCCTGTTCCCGCTGCTGATCATCGTGGGGGGCATCGGGTTCAACGTGCTCTACAACTTTGCGCGGGTGGTCCGCTACGGCGTCTTCTCGCGCGCCCAGGTGCCGCTGGCGCGGAAGCGGATGGCGCTGCACACGAAACTGGTGCTCGTGACCACGGTTTGCCTCCTGGCGGGGGGGACGGGGCTGGCGCTCCTGTTCGAGACCTTCCCGGGCCGTCCGGAGACGTGGCGCGCGACGGCGGCGACGCCGGCGGACGCGGCGCCTGCGGACCCCGGGCAGGCCGCCCCCGCGGCCGCCGCGGCGCCGGACCCCGCGGCCCCGTCCGGGCAGGCAGTCTCTCCCCTGGGCCGGACGTGGACGGAGCGGCTGGCCGGCGCGTGGTTCCTGTCGGCGACGGCCCGGACGGCCGGGTTCAACACGGTCGACATGGCCCGCCTCTCGCCGCCGACGAAGTTCCTGACGGTCGTGCTGATGTTCGTCGGGGCGTCGCCGGGCTCGACGGGCGGCGGCATCAAGACGGTGACGCTGGCGGTGATCGTCTGCGGCATCGGGTCGGTCCTGCGGGGGCGGACCGACCTGCCACACGCCTTCCGCCGGACCATCACGCGGGACGTGGTCTTGCGCGCCCTGGCGGTGACGGCGCTGAGCGCCGTCTGGATCGCGGCCGTCGCGATGGCGATCTCGGCGTGGGGCCTGAGGCCGGACGGGCAGGCCACGTTCCTGGACGTCCTCTTCGAGACGACGTCGGCGTTTGCGACGGTCGGCCTGTCGACGGGCGCGACCCCGCTCTTGACGACGGCGGGCCGATTGCTCATCATCCTGACGATGTTCATCGGCCGCGTCGGCCCGCTGACGCTGCTGGTGGCGATGCAGGGGCGCGCGGAACGGCCGCGATGGGCCTACCCGACGGAGCCCGTGGTGGTCGCGTAGCGGCCCGTCAACACGGAACGTGCGAGCCGGGTGCCACGGTTGCGCCGTGTGCAACCGTGCCTCGTGAAGCACAGCTGCAAGAAGCGCAGCCGTGGCACCCGCAAGGTGAAGGGTGACGGACCCCTGGCGGCCGCCCGGGGACAGGAGGAGGCGCATGAAACGATTCATGGTCATCGGCCTCGGGCGTTTCGGCCGGCGGCTGGCCCTGGCCCTGACGGAGGCGGGCCACGAGGTCATCGCCGTCGATACCCGCGAGGAGGTCGTCGAGCGGATGCGCGACGAGGTCGCCCTGGCGATGACGCTCGACGCCACCGACGAGGAGGCGCTCAAGGGCCAGGGCGTGGACAAACTCGACGGCGCGATCGTCAGCATCGGCGAGGACTTCGAGGCCAACGCCCTGACCACCGCCACCCTGAAGGCCCTGGGCGTGCGGCTGGTCGTCAGCCGCGCGTCCACCGACATCCAGCGGCGGATCCTCATGCGCATCGGGGCGGACCAGATCGTCAACCCCCAGGAGGAGATGGCCGTCCGCCTGGCCAATCAACTCGTCAACCCGAACATCCTCGAACACCTGGAACTCGCCCAGGGCCACGGCCTGGTCCAGATCCGCGCGCCAGCCGAGTGGCACGACCGGACGGTCGGCGAGATCGACCTCCGCAAGAAGTACGAGGTCAACCTGGTGGCGATCCGGCGGCCCACGACCTCGCGCGGCGAGGACGGCACGGAGGTCCTCGAGGAGCAGGTCCTCGACCTGCCCATGGCGCACACCACCATCCGCGAGGGGGACATCCTCGTCCTCGTGGGATCGACCGAAAGCCTGGCCGAACTGCCGTCCTGAAGACGTGCCGAGGTTCGCGGTAGCCGCGCCCATTCCTCGGCGGCGGGTCGGGAGGCCCGCCGCGCAGAGACGCGCACGTTCTGTTGCCGCGCTACGCCTTCTTCTTCGCCTGCTTCGCGTCGCAGGGGGACGGGACGGACCGGGCTTCCTTGAGCCCGCCGAGGTGCTTCTCGGCGGCCATGACCTTCTCGATGCGGCGGGCGTGGCGGCCGGCCTCGAAGGGCGTCCTGAGCCAGACCTCGACCATTCGCCGGATGAGGTCGTCGCTCAGGAGGTCCGCGGGCAGGCACAGGACGTTGGCGTCGTTGTGGCTGCGGCTTATCTGGGCGGTCAGTTCATCGTGGCACAGCGCGGCCCGGATGCCCGCGACCTTGTTGGCCGTCATCGTCATCCCGATGCCGGAGCCGCACATCAGGATCGAGCGGTCGGCCTCGCGGCGGACGACCTTCAGGCAGGCGGGAATGGCGAAGTCGGGGTAGTCGCTGGACTTGTCCGAGTCGGCGCCGCAGTCCAGGACCTCGTGGCCGAGGTCCGAGAGGAAGGTCTTCAGCCGCTCCTTGGTGTGATAGCCGCGGTGATCGCTGCCCAGCGCGATTCGCATCAGGTGATCTCCGCAAGGCGCTCGACCAAGGCGGCCTCCAGCCGGTGGGCGCACTGGCGATACGTGACCAGGTCGCCCCCCATGGGGTCGCCGATCTCCTCTCCCCTCGGGTCCACCAGGGCGGCGCGGTCGGCGACCTCCGGCGCCAGCCGGACGACCGACGCTAGGTGGCCCCGCGTCATCACCCAAATATAGTCGGCCGCCAGAAGCGCGTCAACGGTCATCGGGCGGCTCGTGTGGTTTCGCAGGTCCACGCCCAGGTCCCGCGCCGCGAGGATCGCGTTGGCGCTGGCCGGCGCTGCCTCGACGGCCCCGGTGCCGGCGCTCTGGATCTCGATGCCGCGGTCCTCGAGTTCCTCGGGCCGGCATCCGAGCCGCTCGGCAGCGATCTTCCGGGCCAGGCCCATCGCCATGGGGCTGCGGCACAGGTTGCCGGTGCAGACGAACAGGATTCGCGTCCGCGCGAGCCGCTCGAGCCGCCGCGCCGTGATCGCGCCCTCGCGCAAGACCTCGTAGGCGTCGTCCGGCCGGATGCGGACGACGGTCGACGGGCGCGCGTAAGGGGCGGGTCCTGAGTCGATCACGAGGGCCGCGTGCCCGTCGAGGGCGGCCAGGGCCTCGCCGGCGGTGCGCGGGTCGGGGCGCCCGGCCAGGTTCGCGCTCGACGCGACCACCGGGACGCCCGCCGCCTCCAGGACCGCCCGCCCCACCGCGTGGTCCGGGCACCGCAGGCCCACGAAGCCTTGCCAATAGACGGCTTGGGGCAGGGCGACGGGCGACGGGGCGGCTGCGTCCCGCCTGTCGGGCAGGACCAGCGTCAGCGGGCCCGGCCAGCACTTGCGGATCAGCCGCCGCGCCAGCGTCGAGAGCGGGCCGGCGTAGCGGCTCGCCTCGGCGGGGTGCGCGAGGTGGAGCGTGAACGGCTTGTCGGGCGCCCGCGACTTCAGGCGGCTCAGGGCCTCGAGCGCCCGCCGGTCGGCCGCGTTGGCCCCGACGCCGTACACCGTCTCGGTCGGGAAGACGACGATCGCCCCGTCGGCCAG
>CAYGZE010000240.1:0-7397 GCA_964354185.1 uncultured Anaerolineales bacterium | reverse complement strand
CCCCTGGAACAGCCGGAACTCGCGCAGGACGTCGTCCAGCGTCAGGCCGAACTCGGCCATCACGTCCTTGGCCGCCTGCGTGTTGGGCTTGTCCACCAGCCCGCGGCACCCGAGGCACTTGTGCCCGGCGCTCGGGCACAGGTGCGGCTCGCACCCGGCCCGCGTCACGATGCCCAGGCACGGCACGCCCTTGTGCCACAGGCACACGTTGCCGGCCAGTTTGCACGGGACGCACACGGGGTAGTTCGGCTGGCGGAAGGGCTTGCCCATCAGCAGGCACTTGGCCGCCTCCAGGAACTCCTGCGGGTTGATCGGGCACCCGTGGATCTCGGCGTCCACCTTGACCTCGGCCTTCAGCGGCCGCGCGGGGATGTGCGGGAACCACGCCTTCTTGTCGCCGTAGACGGCCGTCGACACGCTGTCCGGGTCCTGGAAGTTCTTGAGCATGTTGACGCCGCCGATGGTCGCGCACGCCCCGAGCGCCACCAGCAGGCCGCTCTTGGCGCGGATCTCCTGGATCTTCTCGATGTCGTGGGCCGTGACGATCGACCCCTCGACGAACGCGATGTCGTAGTGGTCCACGTCGCCGTCGGAGGCCTCGCGGAACCGCCCGATGTCGCACGCCGCCAGGATCGGCAAGAGGTCCGTCTCGCAGTTCAGGACCTGCAACTCGCACCCCTCGCAGCACGAGAGGGCATCGAACATGAGGACGGGTTTGGCCATGGCCTTATCCTTGAATCGTTAGGTGCGCCGCGAGGGGCATCACTCTCGTGCCCCTCAAGTTCCTGAGTGCCTAAGTGCCTGAGTGCCTGAGCAGAACTCACAACGCCCGGGCCTTCGCGCCGTTGTGCCGTTGCTCAGGCACTCAGGTACTCAGGAACTCAGGCACTGCCGTTCAGATTCCTTCCCGCAGCCTCTTGACCTGCTCGTACGTGAAGACCGGCCCATCGCGGCAGACGTACGTGCCGCGGATCTGGCAGTGGCCGCACTTCCCGATCCCGCACTTCATGTGCCGCTCCAGCGAGCAGATGATGCGGTGTTCCGGGATGCCTCCGGCCAGCGCCTCCAGGACCGTGAACTTGAACATGACCGGCGGCCCGACGATGACGGCGAACGTCTTGGCCGGGTCGATCTTGATCTGCCGGAAGAGGCGCGTGATCACCCCCACGTTCCCCTTCCACGACGGGTCGGGCCGGTCGACGGTCACGCGGCAATCCGCGTCCTTCCGCTTCGTCCAGGCCTCCAGTTCGTCGCGAAAGAGGAGCAGTTTCGGCTCGCGCGCCCCCACCAGGATCGTCACCTGGCCGTAGTCCTTGCGGTTGTCGAGGACGTAGCGGATGAGGCTCCGCGTCGGCGCGAGGCCCAGCCCCCCCGCCACAAAGAGGACGTCCTGCCCCTTCATGGCCTCGTAGCCGAAGTGGTTGCCGAAGGGGCCGCGGATGCCCAGCCGGTCGCCCTGCTTGTACTTCATCAGGGCGCCCGTGACCATGCCGACGCTGCGGACCGTGAGTTCGAACGCGTCGCCCTGGGTGGGGCTGGAGCAGATGGAGATGGGCGCCTCGCCCACGCCGAACACCGTCACGCCCACGAACTGGCCCGGCTGGTACCCCAGCGGCCCCCCGTCCTCCATCTCGAGGCGGAAGAACCGCTCGGTCTCGGTCATCTGCTCGGCGGCCGCGATCCTGGCCATCCGGGGCACGTAGGGGCTCGGCGCCGCCGCCCCCTTCTCGATATCGATCTCGGCCTGGCTCACGATCATCGGCTCCCTGCTATCTGAACGAAGGTCTCCCGGATGCTGATGTGGGCGACGCACGCCCGCTCGCACCGGCCGCACCCGACGCAGCCCGGCCGGCCCGTCTGCTCCAGGATGAACTTGCCCTTGCGGAACATCCGGTGCCGCAGCCGGCTCCAGCGATGCTCGCGGAAGTTCTCGCCCCCCGCCACGGTGGCGAACGGGTCCAACTGGCACGAGTCGTAGCGCCGGACGCGGCAGCCCTTCGTCAGGTCCATTGCCACGTCCTCGTACACGTCGAAGCAGTAGCACGTCGGGCACGTCGTGTTGCACGCCCCGCACGAGAAGCACTGCCGCGCGATCGCCTCCCACACCAGCGAGTCGTAGGACGCGTCCAGGATCTCCGGCAGGTACTTCACCTCGAACGGCAACTTGGTGCGGAACGCCCCGCGCTTCTCCTGCGCGAACGCCTGGCGGGCCGCCAGGTCGGCCTTGGCCGCCGGCTTCATCTTCCCCGCCTCCGCCAGCGCCTGGCCCTTGGCCGTCTTCGTCTCGACGAAGTACGCCTCGCCGAGGTCCGTCAGCATCAGGTCGTAGCCCGACTCCGGGTACAGCGACCCCATGTCGAGGCAGAACGACGTCTCCTCGTCGCACGGGCCGGCGCAGTCGATGCCGACGAGGACCGTGTCGGCCCGCCGCGCCAGGTAGTGCGGGTCGGGGATGTCCTTGCTGAAGGCCGCGTCGAGGGTCTCGATGGCGGTGATGTCGCACGGGTGGACGCCGAAGAGGACCTGCGGCTCATGCTCGAGGATCGGCTCGGGCTTCGGGTCGCCGCCCAGCCGGTACGACACCAGGCGCTGGCGCGGCGGCCAGAGGAACTTCTTGGGGCCCAGGACCGTGACGTCGTAGTCCAGCCGCAGGTCGCTCGGCTCGGCCAGGTAGTCCCAGCCGAACAGTTCGCGGCCGTCATTGGGGGCCGTCTCGCGGTACACCGGGCCGGCGACCCGCTGCTCGGCCATCAGCGCCCCGACCCAGGCGCCGAGGTCGCTCTTCTTCAAGACATGTGGCAACATGCGCTTCCGACCTTTCGCTCTTGGCCGCCCTCGGGCCGGACGCGGCCCCGCGACCGGGCCTGCGGCGGCCCCTGCCGCGCGGCCCCCGGCGTCACGCGCCCTTCGGTTTCAGGACGCCCCGGATCGTCTCGACCAGCCTCTTCGGCTCGACCGGCTTCTCGAGGAACGCGTCGACCGGCATGTAGTCGGCGTCCGTCTCGGGCGAGAACTCGAACCCCGACTTCGTCCCCACGCTGGTGAGCATGATGATCGGGATGCCCGCCGTCTTCGGGTCCGCCCGCAGTTCCTGGGCCACGTGGAACCCCTCGGTGTCCCGGGCCATCATGACGTCCAGCAGGATGGCGTCGATCCCTCCCTGCCGGATCCGCTCGAGCCCCTTCGGGGCGTTCAGGCTGCTCGCCACGGCGTAGCCGGCCCCCTCGAGGACGACCTTCGTGGCCTCCACGAGGTCCGGGTCGTCGTCGATGATCATGATCGTCTGCTTGGCCATGGGCTTGCGCTCCCGCCTGTCCCGCTGCCGGTCGGCGCCGGGCCGAACCGGCGCCGCCGCCGGTGCCGGGCCCCGACCGACTTTGTGAAACTTTTCACGGTCCCCCGCACATCAAACCGCCCAGTCCAAAGTCCGCGGATTGTACGGCAGGCCGGGCGCCAAGTCAAACGTCTTTCGCTTCAGCCGTCGCCCGGAGGGCGACGCGCCGTTCCGACACGCCGGGTGCCACTGGCGGCTTGTCCGCCAGTGCCGTCCCGAACCTGACTGCCGGCAGGCAGGGCTCATCCCCCGCGCTGCAAGTGGCGCTATGACGGCCGGTTGCGGTGTGGATACGGGATGCGCGGGTGGACGCAGAGGCCCCTTCGGCCGCCCCGTCAGCAGATGCGCGGCAGATCCTCGCCGTAGGGCATCTCCAGGACCCGCTCCCCCCCGATTTGCGTCCTGAGGGCCACCAGGGGGCCGAAACGGCCCTTCCGCGGGGCCTCGAGGACTTCGCCGATGGCGGCGGCCTGGCGGCCCAGGGGGTGGCCCCGCATCGCCCCGAGCGCCGCCTCCGCCTCGTCCGGCGGCACGAGGACGACGAACTTCCCCTCGTTCGCCACCGTCAGGGGGTCGAGGCCCAGCGTCTCGCACGCCCCGGCCACCGCGGGCCGCACGGGGACCGCCGCCTCCTCGATCCGCATCCGCAGGCCCGCCGCCTCGGCGATCTCGTTGAGCGCCGCCGCGAGGCCGCCCCGCGTCGGGTCCTTCAGGCACCGCAGGTTCGGGCACGCCGCCAAGAGCCGCGCGGCCAGGGACCAGAGCGGCGCGACGTCGCTCGCGACCGCCGCCTCGAACCTGAGGCCCTCCCGCCGGCTCATCACCGCCACGCCGTGATCGCCCACCGTGCCCGAGACGAGCACCCGGTCCCCCGGCCGCACGGCCTCGGGCCCCAGCCGCCGGCCGGGCGGGAGGACGCCGATGCCGGAGGTCGTGATGAAGAGGCCCCCCGCCCCGCGCCGCTCGACGACCTTCGTGTCGCCGCACACGACGGCCACGCCGGCCTCGCGGGCCGTCGCGGCCGCCGAGTCCAGGACGCGCCGCAGCGTGGCCACCTCGAGCCCTTCCTCGAGGATGAGCGCCAGCGCGATCGCCACCGGCCGGCCGCCCAGGCACGCCAGGTCGTTCACCGTGCCCGAGATGGCCAGCCGCCCGATGTCGCCGCCGGGGAACTCCAGCGGCTGGACGACGTAGGCGTCGGTCGTGAAGGCGAGCGTGCCGCCGGCCTCGACCCGGGCCGCGTCGCCCAGGCGCGCCAGTTCGCCGCTCGCGTCGCCGGGGGCGAAGCGCGAGAGGATCTCCCGCGTGATGAAGCCGCGCATCCGCTCGCCCCCGCCCCCGTCGGCCATCAGGATGATGTCGTCGGTCATGGCCCGCGTTCCGCTTTGCCCCCGCCGAAGCCTCGGCGAAGGCGGGTCAGAGCCGCTCGTACCGCGCGACGGCCCGGAAGATGCCCTCGATCTCGGCAGGCTTGACGAACGTCGGCGCGTACCGCTCGTTCAGCGGCTGGAGCCGCACGCGGTCCGGCGCGTCGAAGAACACCCGCTTGAACGTCGATTCGCCGTCGCTCGGGCGCGCGGCCGTCGCGAACCGCACGAAACAGTCGGCGCCCGAATCGACCGAGGCCGCCGGGCTGAAGATGACGACGTCCCCCTCGTGGTAGCGCGGCTCCATCGAGTCGCCCACCACGCGCAGGGCGAACGCGTTCGGGTCCGCGAGTTCCGCCGGGCCCGCCACGTACTCGTCGGCGATCCCCACCGGGTACCCGAGGTCCGTGAAGTCCTCCGGGTATCCGGCCGCCACCTTGTTGATGACCGGCACCGGCCGGACGGTCTGGCGATCGGCCCCGGCCCGCGACGCGCCCCATTCCGCCAGGTGATGCAGGAGGCCGCTCTTGTGCAGCGCGTCGAGGTCGAGGGGCGTCCCCTCCTGGTCCGGCGGCGGGCCCACGGGCATGCCGCGGCCCTCGGGCGAGACGGCTGCGCCGGGGCTTCCCTCCCCTTTGGCGACGAGCAAGGCCCGGATCACGCCCTCCGTCGAGTCGAAGATGTCCTTCAGCCGCGCCATTCGCTCGCGCAGGTCGGCGGGCAACTGCGACAGGTGGGCCCGCGCCACGAGCGCCCCTGCGTCCAGGCCCAGGGCTTTGGCGATCTTCCGCACCTTGTCCTCGCGCGGCGGCGAGGCGTAGCCCGTCTCGATCTGCGAGAGGTAACTCTTGGCGATCCCGGTGGCGGACGCGAGGGCCTCGAGGGTCATGCCGCGCTTCTTGCGGGCCTCTCGGACCTCGCGCCCGAAGGTCCTGCGCTCGGCCGTGGCCGCCAGCGTCCGCCGCAGCGCCTCCAACTCCCTCAGGTTGTCGATAAGGGCCATCGCCCGTCCTCCTCCTCGTCGGCCCGGCGCCCGTGCCGAGGCCACGGACCGCCCCAGCCGCGCCGGCGCGTCCGCTTCGCCCCTGGCCAGACAGCCCCGCCCCCCGGCCGGGTAGGCCCCATCATTTGGTGGAGCAAATCACATCCCCGGCAGGCAACCCCCGCGCGGCTATGAGTTTACGCGACAGCAAACCCAGGTCAACAGGATTTTCCACGTGGCACGAAAAAAGTTTGTAAAAAGCCGCATTTTACTGTTTGCTTTTTGTCGAAACCGCCCCATAATGGCAAGGTGCGTTCGAAATCCGGCAAACGCGGCTTTCCTTGTGCTGGGAGGCCAGAAATGGACGGCAATCTGCGTTCGGTAGACTGTGAAAACCAGGTGCTTGGTGGCACTCCTGGGGCGGGCGGGGGCCTTCGAGGCGCGGCTACGGGCACTCCTGGCGCGGATGGGGGGACTCGTGGCGAGGGCGGCGGTGATCCGGACGCGGTTGATCGCCTGACAGAGGCCCTGCCCCGCCGGGACCGGTGCATCCTGCGGCTCCTCGGCCGTGGCGTGCCGGTCTCGGAACTGGCCGGGGCCCTGGGGATGACCCGGGCCTCGCTCCAGCGCCGGATCCGGCGGGTCCGCAAACTGGCGGACGATCCCGCGGTCACGAGTGTCCTGCGGGCATGGCGGCACCTGGACCCGGCCGACCGGCGCCTGGTCTACCTGCACCGCGTCCTCAGGCTGTCGCTGCGGGAGATCGCGCGGCGGGGCCTTGCGGCGGGCCTCGGCCAGGGCGGGGGGCCGCCCGGCCGGACCCTGAGCGCGCTCCGACGTCGGATGCGGCGGATCGAGCGGCGGGCCCGGCGCCTGGGCAGCCGACGCGGGGCGGCCGGCGCGGGCGACACGGAACCTCCCGTTAAGCAGGTCCGGCCGCGCGACTGTCGGGAGGGGCCCCGAGCGTGAAGCGGATCCGAAAACACGGCACCGCGTCCAGGTCGTCGCCGTACAGGCCGCGGAGTTCCGCCAGCAGCGCCTCGCGCGACGCGAAGCCGTCCAGCCGCGCGTCGTCCTCGGTCAGGTCCGCCGGCCGCACGCGGTCGAACCCCGTGATGATCACGCGGCCGAGGCCGGGCACGAACTCGCGCTGGCCGGGGCGGACGCGCCGCCTGGGCCAGACGCGGATCGTCTGGCGCTTCGCCCCGGACGCGATGAGGTCGAGGAACTTCTTCTTAAACAGGAGCATGGCCGCTCGAAACGGAGGTTAGCGATGACCCGGTACCGGATCAACCAAAAGTTCCACGCCGTTCCGCCCGTGTCCGCCGGCGACGTGCCGTCGGACCGCGCCGTCCAGGCGGCCGAGATGTTCGGCATCGGCCTCGACGAGACGTACGAGGTTACCCTCTTCGACGGCCTGGCCCTCGAGGTGCGGCCGGGCGACGTCGTCCTGGTCACGGGCCCCTCGGGCAGCGGGAAGACGGTGCTCCTCCGGCGGCTGGTCGAGGCGATCGCATCGGCGGAACCGGGCGCGCACCTGGTGGACCTGGCGACGGTCGATCCGCCCGGCGACCTGGCCGTCATCGACGGCCTGCCGTGCCCGTTCCAGGAGGCGCTGGAGCACCTCTCGAGCGCGGGCCTGGCGGACGCGTTCCTGCTCCTGCGGCGGCCGGAGGAACTTTCGGACGGCCAGCGGTGGCGGCTGCGGCTGGCG
>CAYGZE010000239.1:0-7450 GCA_964354185.1 uncultured Anaerolineales bacterium | reverse complement strand
GGGTCTCGCTGTTGCCGTCGAAGGCTCTTTCCGGGCCGTATTCCGCCATGTTGCGGTATACGTTTGAGGCCGTGGCCTTCTTGCCGGTGGCCAGCGATTGCGAGGCCGTGAGCGTGGCCACCGGCGCAATCGCGCTGGCCGGGCAATCCAACTCCACTGCAATGACCGTGTCAATCTCCTGCCGGTCGCTGGCTGGGAGAGTAACCTCGATGACGTCATCGGTCTGCTTCACGGTCACAGTGCCGCCGGTCAGCGCAACGCTGTGGACGATCTTCGCCGGAATGGCGGGCAGCGTTAACGTCTCGCCGGGCCAGCGCTGAACGTGGAGATAGATGGTCTGGCCCCTCCGGGTCGACACACCGAACCGGCCGGGCTTGAAGGGGCCACCGCGCGTGCCGCAAATGCTCTCGCCGTACTTCGCCAGCCACGCGCCCATTTCCCTCAAGCGGCCCACTTGCTCCGGCGCGATTTCGCCCGTGGGCATCGGACCGACGTTCAGCAGCATATTGCCGTCGCCGCCGGCGCAGCCGATCAGCATGTTCATGCACTCCGCGAACGTCTTCACGCCGTCGCCCGGTCCGCCCCACGCCCACTGGCCCCGCTTGGAGATCGTCATGCACGATTCCCACGGACGCTGGTCATCGTAGGCGCCGACGGATTGCTCGGGCGTGTAGTAATCGGCGAAAGGCGAAAGGACCTGCCGATCGTTGTTGCCCTCGCCGAGGTCCAGCCGGTTGGTCAGGATGATCTTCGGTTGGAGCTCCTTCACCAGCGCATACGTGGTCGCCTGGTCGTATACCGGCTTGTGCCCGTCCCAGTCGAACCACAGAATGTCGATAGGGCCGTAGTTGGTCAGAAGCTCGCGGAGCTCGCCCTGCATCCGGGCCACAAACGCCGTGTTGCGTTCGGTCCGAAAGTCCGGATCACGCCAGTCCATCGGCGAGAAATACCAGCCGATTCGCATCCCCGCTTCGTGGGCGGCTTTGGCGAGTTCGCCGCAGACGTCACGTTTGAACGGCGTATGCATGATGTTGTAGTCGTCGACCTTCGAGTCCCAAAGCAGAAATCCATCGCAGTGCTTAGCGGTCAATACCATGTATTTCATCCCGGCCGCCTTGGCAATGGCGACCCATTGCTTGGCGTCAAACCTCGTTGGGTTGAACTGTTTGTACAAGTTGTCGTACACCGCGACGGGTGTCGGCCCGTGGTTCGGACACTCCGGATTCGAGTTCGCGCGTGACCAGCTGATCTCCTTCTCCGTCAGACTCACCGGTCCCCAGTGGATGAACATGCCAAACCGTGCCTCTCGCCAGTCCTGCAACGCTCGCGCGTTCTCCTTCGCTGGCACATCGGCGCGGGCCACGGGGATCCAGGGAATCGCCAGAGCCGCCAACGCGATGGCCAAGACGCCTGTGTGAAGAATCCTCCTCACGACGCTCTCCTTGTCGCCGCCCTTGATGAACGGTCCCGGCTTGGGGGTACCCGTGCGGACGAGGCAGGCGGCCGCGGCCGTGGCGGCGACGGAGACAAGGAACTCGCGACGGTCAAGGTTGTTCCTGCTCTCCACTTCAGCGCCTCTAGGCTGGGGTGTGTCGCAGCTCTGCTGAGCGCGATGTCGCACGGCCGTGTCGTAGTCCTTTCGCAACTCGCCTCAGTCGTCGGGCCCCCGGTGCGAGGTCGCGTCCTCGTCCACCCAGTCCTCTTCAGTGTAGGACATGCCCTTGCGCCCCGGAACCTTGCGCGTCGGCCCCGCCCGGTAGAGCGCGCAGCTCTTCGGACCGTAGCAGAACGTCTCGAACCGATACTCCTTCTGCGACGGATTCCAGTGGTCAACGATCATCTCGACCGGCATCCGGCAACCCCAGATGCAGGCTGCGCACTTCGCCTCGTAGGTCCGGGCGTCCAGGCGGCGGTGCCCGCGCGCCCGGTACGTCGGCAGGTCCGGCGGCACGCCGAGGAACGGCGGCCCGGGGGGCGGCTCGCCTTCAGGGCCCTTCACCACCTTGAGGCCGCTCGTCTTGTAGAACCCCGCCGCCTCCAGTCGCGCGTCATCGGCCGGGACCGATTGGCCGCTCAGTTCCATCCCGGCGCGGAACCGGTGTTGCTCGTGTGCGCCCGGGCCCATTGCGATCAGAAACCCCCCGGTTTCCGCCCCGCATGTCCCGTTGACGCGCAGCACATATCCTTGGTAACTGTGCTGCCGCTCGTCGAACGACCGCAGCAGTCGGATGCGGGGCTGGACGCCCACGAGGCCTCCCGTCCAGGCGATCTTCTCCGTGCCTGAAGACGACGCCGCCATCAGCGGACCCTCTTCGCTTCCTATCACCCGGCCTTCGGCCACCCTCCCTGCCCGTGTCCGGAGGGTCCCGCAAGGGGAGAGGAAACACCGCGCTCGGCGGGCGGGCTATCCGCCCCGCAGCCGCCGCCCCTCGCCTTGGCGGAACTCGTCCGCCTGGAGACCGATCTTCTCGAAGGGGATGGGCTCAAAGCCCGTCGCCCAGGCGGGCGAATCGCTTCTGAGGCGGAAGTCCGTCGTCCCCGGCGCGACGAAGCCGGGGTCGGCAGCCACGACGTTCCCTTCCAGCCTCAACCATTCCTCCTTGGCGTGCCACGTGACCTCCAGCCACTTCCCCGCGCAGACGTTCCGGGCGAGGACGTTGTTCTCGGGCGGGACGCCCTCGCCGGCGGCGTAGTGCGGGTCGAGGTCGGCCAGGGCCGGATAGCGGCCGCGGTAGAGGTCGCGAGGCACGGCGTCCAGTTGCTTCTTCATATAGTTGAAGACCATATCGTGCCAGACGGGGGCCTTGTCGAGGCCGCGGCCGTCGATGCGGACAGCCGGGTCGCAGTCGACGAAGAGGTTGTTCTCGACGCGGTGGTCGCGCCCGCCGCCGATGAACATCGCCCAGTGGACCTTGTAGAAGACGTTGCCGAAGACCTCCGTGCCGCTCACGCAATCGTCCATGTAGACGCCCATCGAGCCCATGCCGACGCCGCCCGTGTGATGCAGGTAGTTGTACCGGATGCGGTTGCCGCGCGCGGTCCAGTCGCGGCCGGTGTAGATCGCGCCGACGTCGCCCGTCTCCAGGGCGATGCGGTGGATCTCGTTGAATTCGATCAGCTGTTCGTTGCCGCCGAAGAGGATCGCGCAGTGTGGGTGGTCGTGAATCAGGTTGTGCGAGGCCCGAAGGCCCACGCCGTCCATCTGGATGGCCGGCACGTAGCACTTGGTCCACCGGCCCTGGCGGGCGAAGTGGCAGTTCTCGACGAAGTGGCCCCCGGGCGTGAGCGTCCGCCGGTCGCCGCCGCGAAGGGAGACGCCGCCGTCGCCCGTGTCGAGAACGTCGCAGCCTGCGACGCCGTGGCCTGTGCCGCCGTCGATGCGGACGCCCCAGTCGCCAACGTTGCGGATGACGCAGCCGACCACGCGGCACCCGGCACCGCCGTGGATCTCGACGGCATTGGCCCGCGTCGCCTCGAGGACGAGACCCCGGAACGTAACGTGGCTGGCGCCCTTGAGGCGCACGAGCGGCTGGTCGAGGAGCGACACGAGGGCCGGAGCGTCCGCCTTGGCCCCGTCGGGCGGCCAGAAGTAGAGGATCCCCGACTGCCGGTCGAGACACCACTCGCCCGGCTGGTCGAGTTCCTCAAGAACGTTGAGGAAGCAGAACCGCTGCCCCTTGCGGAAACCGTATTGGCCGTGCGGCGGCGCGGTCTTGATGAGCCGCTGCTCCAGGCCAATCGACGCCACGTGCTCGTACGAGTTGGCCCAGTCCCACGCCCAGTAGCCGTGGACCCAGAGGTCGGCAGTGTCCTTCCATCGGCGCGGGCGATCGCCGGCGTAGAAGAAGCCGCCCGGCAGCCTGCCGATCTTCCCGCCGTGACCGTCGGCCTCGGCGCCTTCCTCGGGGAACCCCGCGATGTGGTCCCACTCGCCCTCGTTCGGCCACCGGGCGACGGTCATCGGGCGGCCGTCGAAGAAGAGCTCGCAGTGGGCGGGGCTTGTGGGGCGGCCGAACCCGCGCGCCTTCATCTCGCCGAAGTCCGTGATCCCGAGGGCCCGCAGGTCCGCCTGCTTCACGTGGGCGCGGGCCTTCTCATCGAGCCTCGCGAGGACGGCGGCATCCGCGACCGGCTGGAGCGCGGGCAGGCGTCGCCCGCCGAGGAGCCGCGCGGCCCCGTCCGGACGAGCCCGCCAGACGACCGGGGCGTCCGGCGTGCCCGAGTCGGCGTCGGTGAGGTCGAGGGCGGCCGTGCGGACGTAGTCGCCGCCACAGAGCCAGATCGTCGCGCCCTCCTTGAGGGGTTTGCCGTCGGAACGGGCCTTGCGGAGTGCGTCGCGCGCGGCCTCGAGAGTCGCCAGGGGCTTGGCCTCGGTCCCCGGGTTCGCATCGCTTCCGTCGGGGGAGACATACAGGTCCGCCGCTTCCGCCCTGGCCGCGCCAATCATGACCAGGAGGATCAGCAGGAAGTGTTTGGCCATCGCGCGGGTCCCCTCATCAGCGCCAGCCTCGCTCCCTGGTTCTCTAGCCACCAGCACCGCAGGCGAGGACATCGGCCTACGCCAGGCGCCCTCCGCTTATCAACTGCGTGAACCCTAGGATTCTAACCGCCGACGCCGTGTTGTGAATAGAAGATTGCGGCCACGCCGATGGGTGGTGACGCCCCCCTCAGGGCGGCTGTTCCGGCCCTCCGCAGCCCCAAGGAGTGATTCCTTGCTTCTCCTGGCTCTTGGCTGTAGCATCCAGGCCCATCAGCGGGCATTGCCTAGCCCTCAGTCCCTTTAAGGAGCAGCAAGATGGCAACCAGTACCAAGCCGGCCACCAAGAGTGAGGTCCTCGCAAGCATCGCCAAGACCACGGGGCTTTCTCGCAAGCAGGTTGTGTCGGTGTTCGACGCCCTGTCGGGGCTGGTCGGGCGCGCTGTGGGCAAGAAGGGGCCGGGCGTCTTTGTCATGCCGGGCCTGATGAAGATCACGGTAGTCCAGAAGCCCGCTACCCCGGAGCGCACGGGGATCAACCCCTTCACGAAACAGGAGCAGGTCTTCAAGGCCAAGCCTGCCCGTAGGGTGGTCAAGATCCGTGCCCTCAAGGGCCTCAAGGATATGGCGAAGTAGGCCGTTGCGGTCGCGGCGCCTGGCACTTGCTCCGGCGAGCCGATGAGCCTTGCGGACAGGTTCGCGGAACTGGCGCTGGAGGTCCCGCTCGGGGCGTGAGCCTACTTCATCAGGCCCGCGAGGCCCGAGGCCAGGGCCTTCAGGGCGGCCTTGTCCGCCGCGTAGATCACGGCCTTGCCTTGGCGAACGCCGTTGACTAGGCGTCCCATGCGCAAGAGGCCAAGATGATGGCTGACGGCGGGCTGCTTGAGCCTCAGCGTCTTACACAGGGCCGTGACATTCCTGGGGCCCTTGGCAAGAAGCCGGAGGATGCCCAGCCGTGTGGGGTCGGAAAGCAACGAGAATCCGAAGGACATCTCGCGCAGGTCGGGCTTCATGGGCGACTCCTTCTCTGGGACCCATTCATAGTATAGGCAGCCTAGATGATTTCAAGCACGAACTGGGCTGGTAACCCTAGGGCTGCGAGTTCGTGGCGGGGGCAGGATTCGATACTGATTCACCGAGTTCCTGGGACTGGGAGAACACCGAACTGGCCGAAGCCCCCCGTCGCAGGACAGTGCAGGACTCGTCCACATACCGTCTGTTGGCCGACCGGCTGCCTGTAGGCCACCTCCCCGAGTATGTCAGCCCCGACTCACGCCGAGGCCGAGCGCGTCTGGGGGAGACGGATATCCCCTACGCAGGTTGCGGCGGCAACTGACCTTCGATGACCTTGCCTTCGGCGGCGGCTTCCGGCACCCCATGCGCCCTCAACCGCCTGCCCAGTTCCTCGGCCAGCGGCGAGCGATATCTTGCGAACAGGAAGCGGGCCACACGCGCCTTGTTCCGGGCATCGAGATAGTGCACCTCCACCCTATCCGTCAGCCAGGACCGGCTGAAATACGGGGTCTGAATCCGGTCCCGTGCCACCTGCCAGGAGCGATGGAGAAACAACCACTTGCGGTAGACGAAGAACAGGCGGTCGTCTACGATGCAGACGTGGCCGCTGCGGCCCGCGCACCATGGGATCTTCTGCGCCTTGGCCCACGCAGAGAACGTCGGAGGCCGGTGCCCCGCAATCGCCATGAGTTCCGGTGGGGAGAGGTCATGGTCCTTCCGCTGTCTCCAGAAGGCAGGGATTCGCGACAGTACAGCCTTGAACACAAACCAGCCCCACCGCAGCAACTTGGGCAGGAAGAACACGATGAAGACCAGGATGACGACGGTCACCCCTGCCGCCAGGTACGGATGGCCCAACGCCAGGGCCGCCAAGCCGCCCGCCACCACGTCCTCGGTCACGCTGAGGCCGATGTTCGAGAGGTTCTCATGCGGACTGACCAGGTTGACTACGGCTCGTGTGCCCGCCTTGGCGGTATGAGACACGAAACTCACGCTCCCGGCCATCAGCGCCGCGATGACCGTTACCGCCGGATCGCCTTCGCCGTAAGCGAGGATAACGACAATCGCGATAGCTCCCAGCGGCCGGATGAATGTATGAATAAGATCCCACGCGTTGTCGAAGAACTGGAACTTGTCGACGATGAACTCGATCAGGTACATGACCCCCGCCACAATGAGCACCGGCAGGGTGCCGAGTACATCGAGGGCCTGCGGGGCATTCTGGACCCACCCGTACCGCACCGCGAGCCCCACGACCAGCACCGTGGCGTAGAGATTGATCCCGGCCGTCAGCGACAGAGGCAGCGTCATCACGAGCGTCTGCAAAGCACCCATGACAGGCCTCCTCCCAGCCAGGGCCGATCGCGCGCCCCATGTACCTACCGACGCATCCTACGTTGCCGGGAGTCTGGAACACAAGCCCAAATCGCCTACATGGTCTTGGCCCATGCTGGTCGCGGGCCACCTCTGCGAACTGTAGCCCGATGCCCCCCAACCAGCAGAAGGCGCCGCACGTCTGGCCGAACACCCTTCTGCCCACCTATCCCCGGCGTGCCCTGGCGTACTCCTGGATGGCCTGTTCTGCTCGGTGCTCTCCCGCCCCAGGGATAGATTGGACACTCGTTTGCTTCCGATAGGGTAAGCAGGACCGACCGGAAAGGAGTGTCCAGATGGGGAAGATGGAGCAGAGGCCTTCGGGGGCTTCGGAGGGAGCCCGGAGGGCGACCGGAGAAGCCCCCGAAGGCCGCGTGGCCGACCGGGGCCGGTACTCGGCCCGACGCAAGGCCGACGCCGTCGTCCGACTGGTGCGGGGAGGGGGTGTATGACGCCGGCACTGGCGCGGTGAGGCCCTGAAGCGGAGCAGGGCACCACTTCGCGGCCGCACTACGCCGCTCTAGACCGGCTCTCCGGGTCGTTCGTCTCAACGTGCGCGAGCAACCGACGTAACATCGTGGCGTC
>CAYGZE010000238.1:3785-7468 GCA_964354185.1 uncultured Anaerolineales bacterium | reverse complement strand
CCACGCACCCGGCGGGGTTCCCCGACTGCATGTAGAAGGTGTACACGACGCCGGCAAGGGCCGAGCAGAACCCCGCCAGGGTGTAGATGAGGACCTTGGTCCGCCCGATCGGCAGTCCCATGAGGGTGGCGGACTGCTCGTCGCCGCCGAGGGCGTAGACGTTGCGCCCGAACCGCGTGTAGTGGGCGATGCCGATCGCCAGGACGAGCGCCGCAAAGAAGCAGAGGGCCGTGAAGGGGAGGTGGATGTGCCCCGTGAGCGGGATCGCCAGGTCCTGGTTGATCCGCTCGACGTAGAACGCGTGCTTGATGCCCAGCGATTGCTCGTGGATGACGAACCCCATGCCGCGCGCGAAGAACATGCCGGCCAGCGTCACCAGGAAGGGGGGCAGGCCGAAGCAGTGGATCAGGGCGCCCATGCCGGCGCCGAAGACGGCCCCGAGCGCCAGGGCCAGCGCCATAGCCGCCAGCGGATGGACGCCGCACCGGCCGACGAGCGTGGCGATCAGGATGCTCGTGAACGCGACGACGGCGCCCACCGACAGGTCGATGCCGCCCGAGAGGATGACGAAGGTCGCCCCGAGCGCCGCCACGCCGAGGAAGGCGTTGTCGCCGACGAGGCTCACGAGGACGCGGAGCGAGCCGAAGTTGTCGTAGGCAATGCACCCGGCCGCGTAGAGCACGACGAGCACCGCCGCCGTGGCCGCCAGGGGGACGTACTTGGACGGGAGGCGCAGGGTCATGCCGGTCGCCTCCTGACGAGGCCCGCGACCTTGCGGCGGAAGGTCTCGGACTGGAGGAGGCAGACGGCGACGATGACGATGGCCTTGGGGACGGGGGCGATGTCGGCGCTGACGTTGCGGGCGTACATCGTCGTGGTCAGGGCCTGGATGAGGAGGGCGCCGACGAGCGAGCCGACGAGGTAGAAGCGCCCTCCCGTGAGCGCCGTGCCGCCGACCACGACGGCCAGGATCGCGTCGAGTTCCAGGAACAGCCCCGCGTGGTTCGAGTCGGCGCACTTGATGTTGGACGCCGCCACGAGGCCCGCCATCCCCGCGCACAGGCCCGAGAAGACGTACGTCATGAACTTGACCGTACGCGCGCTGACGCCGGCGTACCGGCTGGCGGTCTCGTTGTCGCCGACCGCCTCGATGAACAGACCCACCGCCGTCTTCCGCGCCAGCAGGGCTGTGACGGCGAGCATCACTAGGACGATCGTGACGGGAAAGGGCAGGCCCAGGAGGTGGCCGTTCCCGACGTAGACGAGCCGCGCGTCCGTGAACGTGATGATCTGGCCGTCGGTGATCAACTGGGCGACGCCGCGCCCCGCGACCATCAGGATCAACGTTGCCACGATCGGCTGGATGCAGAACCCGCCAACCAGCATGCCGTTCCAGGCCCCCGCGACGACCGAGACGGCCAGGGCCGCCAGGATGACCGCCGGGAACGGCACGCCGGGCGTGTTGATCAACTGGGCCGCCACGGCCCCGGCGATGGCCATCACGGCGCCCACCGAGAGGTCCACGCCGCCCGTGGCGATCACGAGCGTCATCCCGAGGCCCAGCAGCATGACCTTCGCGCCGTGGTTCAGGATGGTGATCAGTTGGCCGTACAGGTGGCCCTCGCGGACCTCCAGGTGGAAGAAGCCGGGCGTGAAGAGGAGGTTGAAGGCGAGGAGCAGGGCGAGGGCGGCGACGGGCCAGACGAGTTTGGCCAGCCACTCGCGGCGGATGTGCTGGGAGCGGTCAGTCGCCATGCTCGTGCCCCGCAATGGTCCGCATGATGGTCCGCTCGTCGACCTCGCGGCCGGCGAGTTCGCCGACCTTGGCGCGGTCGCGCAGAACGATGACGCGCTGGCTCGTGCGGACGACCTCCTCGAGTTCGCTGCTGATGAAGAGGATGGCGAGGCCCTCGGCCCGCAGGGCCTGGATCAGTTTCTCGACCTCGGCCTTGGCGCCGACGTCGATGCCGCGCGTCGGCTCGTCGAGGATGAGGAGGCGCGGCTCGGTCGCCAGCCACCGGGCCAGGAGGACCTTCTGCTGGTTGCCGCCGCTCAGGTTCCCGACGGTCTGCTCGGGGCCGGGGGTCTTGATGTCGAGGGCGCGGATGAAGCGGTCGGCGATCTCCAGTTGCCGCCGCCGCGGCAGGGCCCGCCAGGCGCCGCGGCTCGCCTGGAGCGCCAGGACGATGTTCTCGCGGACCGAGAGGTTCGGGATGATCCCCTCGACCTTGCGGTTTTCGGGCGTGAAGGCGAAGCCCTCGCGGATCGCACGGCGCGGCGAGTGGAGCACGACGGGGCGGCCGCCGACGCGGACCTCGCCCGTCTCGGCCCGGTCGATGCCGAACAGGAGCCGCGCCACCTCGGTCCGGCCGGACCCCAGCAGGCCCGCCAGGCCCAGGACCTCGCCCTCGGCGATCGCCAGGTCCATCGGCGCAATGGCGCCCTTGCGGCCGATGCCGCGGGCCTCCAGCAGCGGCGGCCTGCCGGCGGCCTCGGGCGGCGGGGCCTTCGGCGCGGCCTCGGCCTCGACGTACTCCTTGCCGATCATCAGGCTGACGAGCCGGACGCGCGGCAGGCCGGCCGTCTCGTACTCGCCCACCAGACGGCCGTCGCGCAAGACGGTCACGCGGTCGGCGATCTCGTAGACCTGGTCCAGGAAGTGCGTGATGAAGACGATGCCCATCCCCTGGCCGCGCAGTTTCCGCACAACGCTGAAGAGTTCCTCGACCTCGGTGGCGTCGAGGCTCGAAGTGGGCTCGTCGAGGATCAGGAGCCGACCCGAGACGTCGAGGGCCCGCGCGATGGCCACCATCTGCTGGATGGCGATGGAGCACGACGACAGGGGCTGCGCGACGTCGATCGCCAGGTCCACGCGGGCCAGCGCCTCGACTGCCCGCCGCGCGATCGCCCGCCAGCGGATCAGGCCGAACCGCGTCGGCTGGCGGCCCAGGCAGATGTTCTCCGCCACCGACAGGTGCGGGATCAGGTTCACTTCCTGGTAGACGGTGCTCAGGCCGAGCGCCTCGGCGGCCTTGGGCGAGCGCGGGTCGATCGGCCGGCCGTTGAGCACGACGCGGCCGGCGTCGCGCCGGTAGACGCCCGTCAGGACCTTGATCAGCGTGCTCTTGCCGGCCCCGTTCTCGCCCATCAAGGCGTGGACCTCGCCGCAGCGGACGGTGAAGTCCACGGCGTCCAGGGCCTGGACGCCCGGGAATCCTTTCGAGATGCCGCGCATCTCCAGAAGGACGCGCTCGGTCGGTGCCTCTTGGCCCATGATGCCCCGGTGCGGCGTCAGTACTTGCGGCTGTCGATGACGGAGGCGGCCTGGGACTGCTCGTAGACGCCTTCCTGGATGACGACGCGCTTCGGGACCGGCTTGCCGGCGACGACGGCCTCGACGGCGTCGAACAGTTGCGGGCCGATCAGGGGATTGCATTCGACGGTGCAGTTGAGTTTGCCGGCGACCATCGCCTCGAACGCCCCGCGGACGCCGTCGATCGAGACGATGAGGACGTCCTTGCCCGGCTTCACACCGGCTTCCTCCAGGGCCTGGATGGCCCCCAGCGCCATGTCGTCGTTGTGGGCAAAGAGGGCGGTGATCTGCTTGCCCTCGGGGCTGTTGAGGAACGACTCCATGACCTCCTTGCCCTTGGCACGGGTGAAGTCGCCGCTCTGCGACTTGA
>CAYGZE010000238.1:0-3685 GCA_964354185.1 uncultured Anaerolineales bacterium | reverse complement strand
GACCGCAGGGCCTTGATCTGGTTCTCCTGCTTCTGCTGGGCGTCCGCGAACCGCAGGTCGATGCCGCGCTTCGCCGCCTCCGTCTTGATCGACTCGGTGTTGGCCGTCCGCCAGGCGCTCTCCGCGCCGATCTGCGAGAAGCCCACGGCGGTCTTCCCTTTCTCGCCGCCCTGCTTCCCGCCGTCGCAGGATGCCGCCAGGCCGACACAGGCCGCCAGCACCGCGCCCAGCAGCCCCTTCGCCCACCTGCCCGCGCTGCGCTTCATGTCCGGCTCCTTCCTTGGGTTGATCGGCGCGGCCCGCCGAGGCGGCCGCGCCACCACACTCTAAGGTACAGGGCTCCCCCCCTCAAGGTGAAAACGCGCGGCCGGACGCCGGCCGCCGCGCGCTACTTCACGCGCAGGGCAAAAAGCGTCACGCTGCACGGGGCGACGGACAGGGAATCCGAGACGCCCTTGACAGGCGCCTCCTCGATCCGGACGCGCGGCGTCTTGCCCGGCTCGTTGCAGGCCATCGGGTCGTCGCCGGCGATCTGCCACCGCGTTCCCGCGCCGGTCAACTTCGCCCCCTTCACCTCGAGCGCGACCTGGAGCGCTTCGGTCGTCGCGTTGACGACCGCCACGGTCAGGGTCTTGCGGTCCTCGCTCCAGGCGGCCTGGGCGTCCACGAGGGGCGTCGTCTCCGTCGACACGGGGATGACGCCGAAGTGCTTGCGGTACAGTTCCAGGGCCAGGCCCGTCGTCTCCAGGGCGGCCGCCGTCTTGGTCGTCTTGACGCACCCGATCACGTTGACGGTCTGGGCGTAATTGGCCATGAAGTACATGTCGCTCTGGCGGGCGTACTCGTTCAGGCCGGCGGCGATGCCGAGGGCGTCCTTCAGGAAGTACCGCGTCCCAAGTTCGCCGAAGACGTGCGGCCCGTACCAGTAGTTCCACTCGTCGAGGGCGATGCGGATGTCCTTGCCCTTCAGGGAGTCGAGGTCGCGCCGGTAGCGGCGGTGGGCCTCGGCGATCGCGCGGACCGACTCGGGTATCTGCCGCACGTGGCCTCGCAGGCCGGGCGCCTCGCCGCGGTAGAAGTGCTCGCTCACGAGGTCCATGTGGCCGGCGCAGTCCCTCATCATCCGCTCGCTCCAGGGGCCGACCGCGCCGACGGCCACCAGCCGGATCGACGGATCGACCGCCCGCATCGCCTCGGCGAACGCGTTGTGCTTCTCGACGTACTTCTCCAGGGGCATGTGGCCAAGTTGCCAGCCGCCGTACATCTCGTTGCCGATGCTCCAGAACTTCACGCGATACGGTTCGGGATGCCCGTTGGCGGCCCGCAGTTTGCCCATCGGCGAGTCGGCCGGGCCGTTGGCGTACCGGACCTCGTCCGCGGCACTGGCCGTGTCGCCCAGGCCGCTGTTGACGGCGATGTAGGGCTCCGTGCCGAGTGTGCGGCAGAAGGCCATGAACTCGTCGAAGCCGAAGTCGTTGTGCTCGACGCCCGTCCAGGCCGGGTTCTTGCGCGGCGGGCGGCGGTCGCGCGGGCCGATGCCGTCCTTCCAGTCGTAGCCGCTGACGAAGTTCCCACCCGGCCAGCGGTACACCGGCGAGTCGAGTTCCTTCAGCACCGCCAGCGTGTCGGCCCGCATCCCCTGGACGTTGTCGGCCGGCATCAGCGAGGCCGTGCCCACGAGGCACGCCGACCCGGCGGCCACCTTGATCTCAAACGAGCCGGCGTCCGTGTCGGCCCCCGCCGTGAACCGGACCGGGAACTGCCGGTACTCCTTGGCGTCGGCCTTGACAGCCTCCGTGGCGGCCCCGCTCGCCCCCTCGGCCCAGCGGAGCGCGACCTCGACCGTTGCGCCGTCGCCCGCCGGCTTCAGCCACACGTACCCGACGTACCTCTTGCCCTTGACGAGGGCGAGGTCGTTCTGCCGGATGGCGCCGCCCACCGCGACGAGCGGCGTGTGCTCGCCGACGAACGCGTCCTCCTTGACCATCCGCACCGCGTCGGGCGGCCCGACGATCTCCCACGGCGAGGCCGCCACGACCGGCAGCGGCGTCTCCTTCGAGACTTTCACCTTGTCGCCGTAGGGGGCGTACTTCGCCGTGACGGGGTAGTAGAACTTGCGGTCCTCGAGCATCTCGGCCCAGATGCCGCCGTAGATGCACCGGCCCAGGTGCTCGATGAACTGGCCGTAGACGTACTTCGAGATCGGCTCGCCGGTCTTCGCCGCGTCGATGACGATCCGTGGGGCGCCGACCGGCTGCTTCGACACGAGTTCCAGGGCCAGGTCGTCGTACCACGCCTTGCCGGTCGACAGGCCCCAACCGCCGAACAGGCAGTTGATCTGGACCGAGTCGTGGTCCTCCGTCTCGAAGACGAGGTCGACCCGCGTCCAGTCGTTCGTGCCGGTCAGGGCCCGGGTGGCGGCAGGCTGGAGGTTGTGGAGGTTCAGCAGGGCGCCGCGCCCCGTGCCCGCCTGGACGTTCTCGGTCCGGATCCAGCCCGTCAGGCGGTACTTCGCGTACGGCTCGACAGGCACGGTGACCGTCCAGCCGGCGTCGGCCCCGTCCGTGGAGGCGATGGCGACGCACCGCTTCCCGGTCCGCCCGGTCTCGGCGTACTCGAACACGCCCTTGCCGCCCCACGTCTGCGACGCCCACGAGGCGGGCTTGTCGCCGGCGGCGTCTTCAAACGAGGCGTTCGGCAACAGGTTCACCGGCTGCTCCTTTCGTGCAGGCTCCTCGGCGGCCCCAAGGCACCCGACCGCCGCCGAGAAGCCGATTACCAGGACGAGGTGTGCCAGGATTCTCCGTCTTGCCATGATCGCCTCCTTGGGAAAGGGACTCGCTTGCCTCAGAGGTTCCCCGGCGCGCGGCCGCCCGTCCGGCGGCCTCGCAGGGCCCTGAGTATACCGTGTCCGGACCCGCGTGGACAGCCCCTTCTGGCGTGCCGCCGCTCCTATACCGCGTGGGTGGAAGCACCCACGCTACCTGGCTGCCGGCAGGCAGGTTTCGCCGCCCCCGGAATTGCTGTAAGTCCCATTCTTACAATCCGGAAAACGGGTTGGCGCGCGCGGAATTCGCCGATTTTGGGGCCCGGCGGCCGGCCAAATCGGCCCTGGCGCTAGCGCCAGGGGGGTCGGCCGTCGCGGATGTTAAGATAGGCAAGGTGAAACGTGTCATTTTACGATCGTTTTCCGATCGTTTTTTGACGTTTTGCGCTCGAACTCTGACACTTTCAGTCGGTTTTCCGACGTTTTACACCGTGTTTTTACCCAGTATGGGTGGCGATACGTCCATAAGACTTACAGCAATTCGGGAACGGGGATTGGGGACTGGGACGAACGGCGCCACGAGCCAAAGCGAACTGCAAAGGCAGGCAAAGGCGGGACTGGGGACTGGGATGAAAGGCGGGGGACTCGGGACCGGGGACTGGGGACTGGGATGAAAGGCGGGGGACGGGGCATGGGTGCCGCGCGGCCCTTCGTGTAGGCGCTTTCACCGCAGCCTGCCACGGCACGGCTCGTGGCCGTGCCAGGGGGGACGGGGGACTGGGACGACGGACCCCATTTCGGATTGCGGATTGCGGATTACACGGCAACGGCCACGGCGGCGGCATAACGCCGGCGAAAGGCGGGGAGGCGTGCCTGAACTAGCCCCCGCTGGCAGGCGGGGGTCGCCGTTCCATTGGG
>CAYGZE010000237.1:1341-7476 GCA_964354185.1 uncultured Anaerolineales bacterium | reverse complement strand
CGGATCGGCATCCTGGACTTCGGCCAGGTGGGCCGGGTGAGCGACGCCATGCGCTCGAAACTCGGCACCGCCCTCATCGCCGCCCTCAACCGCGAGTTCGACATCGTCCTGGACGTCCTGGACGACCTCGGGGCCGTGCCGGACGAACTCGACGGCGAACGCCTCAAGGGCGACCTCGCCGCCCTCGTCGACAAGTACGCCGGCGTGCCCCTGAAGCGGCTCGACCTGCGGGGCCTCTTCGAGGAGATCACCGCCACCGCCCGGCGCCATCGCGTCATCTTGCCGCGCGACTTCGTCCTCTTGGGGAAGAGCCTCGTCACCGTGGGCGGGGTGGCGCTCGACCTCGACCCCGAGACGAGCATGGTCGCGGTCGTCCGCCCGAAGATCGACGCCCTCGTCCGCCAGAAGATCTCGCCGCGCCACCTCATGCACCAGGGCCTCGCCAGCGCGTATCACGTCGTGTCGCTGGTGGAGCAGGGGCCCCGCCAACTGCGCCAGGTCCTCCGCAAGATCAACCGCGGCCGGCTCCAGATCGTCTTCCGGCACGAGAACCTCGACCGCTTCATCACGGAACTCGACCGGTCAAGTAACCGCATCGCGTTCGCGCTCATCGTGGCCGCCATCATCCTCGGGTCCTCGGTCCTGATGCAGGCGCACGTGCGGCCGCTCATCCCGGGGACCGACGTGCCGCTCCTGGGCCTTCTGGGCTATCTGGTGGCGGGCCTGCTGGGCGTGTGGCTGGCGTTCGCGATTCTGCGGTCCGGGCGCCTCTAGGCTTTGTCTGACAAATCCGTCGTGGGCCCGGTCTGCTCCGTGGGAGGGGGCGCATCCATGCGATGGTTCCTGCTGGGCGTCGCGCTCGTGCTCGCGGCAGCGATCGGGCCGGGCGGCGGCGGAGCGACGGCGGCCGCCGCCGAGGGCGACAGTTGGGCCCCGCCCCCGCCCGAGGAGGCCTGGTTCCAGGTCTTCGCCGGCGCTGCCCGCGTCGGCCACGCCCACCACAAGGTGACCCGCGTCTACGGCACCCTCATCGTCGAGGAGCAGTTCCAGGCCCTCGTCAAGGGGAAGGTCGCCCGGTTCGACACCGTCGTGGTCTACGCGACGAAGGGCGGGCCGCAGCCCCAGGAGGCGACCGCCACGACCGCCCTGGCTGGCGTCAAACTTATGGAGGGCAAGGTGACCTTCGACGCCAAGGGCGGCGAGAAGCCCGCCGCCCGGGTCAAGGTCAAGGGCTTCGCCGACCGCAACCTCAAGATCACCAGTCCGCCGAAGGCCCAGACCTCCGAGCAGCCCGTCCCCGACGGCCCGGTCGTCTTCCAGTCGGCCTTGCCCTACGTCGCGCCGCTCCTGGTGCCGAAGGCGGGGCGGCTGGAGGGCGTGACCCTGGCGGAGTGCCCGGACGACATCGACTTCCCGGCCCTCTTGAACCTCAAGCCCGGCCGCACCCTCGAGCGGACCGCGCCCGACCCGACCGGCCGCTGGCAGATCGTCATGACGGCCCCGCAGCGGGGCGGCCCCCCCGCGCCCGTCGCCCGGATGACCTTCGACGAAAAGGGCGCCCTCGTCAAGTACGAGTGGGCCAAGTTCGTCTTCCAGCCCGCCTCGCAGGAAGAGGCCCTGGCGCCGGTCGAGGCGGCCCCCCCGGCGCCGAAGAGCCCATCCGAATAGACTTCCGTCGGCGCGGGGCCGCCGCGGCCGTCCGGATCCAGAAGAGAAGCCCCGCCGAGCCGTGGCTCGACGGGGCTTCCTTGGTTGTGCTGTCACTCGACTTGGTAAGTCCCGCCTACGCGCTGCGCCCCTGCACGGCCGAGCGCCGGCGAACGTAGAGCGCCAGGGCGGCCAGACCGATCCCCAGGGTGGCGGTCACCGGTTCCGGGATCGTGAGGTTGACAGGGATGACGGAGCCGGCCGCAAGACTGCCGCCCGCCTGGATGTAGTCAAACCCGGCCTGCCACAGGTAGTAGTCGTCGAAGTTGACAACCCCGTTGTAGTCGAAGTCGCCGTAGATCCAGCCGACGTATCCGTCGGGGTTCCCGGCCTGGGCATCGTCGAACCCGGCCTGCCACTGGTAGTAGTCGTCGAAGTTGACGGTCAGGTTCAGGTCGGCGTCGCCGTACAGGGTGTAGGCCACGAGGACGCTCGTCTCGTCGACCTCCGTGCCACCCTCCGGGAACTCCGTGTACCCGTATTCCGCGTTGTCGAGCCAGCCGACGGCCGTGTACTGATCCGGATCGTTGGCCGCCGCCGTGCTCATGATGCCTTCGCCGTTCCAGGAGTAGTCGTTGAAGCCGCTGGTGACCCACGCCTCGATGTCCGTGCGCGGGTTGCTGCCCGGCTCGTAGTCGTAGATCACTTGCCCGTCATCGATGTCGAACTGGCCGAGGCCTGTCGCGACACTGGAAGTGGCGAGAACGAAGATCGCCAGGATGGGCGGGATGAGGCCCTTGTTGCGCATGACCGCCAGTTCCCCCCTTGGGACGCCCCAAGGTTGTCCTAGATTGCTTTCATTCCGTGACGTCATTATACCACACGTTTGGGGGTTAGGCAACAAGAACGGGGAAAACCTGTATGCCTTGCTCCGGTTCTCGAAGTCGTAAAGCCTTGTTCTGCAATGAGTTACGATTTTTGCCGCATGGCGACAGAGCCAGCCCAAGCGGTTCCAGAAACCGGCGGCGATGTAACCCTTGGCTGCCAAACGAGTTACCCGTCGAAGAACCGGAGCAACGCATCTGTAAGAACCGGGTCCGCCGCCCTGGAGGCCCTATCCGGACGGCAGGGGTCACGGATATGGGCCATCCAGGGGCCTTGGCGGGGCATGACGGGGCTTTTTCCGCAGCCAGGGGGCCTCGGATGGCCCCAAAGCGTGCCAAAAGCCAGCCGCGGCGGAGGGAGACCCCCCCCGGGGGGGCCAGACCGGCCCCGGGGCCCTGGGCCGCCGCCAAGGCCGCCGATGCCGACCGCGACCTTGAGGTCCGCCGGCCACCGGAGACCCAGACGACCGAGCGGCCGGGCGACCGGCCCCCTGCCTGGGCATGGCCGCCGCAAAGATTCCTAAAGTCGTCGCATTTCTGTGTCCGATAACCCCGGTGAGAGCGATTCACGCCCTGCCGTACTTCGTTTGCTCGGACTCTCGTGCGCCCGCCGCCGTGGCGGGCCGTCCCGGTAACCGGGTGCCCCGCGCACCCACCGACAGAGGGGAGGAACCCCATGCAGAAACCTGTTTTCTGTGAAGGACTGGAGCCGCGCCTGTTGTTGGACGGCGTAGACCCAGGTGCCGCCGCGCTGTTCGACTTCGACGGCGACGGCACGAACGACGCCGTCCTCGTGAACACGGGGGCCACCGCGATCGAGTACGAAGTGAGCGGCGCGAACGGCCTCGCGCTCAACCTGACCGGCGACGGCGCCGCGTTCTGCACCAACACCTGGGTCGAGGTGGCCGACCTGCCGGACGACTTCATCCTGGACGCCGCCACCGTCGGGACGCGAGTTCGGTACGGCTGCACGTGGTACGACGCCATCGAGGGCTCAAGCACCGTCGCGGCCGCCTCCATCGGCCGCCTCGACATCGGCGTCGGCGACCTCGTCTCGGCCGGCGCGTCCGAGGCCGGCATCGGCAAGGTCATCCTCCACGACGGCGACCTGACCGATCTGTCAGCCTTGACGGACATCGGCTGGGCGATCGTTGAGGGCGACATCCTCGGCTCCATCGAGGCTGGCGGCAACATCGACCGCATCGCCGCCGAGGCGATCCGCGGCGCCGAGATCATCGCCGGCGGGAACATCGGCGAGATCGTCGCCGACGCGATCACCGACAGGATCACCGAGACGACCACCGAGCCGATCACCTATACCTCCTACATCCAGGCCGTCGACATCGACGAGATCGTCGCCGGCACGATCGACGGCGGCTCCGAGGTGCTGGCCATCGGCGACCTCGGGCGCCTCTCCGCCGACACGATCACCGGCGGCGCCGTCATCACGGTCTGCGGCAACCTCGGGCGCCTCTCGGCCGGAACCATCGACGGCGGCACCGTCATCACCGTCGTGGGCGACGCCCAGAGGATCACCGCCGACACGATTGCCGGCGACCCCTCCGGCACCTTCCTTTCCATCCTCGGCAACCTGGATCGCCTGTCGGCCGGCACGATGACGGGCGGCAGCAACGGGGGCAGCCTGGGCGTCAGCGTCGGCGGCGACGCGGGCACGATCTCGGCCGACACGATCACCGGCGGCACGAACGGCATCCTCACCTTCTCGATCGCCGGCGACCTCGATCGCCTGAACGTCGGCCTCCTGGAGGGCGGCCAGGCAGTCGCCGGTGGAACCCCCTCTAACGCATTCACCGTGGGCGGCTCGATCGACAAGATCTGCGCCGGCCTCATCAGCGGCGGCACGGGCCTGGGCTACGCCGAACTCCTGATCAGCGCCTACGACATCCACAGCCTCCAGGCGACGGCCATCGTCGGCGGCAACATGGACCCGGCCAGCGAGGCCGGCCCGGGCGGCGAGGCCGCCGTCCTGATCAACGTCGCGAACGACCTCGGCCAGGTCCGCGTCGGCCGGATCCTCGGCACCGGGTCGGTCCACGGCGGGTGCGACCCGGCTGTCATGATCAGCGTCGGCCACGACATCATCAAACTGGTCGCCTCCGAGATCCGGGGCGGCGACGCCCTCGGCGACTATGCCGTCGGCGCCGTCAGCATCTACGCCGGCAACGACATCCGGAGCCTCGTCGCCGGCACCATCGACGCCGGCCGGGCCGAGGGCCTGTACGCCTTCGCCGCCGTCGCCGTCGAGGCCGGGCACGATATCAACTCCGTCAGCGCCAGCCGCATCACGGGCGGCCTGGCCGACGGCGTAGGGGCGACGGCCGGCGTCTACTTCACGGCCGGCCGCAACATCGACGTCATCGCCGCCGGCCTCATCAGCGGCACCCAGAGCCGCCTACGCGTCCACACGCCCGACCCGACCGTCCAGTTCATCGCGGGCGGCGACATCGGCCTCGTGCTGGTGGGCGAGATCAACGGCGGCCGCATCAACGGCGGCGTTTCCGATGGTGACGACGAGACCTTCAATGCCGCGGCCTGCGTGCTCCTCGAGGCCAATGGCACGTATGTCGATCCGACGAACGGTGTCCGGAGCGAAGGCAACATCGACCGCATCATCGCCGGCCGCATCACCGGCGGCGACGCCACCGGCGACGCCCTCGCCTACGTCAAGATCCACGCCGCCAACGACATCGGCTCCCTCTGCGCCGACACGATTTCGGGCGGCCAGACCCACGAGGCAGGCGCCGAGACCTACGTCAACATCCTCGCCGAGCACGACATCGAGCGGTTCTGTGTCGGCACCCTCATCGGGGCGGAGAACGGCGGGGACGGGGGCAGCGGCGACTCGGCCGTCCAGGTCCAGGCCTACAACGACATCCAGTCCTTCTGCGCCAACCGCATCATCGCCGGCGACGAAGGCATCGTGAACATCCTGGCTGGCGAGTTCGATGAGGATGGCAACGTCGTCCAGGCCGGGTCCATCGAACGGATGGTCGTCAACCTGATCAACGGCGACAACGGCCTCATCAACATCGCGGCCGGCGGCGACATCGAGGCCCTGAGGGTCTGCACCATCACCTCCGGCACCGACGGCGACGGCGAGGTCAACATCATCGCCGGCGGCGACATCACCGCCGACGTCCGCACCATCCGCTCCTGGACCGTGGTCGATGACGGCGAGGTGGTCGACTCGGGCGTCCAGTTCACGGCCGGCGGCGAGGTGAACGGCCTCCGGCAAAGCTTCCGCGACGCCTACGTCAGCGAGGGCGAGGAGGTCACGTTCCCCGCGCCGAGCGACTTCCCGGAAGTCCCCCCGGGTCCGTGAGAAGGAGTCTGTGGCTGAGTGTCTGCGTGGCAGGCAGGTCTCCCGGCCCGCCGCGCCAGGCGGACGCACCGGCGCCGTGAACGTTCCCGCCCTTCCGTGCGTTCCGCGGAAGGGCGGCCCTTTGCGCCGGCCGACCGCGCGGTGGCCGCGCGCTCGCCGAGGGTGGACGCCGTGCCGGACGGGCTGTACGATGCCGGCGGACCAGGGGAGGGCCCTCCATGGGACGACCGGGGTGGCACGCGTTCCTCGTGGCGGCGGCGC
>CAYGZE010000237.1:0-1241 GCA_964354185.1 uncultured Anaerolineales bacterium | reverse complement strand
GGAGGGCCCTCCATGGGACGACCGGGGTGGCACGCGTTCCTCGTGGCGGCGGCGCTGGCGGCCGCGCCCTCGCCGGCCGGGGCGGTCATCAAGGTCGACATGCCTGTCGCCAAGATCTACGCGTCCGCGACCGCCGTGATGGCGGGGACGGTCGTCGTCGGGCCCGAAGAGGGTCGCCCCGCCGAGGCCCGAGTGACCCGCCGCCTGAAGGGCGAGGCGGCCGCCGACCGCTTTCGCATCCACCTGGCCGCGCTGCCCGACCTGGCGGGCCAGGTCGGGCCGGACCGGCCGATCGTCGTGTTCGCCCGCGATCCGCGGGCGGACGGCACGGCCGTCGTCCACGTGGCGGACACGTGGGCCCTCGCCCAGGCCGTCGCGCAGGCCGACCCCCCGACCTGGCGCGTCGTCGGCCCGTACGACGGGGCCCGCAGTTTCCCCGGGCGCACGAGCGCGCTGGTGCGGATCGTCGAAGAGATTGCGGCCGGGCGGACGCCCTTGCAGGACTGGGTCAGCCACGAGGCCTTCCTGAAAGGGCCCCGAGCCGCGGGGACCCTCGGCGTCAAACCCACCTTCCTGGCGGGGGCCGACGTCAACGCCGATGGCCGACTGGACCTGGTGGTCGGCACGGCGGCGGGGGTCCGGCTGTTCCTGGCCGCATCGGACGGCTACGCCGACGCGACGGCGTCCTGGGGCCTGGCCGGCGCGCCCGCGCATTGCGGCGCCGTCGGCGATGTCGACGGCGACGGCCGCCCGGACCTTCTGCTCGACCGGTTCCTCTGGCTCCACCGGGGCGAGCGTTTCACGCGGGGCGACGCCCTGCCGCTCGACGACGCGTCCGCCTGGCTGGCCGTCACGCTCGACGATGCCACGGGCGACGCGCGGCCCGACGCCGCCGTCCTCCTGCGGTCCGGCACCCTCGTGGTGGCCGAGAACCCGGGCACGCCGGGCAAGCCGTGGTCGAAGGCCGTCCGCGCGCTCTGGAGCGGGCACGAGGCCGCGGCCGCCGCCTTCTCCAGCGAGTGGGGCGACGACGGCCGCCTGTACGTGCTCGTGGTGAGCGATTCCGACATCATGCGCTACCCCGCCGACCCGCGCGGCAGTCCGGCCGCGGACTTTCGCCGCCTCACGGGCGTGCCCCTGGAGGCGTGCCGCGAGGCGGCCGCGCCGCCCTTGCGGGTCCTCATGGCCGTGGCCCTGGACTACGACGGCCTCGGCCGCCCCGACTTCCTGATCGTGACCGA
>CAYGZE010000236.1:0-7476 GCA_964354185.1 uncultured Anaerolineales bacterium | reverse complement strand
ATCCGCTGGCCGGCGCCGCCCTGGCCCAGGTCCACGATTACGACTGGCCAGACCCGTCCTGGATGGACGTCTCGGGCATCCGGGCCGAGGCCGCGCGGTACGGCCGCCGGTACGCCATCCTGGGCGGCGACTGGTCGCCCTTCTGGCACGACGCGATCGAACTGGCGGGCATGGAGAACCTGTGCCTGGCGATGTACGACGAACCGGCCCTGGTCGATGCGATCCTGGGCCACGTCGTGGACTACTACGCCGAGGTCAGCCGGCGCATCTTCGACGCCGCCGCCGACACCATCGACATCTTCTTCATCGGCAACGACCTGGGCAGCCAGACGGGGCCGCTGGTGGGCGAGGGGCTGTTCCGGCGGTTCCTGCTGCCGCACCTCGCGCGGCTCGTGGACCTGGGCCATGCCTACGGCCTGAAGGTGATGCTGCACTGCTGCGGGGGTTTCGCGCCGCTCGTCCCGGCGATGATCGAGGTGGGGCTCGACGGGCTGCACGCCGTCCAGCCCTCGGCGCGCGGCATGGACCTCGCGGCGCTCAAGCGCGACTTCGGCGACCGGATCCTCTTCAATGGGGCCATCGACTCGCAGCACGTGCTGATCGAGGGCGACCCGGACTTCGTCCGCCGCAAGACCCGCGAGGTGCTCCAGGTCATGAAGCCGGGCGGCGGCTTCGTGGCCGGCGCGAGCCACGACTCGATTCTCGAGGAGACGCCCGTCGAGAACGTCGTCGCCATGTTCGACGCGGTCCGCGAGTACGGGGCGTACAGTGGGCACCGGACGCTGACGCCATGAATGCCGGCGAGACCATCCTGCGGATGGAAGGCGTCGTGAAGGCCTTCGGGCCGGTCCGCGCGCTCGACCGCGTCGATTTCGACCTGCGCGCGGGCGAGGTCCACGCCCTCGTCGGCGAGAACGGGGCCGGCAAGTCGACGCTGATGAACGTCCTGGCCGGGCGCTTCGGCGACTACGCCGGGCGGGTCGTCCTGTTCGGGCGCGAGGTACGCCTGACGAACCCGCGGCAGGCGCTCGGCCTGGGCATCGGCGTCATCTACCAGGACCTGAGCGTCCTGGGGAACCTGACCGTGGCCGAGAACCTGCTGCTGGGCCGCGAGCCCGCCGGCCGCGTGCCCGGCACCCTCGACCGCCGGGCGCTGGCCGCCCAGGCCCAAAGCGGGCTCGACGCCCTCGGGTTCGACCTGCCGCTCGACGCGCCCGTCGGGGACCTCAGCCACGCCAAGCAGTGCCTGGTCGAGATCGCCCACGCGATCCGCAAGGACGTGCGCGTCCTCGTGTTCGACGAGCCCACGGCCTCGCTCGGCAGCGACGACGTGGGGCGGCTGTTCGAGGTGATCCGGCGGCTGAAGGCCCGCGGCCTCGGCATCGTCTACATCTCGCACCGCCTGGCCGAACTCCCCGAGATCGCCGACCGCGTCACGGTCCTGCGCGACGGACGCGTCGTGGGCACGCGCGACCTGGCCGACTGCAAGGTCTCGGCCCTCAGCCACATGATGCTCGGGCGGACGCTCACCGAGGTCTTCCCCGAGAAGCGCAACACCCCGGGCCGGACGCTCCTGGTGGTCGAGGGCCTCGCGCGGCCGGGCGTCTTCCACGACGTCTCGTTCGTCCTGCGCGAGGGCGAGATTCTGGGCCTGGCGGGCCTGGTGGGCTCGGGGCGGACCGAGATCGCCCGGGCCCTCTTCGGCGCCGACCCCGCCGCCGGACGCTGCGAACTGGACGGCGTCGCCCTCGAGCGGCGGTCGCCCCGGCGGTGCATGGCCCGCGGCATCGGCATGATCCCGGAGGACCGCCAGCGCGACGGCTGCATCACCGGCTCGTCGGTCGAACGGAACCTCGGCATCGGCGTCCTCGACCGCCTCTCGACCGCCTTCGGGTTCGTCCGCCCGGCGCGGATCCGGCAGAACGCCCGCCGGATGATCGACCGGATGGACGTCCGCCCGCCCGACCCCGCGCGGCTCATCCAGACGCTGAGCGGCGGCAACCAGCAGAAGGTCATCCTCGGACGCTGGCTCTGCCGCGACCCCAAGGTCCTCATCCTCGACGAGCCGACCCAGGGCATCGACGTCGGCACGAAGGCCCAGATCTACCGCCTGATGATGGACCTGGCCGTCGCCGGCAAGGGGATCCTCCTCATCTCCTCCGAACTGTTCGAGATCGCCAACCTGGCCGACCGCATCCTGGTGGTCCGCGACGGGCGCATCACCGCCGAACTGCCCGGCCCCGGCGCCGACGTCGACAGCCTGTTCCAGGCCTGCGTCGGGAAGGGCAACCCATGACCGACCCCCCCGCACCGCCGCCGGCAGGACGAAGGTGGAAACCCTCGTTCCAGGTCATCCAGGCGCTCTCTGTCGTCGCCCTGTTGTGCGTCATCTGCGCCGTCGCGTCGCTGCGGACCGAGACGTTCTTCAGTTGGCGGAACCTCGTCACCAACGTGCTGACGAACGCGGCGTACCTGGGCATCATCGCGTGCGGCATGACGTTCGTCATGGTGGCGGGGGGCTTCGACCTCTCGGTCGGCTCGACGACCACGGTGTGCAGCGTCGTCGCCGTGCTGGCGCTCCAGGCGATGGGCGGCCAGCCGGCCTGGGCGGCCATCGCGGTCGCGGTGCTCGCGACGGCGATGGCGGGGGTCCTGCTGGGCGCGGCCAACGGCGTCTGCGTCGCCTACGTCGGCGTCAACCCGTTCGTGACGACACTGAGCACGATGCTCGTCTTCCGCGGCATCGCCCTCATCCTGACGCACGGCGGACAGACCCTGAGCGTGCCCCTGGCCGTCAAGGAGGTGTTCGGCCACATCTACTGGGGCCGGGTCGCCCTGCCGGGGACCGGGGCCTACCCGGTCACGGTGCCGATCCTGATCTTTCTGGGCGTCTTCGTCGTCAGCGTCTGCCTGCTGCGCCTGACGCGGTTCGGCCACTACGTGTACGCCGTGGGCGGGAACGAGAACGCCGCCTGGCTGGCCGGGGTCAACACGCCGCTCGTCAAGACGGCGACGTACGCCCTCTCGGGCCTGACGTGCGCGGTGGCGGCCGTCATCTACACCGGCATGTCGAACACCGCCCAGGCCGCCAGTTACCAGGGCCTGGAACTGGTGGTCATCGCGAGCGTCATCGTGGGCGGCACGCCCCTGGGCGGGGGCACCGGCGGCCTGTTCTACACCCTGATCGGCCTGCTGCTCCTCTCGGTCATCGAGAACCTGCTGCCCCAGTTCGGCATCCAGGAGGAGTACCGCAACATCGTCCGCGGGCTTATCATCCTCGTCGTCGTGGCGACCGACGTCCTCGTCCGGGGGTCGGGCAAGAAAGCAAGGAGATGAACGCATGGCAATCCGCTTCTTCACGTTGAGCCTGGCCGCCCTCGTCCTGGCGGGATGCGCCGGCGACGGCGGCACGCCCCCCGGCCAACCCGCGCCGGCCAAGCGGTACACGATCGGGTTCTGCATGACCCTCGACAACCCCTACTGGCAGAACATGCGCCTGGGGTCCATCGACGAGGGCCGCAAACTCGGGGCCGACGTCATCATCATGAACGCCAAGGAAGACCCCGTCCTCCAGATCCAGCAGATCCAGGAACTCATCGCCAAGCAGGTGGACATCGCCTGCGTCGTCCCCATGAAAAAGGAGCCGCTCGTGAGCGGCATCCGGGCCCTGAGCGAGGCCGGCATCCCCGTCATCATCGTCAACCGCGAGGTGGCGGAGGGCTGCGACTACGTCTGCTACGTCGGCACCGACACCTACGCCGGGGCGGTGACCTCGGCCGAGATCCTCATGAAGGCCATCGGCGGCAAGGGCGGCATCGTCGAATTGCACCAGCACCTGGGCACCGGGCCCCAACTCGCCCGAAGCCAAGCCCTCCAGGACGTGCTCCGGAAGTACCCGGACGTCAAACTCCTCGGCCGCGCGCCCCACGACGGCGACCGCGGCCAGGCCGTCCGCGAGACCCAGGTCTGGCTCGACAGGTTCCCCGACCTGAAGGGCATCTACGCCCACGGCGACAGTTTCGCCATCGCGGCGGCCGACGCCTGCATCCAGGCCGGTCGCAAGGACATCGCCATCGTGGGCATGGGCGGCAGCCAGGAGGCCATCGAGGCCATCAAGGAAGGCAAGATCACCGGCACCAGTTTCCAGCAACCCGAGGAGGAGGGCCGCATGGGCGTCCGCCTGGCGATCCGGCACCTGAAGGGCGAGACGCTCGAGAAGCGTTACGCGATCCCCTGCCCCGCCATCACGAAGGAGAACGTCGACCAGTTCAAGGGCCAGTTCTGAGCCGCCTGACGGAAGGAGTGCCGACCATGCTGATCGCTTCGGGCCGTGCCCGCGTGGGTCTGGTCGTGTCCATCGCCGCGTGCCTGGCCGCCACCGCGGCGGCCGCCGCGGCCGAGACGGAGAACGACGTCGGCCGGTACGACGTCGTGTGGGAGACGCCCAGCCGCGACGCCTCGGGCTCCATGCCCCTGGGCAACGGCGACATCGCCCTGAACGCCTGGGTCGAGGAAACCGGCGACCTCGTCTTCTACATCGCCAAGACGGACGCCTGGGACGACAACGCCCGCCTGCTCAAGGTCGGCCGGGTGCGGGTTCACCTCGACCCGGGCCCACTGTCGCCATCGGCTGCGTTCCGGCAGCAACTCTCCCTCAAGGACGCCACGATGGTCGTCCGCTGCGGCGAAGGCGAGGCGACGCAGGTGCGCCTGTGGGTGGATGCCAACCGCCCCGTCATCCACGTCACGGTCGATGGCGCGAAGCCGACCACGGCCGCGGCGTCCATCGAACTGTGGCGGACCCGGCAGGAGACGCTCCCGGGCATCGAGTGCAGCGATGTGATGCTCGACCGCTCGAAGCCCGACCAGCAGCACGCCCCCACCGTCGTCGAGCCCGACACCGTCCTGGCGAACCAGGCCGGCCGCATCGGCTGGTATCACCACAACGTCAAGTCGGTCGGGCCGGCGATGACGGCCGAGGTTCAGGGCCTGACAGGCTTCGCCCGCCCGGACCCGCTGCTCGGCCGGACGTTCGGCGCGGTCATCCAGGCCGAGAACGGGCGGCGGATCGACGACCTGCACCTGGAATCGCCCGCCTCGAAGAGCCACCGGTTCAGCATCCACGTGGTGGCGCGGCACCCCGCCGCGCCCGCCCAATGGCTTGAGGCCGTGGACGCGACCGTCGCCGCCACCGACAAGACGCCCTTCGCCCTCCGCCGCGAAGCGCACGAGCGGTGGTGGCGCGACTTCTGGGACCGCAGTTGGATCCACGTGACCTCGAGCGGGCCCGCGCGCCCGCCGAGCCTCATCCCGGCGAACGCCCTGCCCGTCCGCATCGGCGCCGACCAGCAGGGCGGCAACCGCTTCGCCGGCCAGATCGGCCGCCTGACCGTCCTCGGCCGGCCGCTGGACGCCGCCGCCATCCAGCGGCTGTCCGCCCTCGACCGGACGAAGGCCGTGGACGCCCCGGATGGCCCGCTCTACGCGGGCGCGCCCGAGGCGCCCGCCACGCCGGAGGGCTCGAAGGACTGGGACTTCACGAGCGGCCTGACCATCGAAGCGTGGGTCCGACCCGCGAAGTTGCCGGAGGGCGGCGCGCGGATCCTCGACAAGATCACCGCGGGCGCAAGCGACGGCCTCCTGTTGGACACCTGGCCCGGCAACAGCCTCCGCCTGATCGTCGCAGGCACCATCCTCCGCAAGGCCGACGCCCTCCCGCCCGACCAGTGGACGCACGTGGCCGCCACCGTCGACCACGCGGGCGGGCGCATTCGCCTCTACGTCGCCGGCGCGCCGGTGGCCGAGGCGGCGGTCGAGGCGGCCGACGACGCCTTCGTCGTCAGCCGCGGCTACGCCCTCCAGCGGTTCATCACCGCCTGCGCCGGCCGCGGGGCCTACCCCATCAAGTTCAACGGCTCCCTCTTCACGGTGCCGCAGGCGGGCGCGCCCGGCGACGCCGACTACCGCCGCTGGGGCCCGGGCTACTGGTGGCAGAACACCCGCCTGCCCTACATCGCCCTGTGCACCTCGGGCGACTTCGACCTGATGGAGCCCCTCTTCCGCATGTACGGGCGCGACCTCTTGCCCCTGTTCCGCTACCGGACCCGCCTGTACCTGGGGCACGACGGCGCCTACATCCCCGAGTGCATCTACTTCTGGGGCGACGTGTTCAGCGAGACGTACGGCTGGACGCCCTTCCCGGAGCGCCAGGACAAACTCCAGGAGAGCCGCTGGCACAAGTGGGAGTGGGTCTCGGGCCCCGAACTCGTCCACATGATGCTCGACTACTACGAGCACACGCTCGACGAGGCCTTCCTGGCCGACACGCTGCTGCCGGCGGCCCACGAGGTCCTGACGTTCTTCGACCGGCACTACGGGGCGGACGCCGCCGGCCGGCTCGTCATGCACCCGGCCCAGGCGTGCGAAACGTGGTGGGAGTGCACGAACCCCATGCCGGAGGTGGCCGGCCTCCACGCCGTGACCGAGCGGCTGCTCGCGCTGCCCGAGCGCCTGACCACGGCCGACCGGCGCGCCTTCTGGACGGCCCTGCGGAAGAAACTGCCCGACCTGCCGACCCGCGAGGCCGATGGCAAGCGCCTGCTCGCCCCCGCCGCCGCCTTCGCCAGCAAACAGAACTGCGAGAACCCGGAACTGTACGCGGTCTTCCCCTTCCGCCGCGTCGCCCTCGGCCGGCCCGGCCTCGAACTGGGCATCGAGGCGCTCGAGCGCCGGCCGGACCGGGGCCACGCCGGATGGCGGCAGGACGATATCTTCATGGCCTACCTCGGCCTTGCCCGCGAGGCCCGCGACAACCTCGTCGCCCGCGCGCAGACCAAGGACGCCGGCTCCCGCTTCCCCGCCTTCTGGGGGCCCAACTACGACTGGGTGCCCGACCAGGACCACGGCGGCGTCCTGATGAAGGCCCTCCAGGCCATGCTCCTCCAGGCCGACGGCCGCAAGATCTACCTGCTGCCGGCGTGGCCGAAGGACTGGAACGTCGCCTTCCGGCTGCACGCGCCCCTGAAGACCGTCGTCGAGGGCGTCTACCGGGACGGCAAGATCGCGCGCCTGGCGGTCACGCCGCCCCAGCGGAAGGCCGACCTGGTCGTCATGGAAGCGCAGTGAGCCGCCCGCTGCCGCGCGGGGCCGCACCCCCCGCGGCGGCCGGCGAGGGAGTGCCCGTCATGACCAACGATGCCCGGGCCAAGACGAACCGCGTCCTGGCGGCCCTCGCGCACCGCGAACCCGACCGCGTGCCCGTGGGCGAGTTCTTCTGGACCAACTTCGTCCGCCGCTGCCGGCGCGAACTCCCCGTCGGCGACGACTTCAACCCGTACCGCTACTGGGACCTCGACCTCGTCGTCGTCACACCCAACATGGACCCGCACCTGTCGGGCATCGAGGTGCTGGAGGACACCGCCGACCGCAAGGTGGTCCGGACCGGGTTCGGGGCGACCGTCGAGCGGCGCGGCACGT
>CAYGZE010000235.1:0-7502 GCA_964354185.1 uncultured Anaerolineales bacterium | reverse complement strand
TCAAGGCACGACATTTCCTGAACGTAGGGCTGCCAGAAAAAACAGTCATACCCGCGCTGATTCGGCGCGCTGATTCAGGTTGACACGCTCGGGCGCGCGGCCTATACTCGTCCTCGGTTGAGTGCCCCGGGGACGGGGTCATTGTTCAACCGTTCCTTTCCAAGGACGTTCCCGCACCGCGGGCTCATGGGAGGAGACCGATCATGCCGGACCCGACCGTTCCGAACCAGCCGACAGGAGAGGGCGCGATGCCGGCCGACCTTCAGGCGGCGTCGGCCACGCCCCAGGACCGCAACATGGCCATGATCGCCCACCTGCTGGCGCTTGCAGGGCTCGTTGTACCCGGTGTGGGCGGGTGGCTCGGGCCGCTCATCTTCTTTCTGATCAAGAAGGAGGGGGCGAGCAAGTTCCTCCTGTTCCACATGAAGCAGTCGCTCTTCTTCCAGGTGGGCGTGGCGGTGGCCTGCCTTGCCCTGTCTGTGCTTGGCCTCATCCTGAGTCTTGTCTTCATTGGGATCGTCTGCTTCCCCATTGCCATGCTCGTCGGGCTAGGGGGCCTTGTGTACGCGATAGTGGGGGGCATCCAGGTCAACGGCGGCAAGGACTTCGAGTACTACTGGGTCGGGCCGTGGGTCCGTAAGTCGCTGTAACCGGCCGACTCGGGCAGGGGATGAAGCGGGTGGGGCGAAGCCAGGCAGCCCTCGGCGCCTGGCTTCGTTCCGTTCCGGGGAGCGGGCGGGGCCGTGAACGTCCTGGTCGTGAACTGCGGCTCGTCGAGCGTCAAGTACTCGCTCTACCGGATGCGGGACTCGCGGGGCGGCGAGGTCCTGGCCTCCGGCCTCGTCGAGCGGATCGGCGAGCCCGCGAGCCGCCTGACCCATGAGGCCGCCGGCGCGCGGGCGGCGCGCGACGTCGAGGCGCCCGACCACCAGGCCGCCTTCGCCCTCATGGTGCGGGAACTCACGACGGGGCCGCGCGCGGTCCTCGGGTCCCTGGCCGACATCGACGCCGTGGGCCACCGCGTCGTCCACGGGGCGGAGCGGTTCCGCGAGAGCGTCCGCATCACCGACGAGGTGATCCGGGCCCTGGAGGCGAACGTCGCCCTGGCGCCCCTGCACAACCCGCCCAACCTCGTCGGCATCCGGGCTGCGATGGCGTGCATGCCCGCGGTGCCGCACGTCGGCGTCTTCGACACCGCGTTCCACCAGACCCTGGAGCCGCGCGCGTTCCTCTACGCGATCCCTTACGGACTCTACAAGGACCACCGCATCCGCCGCTACGGTTTCCACGGGACGAGCCACCGGTACGTGACGCTGGCGGCCGCGGGCCTGCTGGGCCGGCCGCTTGACGAGACGAACCTCATCACCTGCCACCTGGGAAACGGGTGCAGCGTGACGGCCGTCCGGGGAGGGCGGAGCGTCGATACGTCGATGGGACTGACGCCGCTCGAGGGCCTCGTCATGGGCACGCGCTCGGGCGACGTCGACCCGGCCCTGGCCTTCCACCTCCAGCGGGCGCTGGGCATGGACGTGGCGGCGATCGACGCCCTGCTGAACCGCGAGAGCGGCCTGCTGGGCCTCTCGGGCGTCTCGAACGACATGCGCGAGGTGATGCGGAGCGCCGAGGCCGGCAACGACCGGGCCGCCCTGGCGATCGAGATCTTCTGCTACCGCCTCCGCAAGTACGTGGGCGCGTACACGGCGGTGCTGGGGCGCGTCGACGCGCTGGTGTTCACGGGCGGCATCGGCGAAAACGCCGCCCCCATCCGCGCCCGCACCTGCCGGGGCCTCGAGCCGCTGGGCTACTGCCTGGACGCCGCCAGGAACGATTCCGGTGAGCGCGGCCCGCGCGACCTGGCGATGGCCGACTCGCCCAAGCGGATCTTCGTCATCCCGACCGATGAAGAGGGCCTGATCGCCCAGGACACGGCCCGCATCGCCGCCGGCGGCTGAGCAGCCGCCCGGCCGGCCTGTCGCGTGTCTCCCCCAGGGCGCGGCGGCACAAAACACTGGATACGCCCGCCCGGCGCCGGCTATAATCCATCCGCCGCCGATCCGGCGGATTTCAGGGGGGCGGGCTCCCATGCGATTCGCGAAGTTACAGGGCGCCGGTAACGACTATATCTACGTCAACGGCCTCGAGGAGACCGTGGCCGACCCGGCCGCCCTCGCGCGGCGGATCAGCGACCGCCACTTCGGCGTGGGCGCCGACGGGCTGATCCTCGTCCTGCCGGCCGAAGCCGACGGCGATGTCCGGATGCGCATGTTCAACGCCGACGGGTCCGAGGGGGAGATGTGCGGCAACGGCGTCCGGTGCCTGGCCAAGTTCGCCCGCGAGCGGGGCCTGGCCGGCGCGGACGTCGTCCGCGTCGAGACGCGGGCCGGCCTGAGGGAAGTGCACCTCTTCCGCGACGGCGGGCGCATCGTGCGCGGCAGCGCGAGCATGGGCCGCCCGATCCTCGCGCCCGCCGACATCCCCGTCAAGGTCCAGGGCGACCGGGCCGTCGACGTCCCCATCACCGCCGGCGGCCGGCGGCTCACGATGACCTGCGTCAGCATGGGGAACCCCCACGCGGTCTTCTACGTCGACGACGTCGCGGCGTGGCCCCTCGAGACCCTCGGCCCCGAGATCGAGCGCCACGCGATGTTCCCCCGTGGCATCAACGTCCACGTGGTGCAGGTCCTCGGCCCCGAGGAGGTCCGCGCGCGGACCTGGGAGCGCGGAAGCGGCTTGACCCTGGCGTGCGGCACGGGGGCCTCGGCCGTCTGCGTGGCGGGGGTCCTCACCGGACGCACGGGGCGGCGCCTCCTGGCGCACGTCCCGGGGGGCGACCTCGAGATGACGTGGCCCGACGATGCGGCCGAGGTCACCCTGACCGGGCCGGTCGCGGAGGTGTTCACGGGAGAGTGGCCGGACCGGTGAACCATGCCGAGGCACACAGCACGAGCGGGCCCCGGGGCGCGCGCTAGCCTCGAAGGCGCCATCCTGGGCGGCGTCCTCGTGGTGCTCGGCCTCGCGGCGGCCGCCACAGCGGCGGCGGAACCGCCCCGCTTCACGCCGGAACAGATGGGCGGCACCCTGCGCCGCAACCTCAGCGCCGAGCCTCAGACCCTCAACCCCCTCACCGCCAAGGACGTCTACGCCGGCATCGTCAACGATTACCTCTTCGAGGGCCTCCTGGACCGCGATCCCGACACGCTGGAGTGGCGGGGCCTTCTGGCGGACCGGTTCGAGGTTTCGCCCGACGGCAAGATCATCACCTTCCACCTCGACCCGCGGGCGAAGTTCTCCGACGGCACGCCCGTCACGGCCGACGACGTCCTGTTCACCTACCAGACGATCGTCAACCCCGAGATTGATTGCCGCGCGGCGGCGTCGTACTTCGAGGACTGCGAGACGTGCGAAAAGGTCGACGAGCGGACCGTTCGCTTCGTCTGGAAGAAGACCTACTTCAAGAGCCTCGAGACGAGCAACCTGGGCGTCCTCCCGCGGCACGTCTACCAGTTCTCGGACCCCAAGCAGTTCAACGACCTGAGCGACAAACTGGTCGGGACGGGGCCGTACCTGTTCAAGGAGTGGAAGACGGGGCAGCAGATCGTCCTCGTGCGGAACGCGAACTACTGGCGGCCGCCGCCGGCGTTCGACCGGATCACCTTCCGCTTCATCCTCGAGGAGCAGGCCGAGGTCCAGTCGCTCCTGGCGGGCGACCTGGACGACCTGGCGGTCTCGCCCGAGTGGTGGGTCAAACTCAAGGCACGGCCGGAAGTCACCAAGCAGTTCCAGATGTTCCGCTACTCGGCCCCCGGCGGCGGCTACCGCTACATCGCGTGGAACAACGCGCGGCCGCCCTTCACCGACAAGCGGGTCCGCCGGGCCATGACGCAACTGGTGTGGCGCGAGCAGTTGCTCAAGTACATGCAGTACGACATCGGCACGGTCATCAGCGGGCCCTTTTGGGCGAAGGGCCGGCAGTACGACCAGGACGTCGCGTTGTGGCCGCACGACCGCGCGGCGGCGCGGAGGCTTCTCAAGGAGGTCGGCTGGGAAGACCGGAACGGCGACGGCTGGCTCGAGAACGCCGAGGGGAAGCGCTTCGAGTTCGAGTTCTCGGTGCCCGGCGGCAACCAGGTGATCCGCGACATGGTCCGCGTCATGGGCGAGGAGTTCCGCCGCGCGGGCATCGACATGCACGTCCGGGCCTACGAGTGGTCCGTCTTCGTCGTCAAACTGGACAACCGCGACTACGACGCCATCATGCTCGGCTGGGCGGGCGGCGGCGTCGAGGAGGACCCCTTCCAGATCTGGCACTCCAGCCAGATCGAGGGCCAAGGCTCCAACCACGTCGGCTTCCGCAACGCCGAGGCCGACCGCCTTATCGAGGACGGCCGCGCCACCCTCGACGAGACCAAGCGGAACGAACTCTACCACCGCTTCCACCGCATCCTGCACGAGGAGCAGCCGTACACGTTCATGTGGCAGGGCGAGAGCCTGCGGCTCGTCGCGCCGAGGATCAAGGGCGTCAAGGTCCACGCCCTGGGGCTCGACTGGCGCGAGTGGTGGATCGGGCGAGACGAGGCCCGGCGCGAGGAGGCGGCCCGGTGAAAGCCTACCTCCTCAAGCGGCTCGTCCTGATGCTCCCGACGCTCCTGGGGATTACGTTCCTCACCTACGCCATCGTCCGCCTGGCGCCGGGCGACCCGATCGAGGCGATGATCCGCTCCCAGACGGGCGACATCAACCCGAAGGTCATGAAGGAAAACGCCGACCGCATCCGCCAGCGGCTCGGCCTGATCGAGTACCACTACCTCCGCGACGCCGTGGACCGCGAGTATGGCGCCCCCGAAAAGCAGGGCACGGGCGCAGGCGTCCTCCGCGCCGGCGCCGTGGCCGTCGACAAGGTCTACGGCATCTTTCTCGGCTACGGTCGCTGGATGGGCCACCTCTTCCAGGGCGACTTCGGCGAGAGCATCAAGTACCGCACGTCCGCCGGCAGCCGCAACCCGCTGGACCTGATCGTGGAACGGATTCCGGTCACGTTTACGCTGAATGTGATCGCCGAGGCGGTCATCTTCCTGATCGCGATTCCGGTGGGCCTGGCGGCCGCGCGGCACCAGGGCAAGTGGTTCGACTGGGGGTCGTCGCTCGTGCTCCTGGGTCTCTGGAGCGTCCCCGTCATCCTGGCGGGAACGGTGCTGCTGGGGTTCCTCGGCGTGGGCGGGCTGGGATGGCACGTTTTTCCTGTCGCGGGCCTGCATACGCAGGGCTACGAGAAGTTCTCCCGGTGGCAGTATGTCGTCGACCTTCTGTGGCACGTGGGCCTGCCGGTCGTGTGCCTGGTGTACGGCGGGCTGGCCTACCTGGCGAAACTGGGGCGGGCGAGCCTCCTGGAGAACCTCCGGGCCGACTACGTCCGCACCGCCCGGGCCAAGGGCCTGCCGGAGGGCCGGGTCGTCTACCACCACGCCCTCCGCAACAGCCTTCTGCCGATGATCACCACGATGGTCCTGATCCTGCCCGGCCTGATCGGCGGCAGCGTCATCGTCGAGACCCTTTTCAGCATCCAGGGCACGGGCCTGCTGTACATCGGCGCGGCCCGGGCCTACGACCTGTCGATCCTGATGACCGAGACCCTCCTGTACGGGTTCCTGACGCTCTCCTTCCTTGTGGTGGGGGACATGCTCTACGCCTGGGCCGATCCGAGGATCCGCTATGAGTAGGCGCGAGGTCCAACCGGGCGGGGTGCTGGCGGGGCCGCCGCGGTCCTACGGCGCGATCGTCTGGCGCCAGTTCCGCCGGCGCACCAGCGCCATGGTCAGCCTCGGCTTCGTGCTGGTCCTTGCCCTTCTGGCCGTGGTGGCGCCGTTCCTCGCCGGCGAGGTGCCCATCCGATGGGTCGAGAACGGCCAGGCCTCCTGGCCGATTTTCCGCTGCCTGGAGAACACGGAGTATGCGGCCATGCTGGCGCTGGTCCTGGCCCTCGCGCTGCCGCTGACGGTGCGGCTGGTGAGGCCCCGGATCGAGTCGCGCGGCGGCAGCCCGCTGTTCTGGTCCTGCGTCCTCCACCTCGGCGTGTGGCTCATCGTGACCGTGGCGCTCTTTGCCACCCGGGAACCGGAGCGGCGGTACGGGTCCTTCCTGGAGCGGGCCCCTGCGGCGGAGTCGGCCTGGTTCCCCCTGGTCGCGTGGCCGCGCAACCCGGGCTACGAGGAACTGGCCCACAAGGAGGAGCCGCCTTCGCGCCGGCACCCGCTCGGAACCGGCCGCATCGGCGACGACATGCTCCTGCGCATCCTCTATGGCGCGCGGACGGCGATGACGGTCGGCTTCGTCGCCGTCGGCATCGGGTCGAGCATCGGCGTCGCCCTGGGCTCGCTGAGCGGCTACTTCGGCCACTGGGTGGACCTCGTGCTGATGCGGATCGCCGAGATCTTCATGTTCATCCCGACGCTGGTCCTTATCATCATTATCCTGGCGGTGATTCCGGCCTCGGTCCCGCCCTTGTGGGCGGTCGTGGTGGTCCTGGGGATCACAGGCTGGACCGGGTCGTACCGGCTGATGCGGGCGGAACTGCTGCGCATCCGCAGCGAGGACTACATGACGGCCGGGCGCGCCCTGGGCATCCCGACGTGGCGTCTGCTGCTGCGGCACGCGGTGCCGAACGGCCTGGCGCCCATCCTGGTCGGCGTCGGATTCGGCATCGCCGGCGCCGTCAGCATCGAGTTGACGCTGGCGTTCCTCGGGCTCGTCCAGACGCCCAGTTGGGGCGAGATGCTCAACGACGGGCGCCAGCACCTGGAATACTGGTGGGTCTGGGTCTCCGCGGGCACGGTGATCTTCCTGACCATCTTCGCCTACAACCTGCTGGGCGAGGCGCTCCGCGACGCCATCGACCCGAAACTCAGGGTCTGAGCGCCAGGACGCGGGGAGGTGCGCGTGTCGGTTTCCGATGACATCCTGCTGCGGGCCGTGGGGCTGACGACCCGGTTCTTCACCGACGAGGGCGTCTCGTACGCCGTCGAGGACGTCGCGTTCGAGGTTCCGCGCGGCCGGACGGTCGCCCTCGTCGGCGAGTCGGGCTGCGGCAAGACCGTGACGGCCCTGTCGATCCTGCGGCTGGTGCCCGATCCGCCCGGGCGTACCGTGGCCGGATCCGTGTGGCTGGCGCCGCGCCAGGCGGCCGGCGCCGCGGGGCCCGTCGACCTGCTCGGCCTGACCGAGCGCGAGATGCGCTCCGTCCGCGGCAACCGCATCTCGATGATCTTCCAGGAGCCGATGACCAGCCTGAACCCCGTGTTCGCGGTCGGGGCCCAGATCGTCGAGGCCGTCACGCTGCACCAGAAGGTCGGCCGCGCGGAAGCCGCCGGCCGCGCGATCGCCATGCTCCGCAAGGTCGGCATTCCCGACCCCGAGACGCGCTTCCGCGAGTATCCACACCAGATGTCGGGCGGCATGCGGCAGCGCGTGATGATTGCGATGGCCCTGGTGTGCGGGCCGCAACTCCT
>CAYGZE010000234.1:0-7515 GCA_964354185.1 uncultured Anaerolineales bacterium | reverse complement strand
CCACGAGCGTCGGGTAGATGGGCCCGAAGATGACGCCCACGGCGATCACCAGCGCTGCTTCGAGGCGGTAACCCTGTAGCGGCCGCACCGCGGTGCCCCCTCGAACGCCACCAGGCCGCGCTCCTTCAGCCGTGCCAACTCGCGTTTGACCGTTGCGCGCGAGGCCTTCGTTCTCGAGGCGATGGCCGGAACGTGTAGGCCGACGCCGAGGAGGTTCAGAATCCGCTGCTGCCGCTTGGTTACTGGGTTATTCGCTGGTCACTCAAAGCCCATCCACTGGCTCAACGTCACGGGGGACGCGCTTCGGGAAGTGGCTTGTCGCCCGAGAAGGGCCTCCCGCCACTCTGTGCGGAGAGGCGCGCAAGGTTGCTCAGGGCCTCGCCGAAGTCTGGCTTCAGTCGCAACGCTTCCCGGAAGCAGGCGGCCGCCTCATCCTTCTTGCCCTGCATGGCCAGGATCGCCCCGAGGTTGTTGTGGGCGTCATGACTGCCCGGATCGGCGCGGATGGCCTCGCGGTACTCGCCGATGGCCTCATCCCATCGGTCTTCCTTCATCAGGGCGTTCCCCAGGTTGTTGTGGGCGTCAGCGTAGTTGGGGTTCAGGCGGAGGGCTTCCCGGTAGTGCAGGATCGCCTCGACAACGTGTCCCTGGCGGGCCAGCGCGTTGCCGAGCGTGTAGTGTGCGCGGGAGTTCCCCGGGCGCTTGGCCACGATGTCGGACCACAGGGCCAGGTCGCTCGCATAGTCGGCATTGCGGCAGATGGTCCCGTACCCCAGAATGCCCGCCACGGTGGCTACCAGAACCAAACTCAACACGATCCCGACGGTGTTTCGGTGATCGTCCGAAGCCACGAGGTACCTGAGGAGGCGTCCCCCTGCCAAGAACCCGCCCGCGACCACAATGGCGGTTACGGCGGCCAGGGGAAGGTACATGCGGTGCTCCGACGCAAGATCCTGGATCGGCATCACGCTCGATGTCGGCGCCAGGATCGCAAAGGCCGACGCCCCGGCAAGTCCCGCCGCGCGCCGCCGCGCGACTCCCCAGATCGTCAGTGCCATCAGTACCACCACCAAGATAGCGGGTGGCAGGACCTGTCGGACAGTTGTCGCCACGGGCCATGCGTAGTCCAGACACAACCCACTTGGCCACACGATGAGCCAAAGGTAATGGGTCAGCACGCCGAACTGCGACCGCGCATACTCCCACGGGGTAGGCATGGGGCTTTGCACAAAACCGAGGCGCCCCATGAGAAGCTCTCGGGCTATCCAGTCCAAGTAACCTGCGCCGTAGAACGTGGGCCCAAGCACGCCCCACGTCGCCGCCAGGCCGACGTACAGGCTCCACCGGCGCCGCACGGCTTCGCGAAAAGACCCTGCCACTAGCGTTCGGTCGTAGAGAAGAGCCACGAAGGGCGCGGTGACCATCACCTGCTTGGTCCCCATCCCAAGCGCGCAGGCGACGACAGCCGCGCCATACCACCGCCGCCCGTGCCGGCAACCCGCCCCGCGGATAACGGCGTAGAGCGTCAGAAGGTAGAACAGCCCCATGAGCGACTCGCAGCGCTGCACGATGTAAGTGACCGACTGCGTCTGAAGGGGGTGCACCGTCCAAAGCAGAGCCACCGCTAGGGCGAGCCAGTCTGCCGCACCGGCGAACTGCTCGCGCAGCCGCTCCAGCCGCAACGTCCGGCGGACCACGCCGAACAGGGTCAGGGCAGCCAGAAAGTGGACGGCGATGTTGACCACGTGGTAACCACGAACGTCCCGTCCCCCGATGCCGTAGTTGAGGCCAAGCGACAGGCCAAAGACGGGGCGGGTGCGATAGGTCAGCGTGAAGATGATCTGCCAGGGACGCCAGTGCTGGTGCAGGTCGGGGTTGTCCCGGATCAGCGGCAGATCGTCAAACAGGAAAGGATTGCCCAGGCTGTTGAGATAGACCCCGACGGTCGCCACAAGCAGGATAGCGACCGCCCCCGCGGTCAGGAAGGGCTGCCGGGCCAGACCAAGCGCCCCCTCTTGCGTGCGCCCAGCGTCGGCGAGTCTGCCATACCCCTGCTGTGGCATCGCGCTCGTTCTGCAACGCCCCCGCCGACGGAGTCAACCCCAATCCCGACCCCTCATGGCCGCCCGCGGCAAGCAGTTCCTCAACGCAGCCGCTTCTGCCTGAGCCAAGCCGCCAGGCCCAGCCCCAGGAGCGCCAGCGTTGCCGGCTCGGGCACCACGGCGACGACGCCCTGGGTGTAAAGGCTTGACCTGTCCCACGCCAAGCCGCTCGGCAATGTCGGCAGTTCGACCGCGTCGAACGCCCCTGCCAGCAGCGCCGGATCAAAGTTGAGGATGTCGAACCGCTCGCCCGCCTGCGGAACGAAGCCCTCGATCAGCGCGACCTCCAGCGTGCCGTTGAGGACGGCCCGGCCGCCAAAGTCGAGCACGTCGTACTCCGTTCCCGAGGTCGTGCCGCCCACTTCCACGAGGAGCCGAGCGGCAGTCCCCAGGACCATGTCCGACTCGAACGAGACCTCCGCCGGACTGCTGCCAGGGGAGAGGTCTCCCTCGAAGTAGACCGTGCCAGTCCCCGTGAACGGCCCCGAGCCGCTGACGGACCCGAAGAACACGCTGGCGCAGCCGGCGGAAGTCCGGATCTCCACGCCGTTGTGGATGACGTCATCCCAGAAGGTGGTGGTTCCCGCGCCGGTGGTGATGATCTTCGCGCCGCTCGTCAGGGCGACGTCACCGAAGACGTCGGTGATCCCGGCCGAGAAGGCCATGCTGCCCTGGTTCAGGAGCCCCGTCCCGCCGACGATGAGCGTGCCGCGCCCGGTGATGAGGCCGCTGGCCGCATTCGTGAGGCCTTGGGAGAACTCGACGGTGCCGCTCTGGAGGCTGATCCTGCCGGCGTTGGGTCCGTTCAAGCCCGAGAAGAGAAGGTAGTCGCCGCTTGTGGCACGGATTTCGCCCGAGGCGGTGTTGGTTGTGGGCTTGGCAATCTCACCGCCGCCCAGAATGAGGCCGGCATTCGTGAGGGCACCCGCACCTGCGACCCGCGCGCCCCCGCCCATCAGCTCGATCCGCCCCGTGTTGGCGAAGGGCGGCGTCGTCTCAAACGACCCCGTAGGACCCACGAAGATCCGTGGGGAGTCGAGGAAGGAGAGCGTGCCGCTGTCGAACTCGAACGTCCCTTCGACCATCAGGCCACTGGCGATGAGGGATCCTCCCTGGAGGACCAGCCTAGCATATGGGTCGACCCCAAGCAGGCCCGTGAGGCTCAGGCTTGTGTCATCGCCAAGGAACAGGTTCTCGCCGAGGGGACCGCCGTTGCGAACGGCCACGTCGCCCACGATGCTGAGAGACCCCCGGAGGAGGTTGATCCGGCCGCCCTGGCCTTCCAGGAAGCCCAGGCTCACGGTCCCGCCGTCGATGATCATCAGGCCGTTGGGATATAGGATCGTGGTACCCGTCGGGCTTCCGATGTAGGTCCCGCCGTCCGCAACGGTCATGGTGGCGATTCCTTCGCCGGTAGGGTCGCCGAGGATGAGGCCGATCGGACCGGTGGTCGAGAGGGTCGAGTCTGTGCCGGTAACCGTCACCGTGGCGACACCGGCAAAGCTCCCGCGGCCTCCTATGCCGCTGGTGCTTGAGTCCAAGCAGCTAGTGAAGAGGTACCCCATGGATACCGAAGCGCCGCTTTCCACGCGAAACGTTGAGTTGTCCATGAAGAACCTGACACCTCCCGGGAAGGATCCGGTGGCGCCGTTCCGGAAGGTCACCGTAGCAGGAGCCGAGTAACCCCAGTAACTCTCGACGTCCGGGCCGGCGGTGGCGCTGGAGCCGATGCCATCCACTTCGAGCTCACCGTCCACATCCAGGCAACTGCCTGCCGAGAGCAGTCCCCCGCTGGTAACTCTGGCTTCGGAGGTGCCGGCCAACATGATGGAGCCTGGCTGGGGGCCCGAGGTGGCGTCGCGGCTCCACGTCGTGACGTAGGTCATTCCTGACGCGGCCTTGGATCCGGCACCGTCCACTGTCAGGGCACTACGCGAGGCAAGAAGAAGGTGGTCGTCCGAGGCCATGACCGCCCCATTCGTGACGTTGATCTCCGCGAGGTGGGCATTCGCCGGGTAGGCCCATCCCGTGTAATACGTGGCAGTTGACAGGCTGCCGCCCCCCACTGTCTCCATCCGGGACCCCGCACCGGCGATGTTCACGATGCTGGGAGCGGGGATGGTGTAGTCGCCCGCAAAACTCACCCGCCCCCCGCTCTGGATGCTCATCGTTGTAGGAGGGCGAGAGCTCCAGCCCGAGTCGTAGTACAACTCCCAATTGAACGCACCCGTGGCCGAGCGCTGCATCACGCCCCCGTTGATCGTGATATTCGCGCCGGCGTAGAACGTACCGCCGCTCATGTCGATCAGGCCGGTCTTGTTGACAGTGACCGTGTTCCGGGGCCACGTCGAGGAAGAACCGGCCCGGTAGGAGGCGCCATTGGCGATGCTCAGCGTGCCGATGGAGTTCGCCGCGGCCCCAAGCGTCAGGCTCGTGCCGTTGTTTTGTGTGACCGTCGATCCGGAGCCGGTGACCGTGATCGTGCCGCTCTGACCTGCGGCGCCCCCTGCGCCCGCGATGACGTTGTTCAGCGTGAGGCTGGCACCCGACTGCACGGTCAGGTTGCCGGTCGTGTTGTTGGCCGCTCCCTGGCCAAGCACAAGCGTGCCGGCGATATTGCCCGACGCGGAGTTCTGGAAGGTCAGATTGCCCGTGGCGCCGCTGCCGCCGAGCAGGTGGTTTCCAGAACTGCTGATGCTCAGGCCGGAGCCGCTGCCGTCCACGAGCATCGCGCTCGCACTCAGGCTGGCGGACGTACCGATCTCCAGCCAGGACGCGTACACGTCGCTGTTGAACAGGGCCTGTAGCGTCCCGCCAGTCTGTACCGAGAGCATGTCGCCGACCGAGAGGTGCAGGGGCGTACCCCCGGTTCCCAACGTCAGTGTTCCGCCGGTGATGTTGGCGTCCTGGCCCCCGCCCGCGCCCGTCAGGTAGTAGGTCCTCGTCCCGCCGCTCGAGGCGAAGGTGATGGTCCCCTGGTCGACGAACAGGTCCTGGTTGGTGGGGCTGCTGGTGAACGTCACCGTGTAGGTGCCCGGGACCCGGAAACCCGCGGAGTCGGAGGACCCAGGTGCGGTCCCGTCGGTCCAGTTGGGGCCATCGCTGAAGGTCCCGCTGACTCCCGTCTTCCAGGTATCAGCATTGCCCAGAAGCAATGTCGGCATGACCAGCATGGCCATGGTGGGAAGGAGGATCGCCGCACCCGCTCTGAACTGCCACTGTGTGTGTCTCATGCCTCACCCCCTATGTTCGTGCCAGACGCAAGCGCGCGCCTGCCGACGCTTCGTCCTACGGCTGCAAGCGGCGCCGCGGCGCAAAGGCCTCCATTTCAGCGCGGCCAGCATGCCGACACCGAGCAGTGCGATCGTCGTCGGTTCAGGCGTGAGTGTCACGCCTCCCAGGTCCACCCCATCCATCACCAGGTGCTTGAGGACCACGACCCGTGCGCCGGCAAAGACGACCTTACCGCCGTCGCCGATGGTGAGGGTGTCCAGGTGCTGGTCGCAGCCGAGATACAGCGCCGCGTCGGTCACCGAGATCGAGAGGTCGGCGGCGGTATCGCTTCCGGCGTCAGTGTTCAGGAAGACCGTTCCCTCCAGGACCTCGAGGAGGGCGCCGGGGCCATGCACCTGAGTTCCGTCGAACGTCACGGTCCCGCCGCCAGTCTTGGTGATCGTCTCGCCCGCGGCGTTGTCAAACAGACCCCCAAAGGCCAAGGTGCCCTCCCCCTCGTGGAAGATGTCGAGAGGACTCGCAAGAGAAACGCCCGCCGAGATGGTATCGTCGGCGCCGCCGCTTGTGCCGGGGACGGTAATGGTGGCGGCGCCTGACTCGACAGCGAGGGTCAGGACGTCCGGGCCGCCGAGGGTGTAAGCGTTGAGGCTGTCGAACGTGACACCGCCCAGGATGGTTGGCGTGTCCAGGATGACGGTGCGCGGTGCGGAGATCACCGAGCCCAAGGTGGCCACGTCACCGATGCCGTTGGGTATGCCGCCGCTCCAGTTTGCGGGTACAGACGCGTTCCCGTCCGCATCGAACCGCCAGGGGCCGGAACCCCCCTGAACGGCTGCCAGGACGAGGTCCACGTCCGAGTAGATGGGATCCAGCCGGAGACGGTTACCCAGGTTCAGCCCGGCGTAAGCGCCGAAAGTCCCGGCCCGCGAGCCAAAGGTCATGATCTTGAAGGCGTCGTTGTGAACCGGCCGGTAGTCATCGAGGAGAGTGACCTCGAGCACTCCATTAAGGGTGGCGCAACCGCCGACGACGACCTGGTCGTGCTCCGTACCGGGGCTCGTCCCGCCGATCTCGATCTCGAGCGTGAAGCCCTGGCCGAAGACCACGTCGCCCTCGAAGGTCATCACGCAAGGATCGCTTCGGGCCTCCGAGACCGCAAGTCCTGCAATGATCGGCACTAACAGCAACCATCCAGGTCCAAGCCGACTGATCAGGCCGTCCCCCAGGCGCCGCAGGCAGAGCCTACCCCCGCTGGAAGGCAGGAGGGCGCGCACCGACACCCCTCCCCCATCCAGCGCGCCTGGGATTCGGCGCATCGGGACTCCCCCCTTGGCAAGAGTCCTGCGGGAAGCATCTCGGAACGGGCCTTGTCTGCCCGTCTTCTCCCGCCGGATTAGTACACCATGTTCCGACCCAAGTCAAGTCAGGTGCCCCTATTCCCGGGCGTCCTCTGGACGTGCTCAGGTCTTTGGTCTTACGGCTACGTTAACAGGAGAGCGAGCGCGTCAGCCAGCCGCTTCGCCGGAACCGACCGACCAGACATCACGTCCGCTCGCCATGCACCGATGCGGAAGAAGGCCGTTAATCTGGGCAGTCTGGGGTACCAGGGAGGGGCGCCGGAACATCCCAGAGGGCTGCGGCGAAGGCTTGGGAAACGCCTCCGGGCTCTCAAACGAAAAAACGGCGGCCCCCATTTGACTTTCTGCGAATCTGTGGTATCCTTGAGAGTCTTTGCGACCCCGAGAGAGCGCAGCACGCGATGATCGGGGTCGCGGGAGGCCCGCTTGCGCGGCGGGCTCCCTGGTTTCTGGCACAAAGGCAAAACGGTGCTTCTAAGCCCACGTGCGTGGATAAGCGCCTCGCCGTGGATGTAGGCGGGTGCCTGGCGAGATTCAGGCGTGGCTAGTGTGCAAGGTGGTCAGCACCAAGAGTCGAAAGGAGGTGTGCCAGGAAGAGAGGGGTAAACACTAGGACGCCTGTCCCGGCCAGATGACGGCTGCCGGCTGATCAGGACGGCGGGGGGAGGAGAGAGATCGAGACGGCCTGTAGCGCGCACCGCCTCGGTCACGCATGCGGTGGCCGAAAAAGCGGCTTTCGAACGTACGCGGGAGCCAGAACTGTAGGAGACGAACTGATGAAATACCTCAAATTGCTTCTGATAGGGGGCCTTGTGCTCGCC
>CAYGZE010000233.1:0-7546 GCA_964354185.1 uncultured Anaerolineales bacterium | reverse complement strand
AGGCACCAGTTGCCGGCCACCATGAGGGTCCAGATCAGGAGCATCAGCAGGGCAAACAGAAGCATGGGCCCCGGCCTCAGCAACCGCTCGTTCGCCGCGTAGAAGTGCTCGATGCCGGCCGCGTACCTCTCTTCCTGGGCGAGGAGCCATCGGGCAGCGCGCAGCCCCCGCAGCCGCACGAGGCATGCCCGCGCGGCGCTGAGGATGGCGGCCACGTGGCGGCGCCGGCCCAAGAAGACGATCGCGCCCAGGAAGAGCACCAGCACAAGCCCCAGGCCCCACAGGTTGCCGCCGAAGGTCTCGACGTTCAGGATCAGGAGGGCCGCCAGGACGCCCGCGCACAGGGTGCAGGTGCTCTCGAGGAGGCGGTTGACAAGGGCGACGGCCGTCAGGGCCCCCCCGCCGCGCATCATCGCGGGGACCACCAGTTCGCCCGCCCGGGCGGGTGTGAACGTGCCGACGAGCATCAGCGTCCCGAACAGCCGCAGGTTCTGCCGCAGCCCCAGCGGCGACCCGGCCCGCCGGGCCATCAGGTGCCACTTCACGAGGAACACCCCCTGGGTGGCGACGAACGCCGCGGCCGCCGCCGCCAAGTGCCACGGATGGGCCAGCGCGCCGAGGAAGTCCGCGAGGGTCCGCGAAGGGCTGGACCAGGCGACCACCAGGACCAGCAGCACCAGCCCGACCGCCAGCCAGAGGATACCGAGGGCTTTCCGGGTCAATCCGCGCGGCCCCTTTCCGCCCTGGCAGGGGGAGCCCCTGGCTCGACCGCCGGCCGCTCGCCGCGAAGGCGGACGACGCGGGCCGGGACGCCGACGGCCACGCCGCGCTCCGGCACGTCGCGCGTGACGACCGCCCCCGCCCCGACGACGCCGCGGTCGCCGATCGTCACACCCGCCAGGACCTTCACGCCGGCCCCGAGCCAGACGTCGCGCCCGATCCGGATCGGCCGGGCCTGGACGGGCTGCGAGAGGACGGCCGCGGCAAGGTCGGCAGTGGCGTGGTTGAAGTCCACCAGGTCGGCGTGCGGCGCGATGATCGTGTCGCGCCCGACGCGAATCTCGGCGTTGCTCGTGACGACGCCGTACTCCCCGATGTAGACGTTATCCTCGAGGACGATCCGCCCCGTGGCGGCCGTCGAGAGCACGACGCCGCGCATCAGGCGCACACCGTCGCCGATCTCGATCGGGTGCCCCCGCCGGCACGCCAGGTACACGCCTCCCTGGATCGTGCAACGGCGCCCGATCCGGCCGCCGCGAAGCGCCAAGACCGCGCGCCAGAACGTCACGCGGCAGGCATTCGCGAGTTTCAGGGCCAGGCCGATCACGTCCGAATCGCTCCTCCCAGCACTTTGCGCGGCGGGTCTCCGCACCCGCCGCGCCAACTGCGACGCACCGCTACCGCTCCCGGATGACCCGCGCGGGCACGCCGCCCGCGACGACCATCGGGGGCAGGCGGCCCGTCACGACCGCGCCCGCCCCGACGACCGTCCCGCGCCCGACGGCGGCCCCCGGGCACAGGATCGCCCGGAAGCCGATCCAGCAGTCGTCCTCGACCGTGATGTCGGCCGACGCGACGCCCTGGGAGAGGATCGTGGCGTCGCGGTCCTTGAAGACGTGCATGCCGGTGACGGCCGCCGCCCCGCGCGTGAAGAGCACGTGGCTGCCCACGCGGATCGTGCTCCGATGATGGCACCAGAGTTCGCAGCCGGAGTAGACGATTGATCCGTCGCCGATCTCGATCCGCCCGTTCCCCCCGAGGGTGTCCAGGCGGGCGTTGCCGATGAAGCAGCGGCGGCCGATCCGGACGTTCCAGTCGATCCGGGCCAGCGGATGGATGAGCGAGCCGGTCCGCAGGGCCAGCCACAGGTTCACCAGGAGGCGGCAGGGAAGGAAGGTCCGGAGGCCGCGTTTGAGGGTCTCTCCGAAGACGACGCCGCGCACCCGCCGGAAGGTCTCTTGTGGGGTTTCCGACATCCATGCCGCCCGTCACGGGTCCCGCGCCCGGGCGTTGCACGGCGCCGCACGACGCCGCGGCACGCCGGACCGCGCCGCTCCCGCGCTGCCGCCCCGGATGCGTGAGCATCACCTTACGCGGCCCCCGGGCGCCTGTCAAGGCCGCGGCCCGCCTGGGTCATCCCCAGCCATGTGAACTCTTGCATCGCGCCCTGTAGCGCGGGCGTACGCCCGCGCTCGTGGTGTTCGGGGCGTATGGCGCGGGGGGCAAACCCCCGCGCTACAAGTGACACTCCGACCTACCTGCCGGCAGGCAGGTCGGCCGCCGGGCGCGGGGCTGCACGCTCGTAGACGGCCACATTGCCGAACCGCCGCGGCGGCGAGTCGAACGCGCCGACCTCGGCGATGGCCTCCATCGCGAGGTTGCTCCACGACCCCTCGCCGGACGGCAGAGCCAGGTCGGTCGGGATCACAAGGAACCGGATGCCGGTCTTGGCGACCTCCTCGGCGAAGACGCGCGGCGGAAATCCTTCCAGGTCCGCGAAGCCGCGGTGCCATTCCCGCAGCGTCCCCGCCTCGAACCGGAACGGCTCCGCCCAGAACCGCAGGCCCGACAGGTAATGGACCACCGACACCTCCGGCGTCCCGACGACGTCGCCCGCCCGGCCGCGCTCCCGCAGGTAGGCGCACGCCGCCACCCAGTCCCGCCACTCGCCCTTGTTGTAAACCTCGTAGAATCGCGGGTGCCGCATCCAGTAGATCTCCCGGCCGACCTTCGGCAGGCTGACCGCCATGCAGACGGCCACCGCCGCCACCAGGGCCGCGCGGGCCCCGCGGTCCGCCGTGGGCGCCTCGACGCCGCCCGGCGCGGGGGCGCGACGCCCGCGGGCCTTCGCCCACGTCACCGTCGCCCACACACCGCGAAGCAGCAGGTACCCCAGCAGGGGAAGGAGCGGCAGCAGGTACCGCGGCGCCACGGCCCCGCTCCCGACGAGCAGCAGGAACAGGACGAATGCAAGGGCGGGCACCCAGACGAGCCGCTCCCTCCGCCGCACGGCCCCGATGAGCCCGACAGCCACCAGGGCCGTCGGCACCAGGCTGAACCACCAGAGTTCCTGGTCGATGAGGGTCTCGGTCACCGCCTTCGGCAGGGAGGCCAGGCCGACGGCCAAGTCGCGCGCCTTGGCCCCGCTGATAATAGCGTACCACTGTTCCCGGGGTCCCCACAGGAGGGCGGGCACCAGGTCTGTCAGGGACTTCGGGCCGTGCGCGGCGGCCGACATCACCAGAGCGCCCCCTGCCGCCATCACCGCCGGCCCCGCCAGTGCCGCCAGGGCCCGCTTCGTGTAACCCGGCCGCCGGAAGTCCACGAGCACCGCCAGGACCACCGCCGCGAAGAGTACGATCCCGACGTACCGCGTCGCCACCGCCACGACCATCACGAGCGACCCGGCCAGCGTCCAGCCCCAGTGCCCCGAGCGGCCGCGGACGAACCCGTACAGGCCCAGCACGAACCAGAACGTGAACGGCACGTCCGTCAGCACGGGCGTCGCGTTGCCGAAGAACCGCGCCGAGGTCGCCACGAGGAGCAGCACCCCGACGGCCAGGTGCTCGCGGACCCGCTCGGGCAGCCCCCCGCCCAGCCGCCGCGCCAGGGCGTAACTCGCCAGGGCCGCCCCCACGGCAAACAGCCTCATCATGGCGTTGATCAGCCAGTAGTCGGGCCCGACGAGGAGGCGGCACGCAGCCGCGAGGAGCGGCACCAGGGGCGGCAGGGCCCACGCCGGCCCGCCGTTGTACGTCAGGCCGCGCCCCTCGGCCAGGGAGCGCCCGACCGCCAGGTACGTCGCCGAGTCGGGCCGGATAGCCCACTGATTGTTGAGGCTTGCGGCATAGAGGACCGCCACGAGCGCCGCCGCGATCCAGAAGCGCTGCCGCGATCCGCCGCCCACCCCGGAACGGGTCCGACCCTCGGACGGGGCCGTCGCCAGGTCGCTCATGGCCGCCTATCGTGCAGGCGGCCGCGGGGCGATGCAATGAAAAACGTCGCGGGCATCCTGGCACGGCCCACCCCAGCAGCACGGCAGCGCGGCCTTTGTGCTTGACAGCCCGCGGGGGCCCACCTAGCATCCTGCACCGCGCCGGAGCCCCGGCCGGTGCGCTGGGCGGGGGAGTCCCGGGGCGGAAAGGTCGGGGGATGTCCGAATCGCCCGCCGCCTCCCATCCCCCGGCCGTGACGGCCCTGGTCCTCAACTGGAACGGCGCCCGGGTGGTCGGCGACTGCGTCCGGTCGCTCCTGGCACAGGACTACCCGGCCCTCGAGATCCTGGTGGTCGACAACGCCAGCACCGACGGATCGGCCGACCTGGTGCGGCGCGAGTTCCCCGGCGTCCGCCTCCATGTCAACGCGGAGAACCTGGGCTTCGGCGGCGGCAACAACAGCGGCCTGAACCGCATCGCCACGCCGTACGTCCTCATGTGCAACAACGACACGCGCCTCGCCGCCGACTGCGTGGGGCGGCTGGTCGGGGCCCTCGAAGCGGAGCCGCGGGCCGGCTCCGCCACGCCCATGATCATCCTCGCCCGCTCGGGCCTGGTGGACGCCACGGGCATCGTCGTCTGCCCGGACGGCCTGGCGCTCGGGCGCGGCCGGGCCGAGCGGCCCGAGGCCCTCGCCGAGCCGGCCGAGGTCTTCTACGCCTCCGACTGCCTCTGCCTCTATCGCCGCGCGATGCTCGAGGACCTCCGACTGCCGGACGGCGAGATCTATGACGAGGACTTCTTCGCCTATGCCGACGAGACCGACATGGGCTGGCGCGCCCAGCGCCAGGGATGGAAAAGCCTGTACGTCCCGGGGGCGGTCGTGTACCATCATCATGCGGCCTCGTCGGGGACTGTGTCGCCCTTCCTGGCGCGGCTGGTCGAGCGGAACCGCATCTGGGTGGCCGTGAAGAACTTCCCCGCCTGGCTCCTGGTGTACGGGGCGGGCTGGACGCTGGCCCGGTACTTCTGGCAGGGGTGGGGCGCGCTCACCGGCCGCGGCCGGGCCGGCGCGATGGCGGGCCAACAGAGCAAGGTCGCCATGGCGCGGGTGCTCCTCCGGGCGTACGGGGAGGCGGCCCTCGGGCTGCCGAAGATGCTGCGGAAGCGGGCCGTCATCCTCCGCCGCGGCCGGATCCCGTTCGCCCGGTTCCGCGAGATCTTCCGACGCTTCGGCATCGGCGCCAAAGACGTAGCCCTGAGAGACTGAGCAACGAAGTGACGGAGCCTGCCGGCCGGCAGGCAGGTGACACGGAGAGAGCGGCATGACCATTCCCGTCTTCCGGCCCTCGTACGGCGAAGAGGAGTTCCAGGCGGTCCGCGAGGTCATGGCGTCCGGCTGGGTCGGCCTGGGCCCGAAGACGGCCGAGTTCGAGGAGCGGTTCGCGGCCTACCTGGGCGTCAAGCACGCCATCGCCCTCAACAGCGGCACGGCAGCCCTGCACCTGGCGATGATCGGCGCGGAGGTCAAGGGCAAGGAGGTCGTCTCGACCCCCCTGACCTTCGTGTCGACGAACCACGCCATCCTGTACGTGGGCGGCACGCCCGTCTTCGCCGACGTCGAGGAATCGAGCGCCAACATCGACCCCGCGTCGGTCCGCGAGCGGATCACGCCCCAGACGCGGGCCCTCTGCTGCGTCCACTACGGCGGGCGGCCGTGCAAGATGGACGACCTGGTGGCCATCGCCCGCGAGCACGACCTGGTGCTGATTGAGGACGTCGCCCACGGGTGCGGCGGGGAGTACCGCGGCCGCAAACTCGGCACCTTCGGCCGCTTCGCCGCCTTCAGTTTCCACGCCGTCAAGAACCTCGCCACCGGCGAGGGCGGCATGATCGTGACCGACGACGACGCGGCCGCCGCCCGCTTCCGCAAACTCCGCTGGCTCGGCATCTCCAAGGACACCTGGAGCCGCGAGTCCAAGACCCAGTACGCCTGGTACTACACCGTCGAGGAACTGGGCCTGAAGTGCCACATGAACGACATCCCGGCGGCCATCGGCCTGGTGCAACTGGCGCGGCTCGACCGCATGAACGAGCGCCGGGCCGCCTGGGCCGCGCGCTACGACCAGGCCCTGGCCGACCTGGCGTGGATCCGGCGGCCCGTCGCCGAGCCCCACACGAAACCCGCCTGGCACAACTACGCCGTCCAGACCGACCACCGCGACGCCCTGAACGCCTTCCTGGCCGAGCGCGGCGTATCGACGGGAGTCCATTACATCCCGAACAATCACTACGCCATGTACGCCAAGTGCGGCGGCCCGACGCCCGTCTGCGAGCGCGTCTGGCGGCGCCTGCTGACGCTGCCCCTCTACCCCGACCTGACGGACGCCGACTTCGACACCATCATCCGGGGCATCCGCGACTTCGGCCGGCAGGAGAGGCTCTGAGACACGTCGCCTCCCGTGGCAGAAAGGCAATGACCAATGACAAATGTCAAACCGATTTGGCATTTGGCATGGATCGTTGATCATTTCAGCCGCGAAGGCATCCCTCTCGGATAGGGGAACGCATTACCAGGGACGGCGCGTGGAAGAAGCCTCCTGCATCCTGTGCTCCGGGCCGGGCGAGCCCTGGTTCGAGAAGCCCGACAAGTTCCCGCCCCACGAGCGGTTCCGCGTCCTGCGCTGCCGCGCGTGCGGCCTCGGGTGGGTGAGCCCGCGCCCGACGCCGGAGGAGATCGGCCGCTACTATCCCGACACCTACAGTTGGCGGCCCGAGACCGAGGGCGCCGAGTCGGCGGTCCATCGGCTCGAGCGGTGGTACCGGTTCCACCTCCTCCGGTTCGAGACGCGGCAACTGGCGGCCCGGACGGACCTCGCGCCGGGCGACGCGGTCCTCGACGTGGGGTGCGGGAGCGGCGACCGGCTGCTCGTCCTGAAGGCGGCGGGCCTGGCGCCGGCGGGGGTCGAGATCACGCCGGCGGCCGACTATGCCCGCGAGCGCCTGGGCCTGGACGTCCGCCGCGGCACCCTCCCGGACGCCCGGTTCGAGGACGCCCGGTTCCGCGCCGTCACGCTCTACAACGTGATCGAGCACGTGCACGACCCGCGGGCGGTCCTCGGCGAGGCGCGGCGGGTCCTCGCGCCCGGCGGCTGGCTCGTCCTTCAGTGCCCGAACGCCCGGAGCATCCAGGCCCGGCTGTTCGGCCGGCGCTGGGCGGCTCTGGACGTGCCGCGCGATCTGTATTACTATACGCCCGCGATCCTGGGGCGACTTCTGCGCGAGGAGGGCTTCGAGCCGGCGGGCACGGCCCATCGGACGAGTTTCCTCCATCCGCCGACGGCAGCCATCAGCCTGGCCCCGTGGACGGACCCGCAGCGGTTCTGGGTGGCCGAGGCGGAAGGCAGCGCCGCCGGCGGCCTGGCGCGGCGGGCGGCGTGGGGCCTGGTGACGCTCCTGGCAGCGCCGTGCGTGTGGCTCGAATCGGCCCTGGGCTCTGGCGCGATCCCGACGACGTTCGCCCGGAAGCCGGCCGGGCAGGCCCTGTCTGAAAAGCCCGTCGTCGGCCCGAGGGCGAGCGAATTCGGCCCTGGCAAGGAGGCCGAAGCAGG
>CAYGZE010000232.1:4305-7555 GCA_964354185.1 uncultured Anaerolineales bacterium | reverse complement strand
TCGCCTCCGAGGGGCGGTTCTCGATCCCCCTGCGGACCGAGGGCCACGCCGGCGTCCTGGAGGTCATGGGCACGTTCTTCGAGTTCGTCCCCGAGGAGGAGGCCGGGCGCCCCAATCCCGGCGCCCTCCTGGCCCACGAGGCCGAGGTCGGCCGCCGCTACTTCCTCGTCCTGACGACGCCCAGCGGCCTGTTCCGCTACGACATCGGCGACCTCGTCGAGGTCGTCGATCGGGCCGGCCCCGCCCCCGTCATCGCCTTCCTCAACAAGGGCCAGCACGTCTCGAACCTCACGGGCGAGAAGATCACCGAGTTCCAGGTCGTCTCGGCCGTCAACGGGTGCCTCGAGCGGCTGAATCTGGCGGTCCGCAACTACTGCCTCTGCCCGACGTGGGACGCCGTCCCCTGCTACAGCCTGCTGGTGGAGGCGTGCGACGTGGACCCGGCCGGCGCCGGCCGGCTGGCGCGGGCGGTTGACACGGCCCTGGCCGACCTTAACATAGAGTACCAGACCAAGCGCGAGAGCGGGCGACTGGGTCCGGTGTGCGTGCGGACGATCCCCGCCGGGGCCTGGCAGGCGTACGATCTGAAGGTCATCGAGGCCCGCCGGGGCCGCGTCGAGCAGTACAAGCACAAGTTCCTCGTCAACGACGTCGACTTCGTCAGGGGGTTCCCGCCCGTCGGAACCTCCGGCCCGCCGCAGGAAGGACCGCGTCCGTCATGAGGTTGAAGGTGCTGGCCTGCGACGTCCTGGCGAGAGAACTCTACGCGTGCGCCGCCCGGGCGCAGCACACGGTGCACCTGGCCCTGCTGCCCCAAGGGCTGCACGACAACAGCGACACGTGCCGCGCGCGCCTCCAGGCCGACATCGACGCCGTCCAGCCGGACCACTACGACGCGGTCCTCCTGGGCTACGGGCTGTGCAATAACAGCCTGGCGGGCATCCGCGCGGGGGCGACGCGGATGATCGTCCCCCGCGCCCACGACTGCATCACCCTTCTGCTGGGTTCGAAGGAACGGTACGCCCGCCTGTTTGCCGAGGCGCCCGGCACGTACTGGTTCAGCGCGGGCTGGCTCGACAGTGCCGAGGAGGGGCGCGAGCAGTACGCCCCGATGGCCAACAGCGGCCTCGGACCCACCTACCGCCGCGACTGGAACGAACTGGTCGCCAAGTACGGCGAGGAAAACGCCCGGTACCTGGCCGACTTCATGGGCCAGTGGGAGAAGCATTACACGCGCGGGGTCCTCATTGATTTCGAGTTCACGCGGCACCTGGGCCTGGCCGCGCGGGTCCGGAAGATCTGCGACCAGAAGGGCTGGACGTTCGAGACGGTCGAGGGCGACCTGGGGCTGATCCAGGCGGGGTTCGACGGCGAATGGGACGCGGAACGGTTCCTCGTGGTGGAGCCGGGCCAGGTCGTCCGCGCCTCGTACGACGACGGCATCCTGGCCGCCGGCCCGCCGCCGTGCGCGTGCAGCCAGGGCGCGTGCAAGGGGAGCCCCGCATGAGCCAGGCGCTCGAGATCATCCGCCTTCTGGGCCTCGCGAAGGCGGTGCGCGTCAAGACGCGGTTCGACCGCGCGCTGGTGCACGTGCGCGGCTACGCGGTGTGCTCGTGCCTGTGGGCCCTGCTGGAGACGGGCGTTCTGGACCGCCTCCTGGGGGCCGAGCCGGCGCCCCTGGAGCGCCTGGCCGCCGACGGCCGCCTCCAGAGGCACGTGCTCGAGAGCATCCTCTCGTACCTGGACGGCGTGGGCCTGGTGCGCGTCGAAGGGGGCGCGGCCCGCGCGACGCCGCGGCTGCGGCACCTCATGGACGAGCCGCGCGGCTTCTTCGAGTTGACTTATGCGTATGAGCCAGTCTTCGCCAACCTCACGGCGCTGCTGCGCGGCGAGGCGTCCTACCCGGCCGACGTCCAGCGCCTCGGCAAGTACGTCGGCCGCGGCAGCGGGCAACTCTGCCGCACGCTCCCCTACCCCGTCCTGGCCGACATGCTCCGCCGCCACGGTGCGCGGCGGGTGCTGGACCTCGGGTGCGGCGACCTGGCGTTCCTCTTCTACCTGTGCGAGACGGGCGCCGGCGTGCGGGCCCTGGGCGTCGACTCCGACCCGCCGACCGTCGCCTACGCGCGGGAGGTCCTCGCCGCCTCGCCCTTCGCCGACCGCATCGAGGTCCGCCAGGCCGACATGTTCCACCTGGAGGACCTGGCGCGCGAGCGGCCCGACGTCGACGCCATCACCGCCGTCGACACCTACCACGAGTACCTCTCCGGGGGCGAGGACGCGGTCGTGGGGCTTCTCAGGAAGATGCGCGGCGAGTTCCCCCGCGCCCTCCTCTACGTCGGCGAGTTCTGCAAGCAGCCGCACGAGAAACTCCGCCGCCGCCCCACCGCCTTCCTCGAGCATCACCTGTACCACGACCTGACGAACCAGACCATCGAGACGGCCGACCGCTGGCGGGTCATCTTCGCCAAGGCCGGCCTCGCCATCCTCGAGGAGAAGGTCTTCGACATCGTCGGCCACGGCTACTTTGTCCTCAAGTAGGGTCCCGCATGCCGCGCGTCAGCATCTACCCGACCGACTACGACCGGATCGACGGCGCCGTCGAGCGCGCCTTCGAGGCGTACGCCCCGCCCCTGGCCGGCCGCCGCGTCGTCGTCAAGCCCAACATCCTCGGCGCCGTCCCGCCCGACCGCCACGTGACCACGCACCCGAGCCTGGTGCGTGCGGCGATCGCGGCCGCCGAGCGCCGCGGCGCGCGCCAGGTCGTCGTCGGCGACAACTCGGGCATCCGCGCCTACGGGTCGAACGAAGAGGCCGCGCGCGTCTCCGGCATCCTCGACGCGGCGGGCGGCCGCTTCGCCAACTTCGGCGCCTCCGGCGTCACGGTGCCGGTCGAGTCGGCGTTCGCGGAGTCGCTTACCTTCTCGCGCGAGGTCCTGGAGGCCGACGTCCTCGTCAGCCTCCCGAAGATGAAGACACACGTCGCCACCGGCATCACCGGCGCGGTGAAGAACGCGTTCGGCCATCTGGTGGGCGGCGAGAAGGCGCGCCTGCACCGCGAGGCGGTCGGGCCCGAGAACTTCGCCCAGGCCGTCGTCGACGTCTACCAGGTGCGGCCGCCCGACCTCGTCCTCCTGGACGCCGTCTGGGCGATGGAGGGCCAGGGCCCCTCGGGCGGCCGGCCGCGCGAGGTCGGCCGCGTCCTCGCCGGCCGCGACGCCGTCGCCCTCGACACCGTCATGGCCGCCAT
>CAYGZE010000232.1:0-4205 GCA_964354185.1 uncultured Anaerolineales bacterium | reverse complement strand
GCCGCGTCCTCGCCGGCCGCGACGCCGTCGCCCTCGACACCGTCATGGCCGCCATCATGGGCCTGGAGCCGCGGCGCGTCCCGATGCTGCGGATCGCCGAGGCGCGCGGCCTCGGGCCGGCCGCGCTGGAGGCGGTCGAGATCGACGGCCCGTTCGAGGTCGTCCCGCGGTTCAAGGTCCCCGGCCTCAGCCTGGGGATGGGCGCGTGGGCGACCCGCCTGGCCGCGCGGCTCCTCGTGACCCAGCCGGCCGTCCGCCGCGCGCGGTGCGTCAAGTGCGGCTCGTGCGCGAAGGCGTGCCCGGTCGATGCGATCACGATGACTGACGACGGCCCGGTCATCGACCGCGCGAAGTGCATCTCCTGCTTCTGCTGCCACGAGATGTGCCGCTACGAGGCGATGACCCTCACCCGGCGGATGCGCCTGTTCCAGGGCACCGGCTCGCCCCGCCAGCGCTTTTCCTAGTGCTCTCTCGCAGGCGAGACGGTGGGTGCCACGGCTGCGCCGTGTGCAGCCGTGCGCGTCCCAGGCAGCACGGTTGCAGACAGCGCAACCGTGGCACCCCTCAGGGGGCGGGCGAGAGCGCACTAGAAGCAGTGCTTCAGCGCATCGTAGAGCGACGCGTAGACCTCGAAGTTGCCCTTCAACTGGTGCCACGCCTCCGGCGAGGGCCGGACCTCCTCCAGCCGCACGAACCGCCGGGCCTCGGCGGCCGCGTCCCGCCACGACCCGAACACCCCCGCCGCCACGCCGCCCAGCAGCGCCGCGCCCAGCCCCGACGACTCCTTCAGGTCGGCGTACAGGTACGGCCGGTCGGCCGCGTCGGCGCGGACCTGGCGGCCCAGGGGATGGGCGGCGCCGCCCCCCGCGGCCACGATCCGCCCCACCGGCGACCCCAGCCGCGCGTCCGTCATCATGAGGATCTGCCGATGCCCGAAGCCGATGCCCTCCAGCACCGCCCGCGCCATCTCGGCCTTGCCGCTCGCGAGCGTCAGGCCGAAGAAGACGCCCCGGGCCCGCGGGTCGAAGACGGGGCTCCGCTCGCCCGCCAGGTACGGAAGGAAGACGACGCCCCCCGCCCCCGGCGGCGCCTGGCCCGCCAGCGCGAAGAAGCGGTCGTACGCCTTCGGTCCGCGCCCGACGAACCGGCTGACGAACCAGTCGACGGCCGCCCCCGTCGTGTTCATCGGCGCCACCGAGAGCCACGTCCCCGCGTCCAGGTACGCCATATTCATCGTCCGCGTCGAGAAGACCGCCGTCCGCTGGAGCGAGGCCAGGCAGTCCGTCGATCCGCACGTGACGGACACCTCGCCCTCCTCGGCCAAGCCCATCCCGAGCGAACTGCACACCGTGTCGCCCGCGCCGGCGGCCACGGCGATGCCGGCCTCGAGGCCGAGCGCCTCGGCGGCCTCGGCCGCCAGCGCGCCCAGCCGGTCGCCCGGCCAGAGGACCTCGGGCAGGCACGCGGCGTCGATCCCGAACGCATCGCACAGGACGCCCACCCACCCCGGCTCGGGCAGCCTCATCGGCCGCGCCAAGAGCGCCGCGCGGTCCGTGCCCGGGGGCAGGTCGCCCAGGATCCCCTGCGCGACGCCCGGGCGGTCGGCGCCCAGCAGGTCCAGGTACTGGCCGCAGGTCACTGGGCCGGGGGGCATCTTCTCGGGCGGCACGCCGTGGGCCCGGCACACGCCGCGCAGCCACGCCTCGCCGGAGGCCGTCGCCCACAGGCCCGTCAGGCTGGCGCTCGCGGCGTCGATGGCGAAGCGGCCGGTCAGCCGAGACCCGACGTAACTGCCCGCCATGCCCACCAGGCCCACCCGCTCGAAGAGGTCCGGCTCGTGCCGGCGCACCCAGAGGAGGCTCGCGAGGGCGATCGTCCCCGGCCGCACCTGGTTCCCTGTCAGCAGGTGAACCAGGGCGGGGTGCGTGAGGGTCGTCGCCTCCAGGTCGCGGACCTCGGCGGCGCTGCGGCTGTCGTTGTAGAGGATGGCCGGCCGCAGCGGGCGGCCGCGCCCGTCGGCCACCACGAGCGCCGGGAACAGCGTGCTCAGGCCGATGCCCAGGACGCTGGCGTCCGAGAGGTCGAGCCGCGCGACCGCGCGGCAGGCGGCGCGCCACCAGCCGTCGGGCGCCATCTCGCTCCACCCCGGCCGCGGACGCTCCGGCGCCAGGTGCGCCCTGGCCAGGCGGACCCGGTCGGGGCCGTCGCGGCCGTCGCCCAGGAAGTAGAGCAGCACCTTCACGCCGCTCGTGCCGACGTCGATGCCCAGGAGCGCAGGTCTTCGAGCGCGGGACGCCACGGCCGGTCACCTCGCGACGGTCCCGCGCCGCCGGGCCCGCCGCGGCGGGCCGCGCGGCGACCCGCGGGACCTCCGGGGCGGCATTATAGGCCCCGCCCCGCGGCGCGAAAGCCAAAAAGACGTACGTGTTCAGCGTGCCCATAACGAGGGTGCCACTGGCTGCTTGCAGCCAGTGCGGTTCGGGACGGCACTGGCGGACAAGCCGCCAGCGGTCGCCACGGCGCCCAGCCAGGGTGGCACCCGCCCATGGGAACTTGCCAAGCACGCTGAACACGTACAAAAAGAGAGGGCGGCCCCCGCGAAGGGGGCCGCCCGTGGCGCCTGACCTGGGACGGCTTACGGCACCAGGAACGAATCGTCGTCCGAGCCGACCGTCAATTTCTCAGTCCCGTCGTACGTGCCCGTTTCGTCATACTGCTGGAGCGTCGAGATGTCGGCCGGGTCGAGCGGGGTCCCGCCGCCCGAGACCGTCTGCTTCTTGATCCAGATGTTGTCGAACCGCACGCCGCAGTAGGGGTTGTCCGTCCACTGCACGTGCCCGTCGAGGTAAAGGACGTTCTGGCCCTTGAACTTGTGGTTGGGGCTGTTCAGTTCGAAGCCGTTCGTGATCTCCGTCTGCCGCCACTCGATGACCTCGAACCTGGGCGTCTCCTCCAGTTTCTTGTCGGTCATGCCGTTCGTCACGCCGGAGACCCCGCCGCCGCTGCCGTAGTCCGGACGCTGCGGGTTGGCGTCGGCCGCCACCGCCAGCGCGGAGGACATCGTCGAGGCCGTCTCCGACAGGGTGTACCCGCCGAGGAGGTTCTGGAGCGAGTAACTGCAGAAGTTGACGCCGCGGAAGTCCCGCACGTCGTCGTACCGGGCCACCGTCCGGTCTTCCAGGTGCGTCGTCGAGGGGCAGATGAACGAGGCCGGCGTCAGGTACCCCGCCGCGATGAGCACCCAGAAACTGGCCACGTTCGAGTTGATCTTGGCCCCCTCGCTGTCCTGCGCGTCCGCGGCGGGCGGCTCCCCCGACTCCGTCACGACGTCGTACTTGTCCTGCCGCGTCCCGCCCACGTCGTCCCAGTGATCCGAATCGGCCCCGAACGCGTCCGGCCACCGCTGCTTGTGGCCCGCCGCATACGTCCGGCACGCCTTCCCGATCTGCGACAGGTTGTTCTTGCAGGCGGCCTGGTTCGCCAGTTCCAGGGCGCCGAACACGGCCGGCATCAGGATGGCGATCAGCATGCCGATGATCGTGATCACCACCAAGAGTTCGACCAGCGTAAAGCCCTTGCGTTTCATGATTGCGTCCTCCGAAGGTGGACGCTCAACCCGAGCGCCCCTTAGTCAGGAATAAGATGTATGAGTCCGATCACGTCTCTGCACCGCATCGTTCCTCCACGATTGCGTCGTGTCAGCCCATCGGCCTCCTTTCGGTCCGCCCCCCCGGATTCCCCTGTTTGCCCCCATTCACAGCCGTTCAGGCGCCACCTCTCTACCATGAATTATCCCCCTAGGGCGCGGTGTTGTCAAACCAAAAGCCCTTGATTCTCCGGGGCGGCTGCATCTTAACGTGGCCAGAGAAACGGGGTTAGGCCGACTCTTCGTCCGGGGGCGTGGGGAAGGAGAGCGAGGATAGCCGGGGGCTTCCGGGATCACTTTTCGGTTCTGCCGGACCTGCGGCCGTGGCCGTCCCGCCTGCATTCTGCACTCTGCTCTGAAAATGGGGCAAGCCATACAACTTGTAGGGGGCGATTGCCCCTACCGCCCCATTTTCATGGTACAGGGTGAGCCGAAGGCTCATGAAAGACTGCAATCTGCAATCTGCATTCTGCGATCTGCAATCGGACGGCACCGCTCCCTGACGGTCGCGGCTCGGATTGAGAGTCGTGGCTTGCGGCTTGGGGCTTGTCGCTTGGGG
>CAYGZE010000231.1:0-7591 GCA_964354185.1 uncultured Anaerolineales bacterium | reverse complement strand
CCCAATCGATCCTTGCCGCCCTTCTGCTGTTACCGCTGGCCGCAGCGCGCGCCGCCGAAACTCCTTCGACCGTCAAGCCCTGGACGCTCGCGGGTCGTGCCGCCTTCAACACCACCGCGATCAGGCGGCGGATATCGTCGTCGTTCATCTCCCAACCCTCGCCCGTAGAGCCGGGCACGAGGATACCCTTCGCCTACGGGGCGATGCGGTGGAGATGGCGTTGGATCCGCATTTCGTCCAGTTCGCCTTTCGCCCGGAAGCGCGTCAGCGTGGGGCACCACAGTCGCGGACCCCCCTTGGGGAATAGATGCGTGATCAATCTCTCCCGCTGCTGCCGAACGAAAGGCGCGTCGCGGGCAGTTGTGGCGTGGAACATATGTGGCTCCGTTTGAGGTCCTGACACCGAGCTGCACCTGCTACGCCTACGACACCGCCTGGGCTAGTCTTGGGGTCGCTCGCCATCCGCGGCATTGCTCACCACGATCTTCTCGATCGTGATGTCTCCTAACGCCTTGACCTTGATCGCGTGTATCCCCTTGATCAGATTCGCCACGCCATGGAGTTGACCGGCCGTATCTCCCTGCGCCAGCAGCCGGCTGTCGTCGACACGCAACTGCGCCGCGCCGCCCGAGGCGTGAAGCCGGACGTCATACGAGCCCGTCGCGGGGGCGATCACGAGCCAACTCTTCCATTGTCGCGCCGAGAGCTTGGGATCCCGGTTGGCCTTGCCCCATGCAGTAGGACCGCGATAATCCCCGGTGCCGATAGGGGCGCCCTGGTAATGATCCTCCGCACAGGTCAACACCCCTGGGATCGCCGCGCCGTCGGTCGCCTCGCGTACCCACCTGTCGTTATACTGCTTGAGCCCGAGCAGCTGCGGGGCGGCAGGGTCGCCAAGGAATCGTTCGAATTCGTACAAGAACGAATACACGAAACCACCCCCCTTGCTCCAGATGTCCAGAGCATTCGCCTGCGCTTTCGCCACGAGCGCCGGGTCGACCAACGGCCCGCCATAGGCCAGGTCGTCCCACGCCAGACGTCTGGCGCCGTCATGGAACATGCCATTGCCGTCGAAGTCGCCCTTGACTGCCCAGCCTCCTTCGTACGTCGTGGGAACGGTGCCCCAGTTGAGCGCCATGGCGCATTCCGCATGCACGACCGACCAGAAGTTGTCGTCCGCGTTCTGCCCCGTGGCATTGCCTCCGGCCGGGAAGCTCTCGGCACCAGGGCCGCCGTAGAAGTCCGCGACGCTGCTGAGCCGCACCTCGTCGATGTACACCGTCCCCGTACCCGCTGCTCCCGGTTTCTCGAAGAGGATCGAATGTTTGCCAGCGGTCAAAGGGAAGATTGCTGTGGCATGGTACCAGAACGAGCAGCCATACTTGGGCGGCTGTTCGCACACGACCTCTCCGTCCACCTTCACCCGCACCGTTGTGCTGGTCGCGAACTCCCAGTCCCGGCACATGTTCCATGTGATCCAGTACGCGCCCGCCTTCGGCACGGTCACGGTCTGCGTCATCGAGCAGCCGTCGGGCCCGCCGGCCAGAAACGCGCACTGATCGCCGAGCTTCCAGAATCGGTCGTGGCCCACGTCTTTCTGGGGGCCCTGACTCAGGTCCGGGGGCACGCCCACAACGCCCTCAGCCGTCGCCAGTTTCCGCGTCGTATAGATCATGTTGACCGGTCCCCAGCTCCTGGAGCCGGTCGCGGTCACCGTCGGCGCGAACCAGTCATATCCATCGGGTGCGCCCTGCGGTTTCGACACGCCGATGGCCGTGACCGCCCCGTCAATCGTCAGCCCGGGCGCTGCCGCCACGGTCGTCGCGTCGTCGCAAAATGTGTCGCCGCCCTGTGTCTCCTGGCTGACCAGGCAGTAGCTCTTTCCCGCCTGCAGCCGCAGCGGTGTGATGCCGGACCTGAATCCGTACCCGCCGGGCACTGCAGCCAGGTGATAAGCATAGGCATAGGCATTATCGGGAGCGCGGTTCAGTGTCACATTCGTCTTATTACCCGCCCAGGCAGCCTCCTGAACCGACTTGCCGGCGACAGGATCGTACTCGAACAGATGCATCGCGTGGGTACCCCCGTTGCCCGGCGACTTCCACCGTCCGAGTTGATAGACGTACAGATCAGCGGCACCGACAGTGAACTTGAGGCCCACCAGTTTGCTCTGCCGGACCGCCGTGCCGAGCGTCTGCCCTGCAACGGCCGGAAGACGCTGTTCGGCCGTATGGGTCACGTCGCACACCCCAGCGTTGCCGCCGAAAGTCCAGCCCGCGTCGGTCGGACGCAAAGCCGTCGTCCCTGGAGATAGGGCCGGCGCCGCGAAATCGTGATTGGCGATCGGTTCGGGCTCCTGCAGTCCGAACTTGTTGGTGCCGCTGTAGTAGACGGCTCCGCCGCTACCCCAGATGGAGTAGTTCGGCGGGTGCGGATCGGCCACATGCTGCACTCCGTCGCCGTTGTTGAAATAGTCGTCGAGGAACTGCAGCATCACGTTCTGATGCGGTTGAACGTACTGGCCGAAAAGGCAGACCCGCACGCGGTCGCCCATCTCGTCATCGCCGCAGACCGTGCGGAACGCATCGCTCATCTGCTTGGTCAGTAGCGCATGGTATCGGAAAATCGCCAGATACGACAGCGCTCCGTCGCTCGTGTCAGGTCCCAGGGTCTTTCCGGGATTGACGCCCCTGCCGTCGTAATTCACGATCCGCCAATCCGGATGGTCGGCGACCGCCTTCTGGTGCAGTTCGTCCCCTATCCAGTGAGGGGACACCGCCGACCATCCGGTTTCGTTGCCATGCTCCAGATAGATGCGGAGGTTCGGATTCAGCGGGGGGAATGCTGGATTGGCGACGTAGTCCGTGTGTGGATTGCCCTGCGCGTCCGATCCGTAGCGCACCAGACGGGCGACGTTCCGCATGAAATCCGTCGTCCACGAGGGGGAGTAATTGAAGTGAATATCGTGGCCTTGCTCGTTGGCGAGCATGATCTCGTGCTCAATGTTGAAACGCGACTTGGTCCCGTCCTCGCGCCCGAGCGGCCAGTAGGAGGTCGGCTTGTTGCGATCCGTCCAATCATGTACGCCCTTGTCGGACAGGCCGAGGCCCTGATGGCGCTCGACCACGAAAGCCGCGAACACCTCGCGGCCCTTGCGTAAACGGAGCTCTCCGAAGTCGTGTGATTGGTCCGCCCCTTCTTCAACGGGCGCCATGACCTCCAGTTTCGTGAAGCCCGGCGCCGCGCCCGAGGCGTCGCGTGACGCGTCAGTCAGAGTCACGTACAGAGTGCCGGTACCGTTGGGCGTGTTTCCGCTCGCCACGAAAACGGCTTCCGTCACGTTGTTCGCCGCGTCGTAGCCGAAGGAGACGGGCTTGGTGGCGCCGCCATCGGAGACGCCGGAGAACGAGATCGTGTCACCCCGGGTATTCGTGACCTGCACCTGAGCCTTGCCCTTGAATCGCAACTTATAGGTGCCATGGTAAAACCCACAGTTCGCCAACTGGATACGCACACCGCGCATTTTCGGCCAACCGTCCGCATCCATGTCGGCCGGCGCGAGCGGAGTGCGTCCGGAAGGATCGGTCCACGGTCCGCTGGGATTGAGCATCAGATTGGCATAGCGCATTCCCCATTGAAAAGCGAACGCCTGGTACTCGGCGGTCAACCCGATGGCTAGCGGATCGATGACTTCCCACGGCGTGCTGGGGCTCGACCATTCCAGGATCGCCTTCGAGGCGTTCGTGCCGGCCCTGTCCACGTACTCGAAGACCAGGTCGTACTTGGCCCCGGCCTTCATGGCAAAGGACGCGGTGGAGGCGCCGGCCTTGTTCAGGTTGTCCACCAGCGTCGTCGGTGCGCCGCCCGCTGGCCCGAGTTTGAACCGGGCGCCATCGTAACCGGTGACCCGGAACGTGTAGGTCTCGGTGAAGCGCGGCACGAGCCGTCCGCTCCAACGAATGGAAAAGTCGTCGGTCGGAAAACTCCCCATGCACGGGGCCGGCGCTCCACCGACCGGCAACCCGGCAAAGCCGGCGACGGCACCCTCCTTCCAATCGAAATGGATGCGCACGTCGTGTCGTTTGAACGCCGCAGGACCGGAGAAGGAGGTATTGGCGAAATACTCGCCATCCACGCCGGCGGCCGTAAAGCCTCCTCCCACGGGCGGGGGCGCCGCCACGGCGACGCCGAACGCGAGCATGGCCACCGCTACCATCACCGCCTGCGCCGCTCGCCGAACCCGCCGGCACCCGAGACCGGATGCGAGTGCCGCGTGGGCCCTCGCAACCAATGGCAGACCACGTCTGCCGCGGCCAGCCCATGTTCGGTCTCCGCTTCGCCTGGCTTCGATCATCTTCATGGTTCCTCCCTCCGGTGTGAGCACGGCCGCGGAGAATGCCATCCGCACGGCGGGCCTCTGGTCCTGTGACGGACCCTGTTTCCTCGTCGCAGTCGACGACGCGCCGAGCCTTCCGTTCATTGGAGACTCCTGTTGTTGGTGGTGGGGGGCCGGCTTGGTCATGGTTGACAAACAACCGCTTCATTTTGGCGGAAGGTGATAACCCTCAGTCCACGTATCCAGCCCCGACCCGCCGTCGTGGCCGGTGCGGATCACCTTGCCGTTCTTGATCTGGATCTCGATCGACGCCTCGTTCAGCCCGTTCAGCTTCGCGACTGCCTTCCGCGTGTCGGCGTCGATAACCTTGTTCGACGCGTAACAGTACTTGCCGTCGATCGAGAAGTTGACCCAGGAGAAGTCGTAGATCGGCTGCTTGATGTCCTCGAACAGCGGCACGCTCGCCACGTACTTCGGCGGCAGAGTGGCCACATCCCACACGTGGAGGAAGCCCCAGTTGTCGTCGGTCATCCAAACCTCGCTGCTGTGCGGGCGAGCGGCGATGCCGTGGTTCTGCTTGCTGTGGAGCTGGTTGCCCTGCGCCTCTTTGATGGCCCGGCGCTGGGCCAGAAGCGAATCCGCCGCCGGCTGTGGCATGGGCCACTGGCCCAGGAAGCGGCCGCTCTCCACGTCAATGATCCCGATGCCGAATGCCGGGATCGGTTCGACGTGCACGTACCGCTCCGCCGGATCGACCGAGAAGTGCTGGATGCTCCGCACCCCCGGCGGTGGTTCGCGTGCCTCCTGCCGCGTGAACGCGTCGGATGCCGTATTGTCCAGGGGCTGGTTGCCCTGGACCATGTCGACGGGGCCAATGCGGCGCACCACTTCGAGCTTCTGGGGGCAGATGCAGTAGATGTAGCCGTCTTCCCACTGGGACGCATAGATGTACCGCCGCATCACCTGGACGTGGTGCGGCCAGCCGCGACCCTTCGATTTGTCCGCTGCTTGCGGATCGACCAGCGGGATGTTCTTGACCCACTTGCCGGTTTTCGCGTCGAGCACGCGGACCACGGGCACAGCCAGACCGAGCGGGTTGCCTTCCTTATCCTTCTTGGCCGAATCCCGGTCCGGCACCAACAGGTACTTGCCGTCCTTCGTCACGTCAAAGCGGCGGTCGATATACAGAATGCCTTGTTCGAACCCTTGCCTTCGTTTTTCGGGGTCCTGCTCTTTCAGGACGTTCTGCGCGTAGGTCTGCCCCGTCTCCCACAGGAGCTTTTCGCCGAGGATGTCGTAGGCCCGGATCGCGCCGCCGTCCTGCACCTGGAAGAGCACCCCAGTTCCGGCATGCGCGGCGAGGCCCGCCCATCCGCCGCTCCACGAAGTCCACATCTTGGCGGGGAATCTCTTGACGAGTTTGTGGCCGTTGGCGATGTCGTACACAAACAGGCCCTGCTCCGCCGGGTCATGGAACTGCTGGTTCTTATGGAAGTTGGCGAAACTGTGCAGGCTGCCGAAGAGAAGGCGTTGGATGCCGTCCTCGTCCGCCCGGACCCGCGTCTCAACCGCAAGACCCGTCGCCAACATGACGAAGAGGCAGCTCACTGTCGTCCAGAGTCTCACCGTTATCCCCTTTCTTCTAGTGCTGCTACCGTGCCTCTCCCGGAGTTCAGGCTTGTCGTAAAGCGACTCCCGTGTCCCATCTCCTCCACGTTCCCTTCTGGCCTCATCACCTCTCTCCCGCCGGCCCGTCGGTCAGCACGATGGCGCCGAAGACGCTGGTGTCCTCGTCGATCTTCTCGTTGCCGCGCCACGCCTGGCGGCCGGCCTCTTCTTCGACCGCGAGGTCGAAGCCGTAGACGCTCTTGGCCCCGAAATCGACGGGGTTGCCTTCGCCGATGAAGTACGTGCTGCCGATCCGGATCTCCATCACATACCCGCCCTCGATCTCGGTCGCCCTGCCTTCAATGAACCAGTCCGGTCGGCCGCGGACGTGCCGCTTGATGGGGCCGTACGGCTTACGTTCCTCGCGTGAAAGGAAGACGTGCGTGTCGTCGGCGTTGTAGATGACTTCCCGGTTATGACGGCCGTCGATGTACAGATGCACGCCGTCCTTCTTGGATTTGCCCGCGGGGCCGTCGAGCACCTTGACGGCGAGCCACAGGCTCTGGGCTTTGCCCTTCATCCGCTCCTGATCCTCCCACACCGCGCCAAACGTGGCCTGCTTGACTGGTGCGCCGTCGACCTTGACGGACACAGGTTGGTCGGTCGTCCAGAACGGCTCCTTGAGTTGGCCGTCCAGTTCCATCGCCTTGAACGGCACCTTCTTGACCCGCAGCGTTTTCGGGTCCGCCGGCCCGACCACGAGCTTCACTGGGCTCTCGGCGCTCCGGCTCCCAGCCGGGTGAGAATCCTCCACCCGCACCGTGACCGGGAATTCGCCTTCCTCGCCCGGAGTGCCGTAGAGCATCCCGCTCGGCGACAAGCGCAGACCGTGCGGAAGCGTGCCGGCCGCGACTGACCAGGATTTGTGCCCCACGCCACCTTCGGCCTTGAGTTCTTTGAGGATGTAGGAGTCCAATCCGATCTTGCCAAATGCCGGCTGCACCACCACGGGCGGCTTTTCGGCCGCGATTTCCAGCCGCAGCGCCCGCTCGACCGTGCCATTGCCTGCCGCGACACGAATGACCAGCGGATAGTCCCCGGCCTCGCCGCCCTGGCCCGCGATCACGCCGGATTCCGAGAGGGAGAGGCCCGCAGGCAGCTTCCCTCCCGCCAGCGACCAGCGGGGCGAGCCCTGTCCGTGAAGTATTTTCAGTTCATGGCGGTAGGGCTGGCCCGCGACGCCGGGCGGCAACGAGCGGTCGCTGATGGCCAGGCGCGGCTTCATCCCCGCGGGGGGATACGTGCAGAGGATGTCCCACACGATGCGGCGCAGCGCCCGCGATGTTTCGGGCGCCAGGAAGATCGACGTGAAAACGCCGGCCAACGGCTTCCCCGCGGCATCGTAGCGCACGATCTGGTCGGGATAGTCCAGCGGCGACTCGTCGTAGAGCATGGCACAGACCAGCACCAGCACCGCGTACCGCCCGATGTCGCTCAGGTGTCCGCCGTCCGTGTAGACCTCGAACCGCGTCTTCATCCCCGGAATCTCGCCGCGGTCCGCCAGGCGGCCGATCTCCCGGATCAGCAGGCTGCTGGGGATGACCTTCGGTCGTGGGGCATTGGGATGGGCCTTCGCCACGGCGTCGG
>CAYGZE010000230.1:0-7595 GCA_964354185.1 uncultured Anaerolineales bacterium | reverse complement strand
TCGAGCCGGCGGCCGATGGCGGAGCCCGACCCGATGCCGGTCTCCTCGTCCGGGAAGAGGGCACGAGCGCGGACAGGCCCAGCCATCCTCCGCACGACGTGGGTGACGGCCTGGTGGATGTCCTGGAACTCGTGGACCTCGGGGCGCCCCTGGGCGTCTGAAGTGGGTCCCGGGCCGGCGCGGCGGGCCCGAACGACAACGGCCGGCCACGGCGAGACCCAAGCGACGAGCCGCGAGTCGGCTTCGCCCGCCGAGCAACCGGCGGGCTACGCCGGGCCGCGAGCGGCGAGCCAAGGCGAACGGCCAAGGCCGGCCGCCTGCGTCACCTGCCCCGCACCGCACGCCGCCCCGCTGGAGAGACCAGCGGGCGGCGCCTGCCCCCCCTGCCGCAAGGGCGGCCGACCCAGAAAACCTGGGTAGCATCCCTGGGTTTCCAGTAGGGTGACGATGGACGACGTTACCTCTTAACCTGCTTCCTCTGGACGAAAGCAGCCCTGATGACGGTCTGATTTGCCGTGAAAACCTGGATGCCCGGCACGGTGCAGAAATCGCCATCGTCCGTCAGCATCTGCACGACTCCGGCCTTGACCATGTTCTCGACCATGAGGAGATCGTAGCCGTCCAAGGGCTGGGTCTGGAATCGGGCCAGCGCTGCCTGTGTAATTGGGTCATCCACGCAAACATCCAAGCACTGGGCCATGCCCTTGACCACGTGCCAAGCGGCTCGCGTCTGTCTGGCGACGTTCTCTCTTTCTCTCGGGAGATTGTGCCGGAACTCCTTCGTGTTCATCCACCCTGTAGCATCGGCATATCCAGAGGGCCTCTCGGAAGGATTCGCCGCCTCCCAGATGCGCCTTTCCGTTTTTTCGACAAGGTGGGCCAACTCGGGCAGGGACAGGCCGCATCGGTACAGTTTGGCCTTGGCCACCAGGGCACGCTTGAGGTAGTTGCCGTAAGCGCTCGATTTGGCGGAAGAGACCGGATCGGCACCCGTCGTGGCGCGCGGGTAGGCAACCCAGGTCCAGACGCTCGTATCCACCAGAAAGGCGTCGGTCGGCCGGGGGGTGTCAGACCGGATGTCCACAATGCTGGCCTGCACGGTGTAGTTGATCGGCATCAGGAATCCTTGGCCATGTCGCCGAGAACCTTGGCCTGGGCCTCGCGGTAGTCCTTTGAGGAGTAGTACCGCTTGGCGTTCTCGATGACGCGGGCGAGGACCTCGCTCCCGGCCGGGGTAAGGTTCGTGACCTTTAGCAGCCGGTTCAGCACCTCCGGCTGGAAATCCTTGAGCAACTGCCCGACGGCGGCGTTCAGGAACGGGGAGGCGAACACGGCTACGCCTGCGAAGTCCAATTCCACCGGATGCCCGGCGGCCAACTCCGGCTTGATGCGGTCGAACACGCTCTGCCCGTCATCAAGCGTGATCGCGTTCTCTCCAACGATCTCTTTCACCAACAGTTTCATGGCGCTCCCATCCATTCTCGGTGCGGCTCAGAACAACGGTCCCTTGCGGGCCTCGGACGACAGGATGTAGCGCCTGTCGTCGCACATGAGGCTTATATTGACAAGCGTGCCCTTAAAGAACACCCCCCGCGTCGAGTGCGTCTCGCGGTCCTTACCCACACAAGTGTACCCTTCGTGGCTGAACACTTCAAGAGAGCCGTTGTTCACCTTAACGAACTGCTTGAGGAGGTCCAACCCCATGCCACGCCCCATGCCGTTCGGTTTGGTCGTTGTTCCCTCTTGAAACGCCCACTTCATCGCCTGATCTGCCGTCATCCTGCCATCCATCGCCCACTGGAGGGCATCGCGTTCGATGCGTATCCCATGTCGCTTGAGCGCGGCGGCCACCACCTTGAAGAACTGACGCACGTTGGAAGGGATGCCAACACCGAAGTCCACCACGGTCAGGCAGAGTTGACGCTGCCGGGGGAAATGCTGGCCGCAACTGAACAGCCCGATGGGTGATTCGGCGTGATCAAAGGCGTTCGCGTAAATCTCCCACATCTTACCGACGATCTGGTCACGCAAGGCATGGCTGACGCTGACCCAACCACGGCCCAGCCACATATCTTTCAGATAGGCAATGATGGCATCCTTGTCCGGCCGCATGTCCTCCCGGAAGGGAATGGACTCCCCTATGCCGTAGGCTGTTGGGTCGCCAAAGGCTTGGCGGAATCTGTTCTTCCCCAGGTTGCGGCCCACATCGGGCTTGAGCGAGGGCCAGTTCATCTCCACGGTGCCGCCGCGGTACCGGATCAGCCTGACCAACCCGCCCAGGAAGGCGACGGCGTTTTGACGCAGGAACCAGCACTGAGAGAAGTCAAAGGTTACGTCCAGACGATCCCCGTTGACCTGCTGCCACAGACCGAACAGGTTGTCGAAGTCGTGTGGATTGTCGTTGATGGTGGGAACGTAAACCGTGATCGGCGTCATGCGGTCCTCGGCGTGCGAACGGCCGCATCGAGGCGGCGGTGCAGGAACGACGCGATGGTCAAGAGTCTTGCTCCTTGATCTTCCACTGAATCCTGGAACCCAGGGACGCTACCCAGCTTTTCCGGGCCGACCGCCCTTGCGGGGGTCAGGCGCCGGCCTACTTCACGACGAGGACGGGGACGAGCGAGCGGTCGACGATCAGTTGGCGCTGGCGGGCCAGGAGGTCCTTGGTGGCCTGGCGGTACTCGAAGCCGCCGATCACGATCAAGTCCACCTCGTGTTCCTGGACGAACTTGGGGAGGATCTCCTCGGCGTTGCCCATGAGGAGTTCCTCTTCGATGACGAGCCGGCGCTGGAGGGCCCGCTCGTGGACCTCGGCCAGGTGGACGCGGCTGGAGGTCTGGAGTTCGCGCTCGAACTCGGCCATTTCGTTGTCCACCAGGATCTTGACGTTGAGCAACTGGCGCAGGGTCTCGGTCTCGACGACCGAGAGGGCCGTCAGGCGCGCCCCGTGGACGCGGGCGAGGTCGATCGCCAGGTCGGCGGCGCGGAACGACGCATCCGTGCCGTCGACCAGGACGACGATGTGAGTGACGGGGCCAGGTTTAGGCATGAGCGGCGCTCCCTTCGACCGCGCGGGCGAGGCGGTCCTTGATCATCTTCAGGATGATGAACGATTCGCGCTCGCGTTCCTCGAGGCTGGAGGTGATGTAGTCGATCGTCTCGGTGTAGTTCGGGATGAAGATCTTCGAGAGGGCGTTGGTGCGGCGCTGGGTTTTGCGGAGTTCCTGGGCGAGGCGGAGCACCGCGTTTTCGAGTTCCGCCAGTTCGCCCACCAGGGCCAGCATCTCGACGAACCGCCGCATGGCCTGGTCGGCGTGGGCGCTGGTGCCGCCGACGCCGAACTGGGGCGCGAGGGCCTCGGGCGCCACCGCCACCTTGGGGACGCGGATGCCCATCAGGCCCTGCTCCGAGATCTCCAGGCCGTGGGCGTAGCGGACGGCCACGGCGGCGCGGTCGAGGGCGTCGCTGCCGACCCCGAGCATGGCGTCGCGGAGGGGGGCGAAGGCGGAGGCCATGGCCTCGGCGACGCGGCGTTCGGCGTCGCGAGCGCGGCCGAGGCGGCTCATGAGTTCGAAGATGAGGATCTGGCGTTTCTGCTCCAGGAGGTCGTAGCCCTCCTCGGCGAACTCGAGTTGCCGCCGCAGGGCGAGGTACGAGGACTTGGTCGGCGCGATGTTGAGTTTGGCCATGGCCCGTTACGTCTCCGGCTTCTCGGCGGCGTCGGCCGCGCCGGCCGCGGGACCGGACGGCGCGGGGCGTGCCGCCTTCTCGCCCGTGCGGTAATGGGCGTCGAGGAGTTCGTCGCTCAGGCGGTGGAGTTCCTCTCGCGGGAGCATGGAGAGGACGTCCCAGCCGAGTTCGAGGGTGGCCAGGATGGTGCGGTTCTCGTCCTCGCCCTGGCGGAGGAAGCGCTGCTCGAAGGCCTCGCCGAACTCCAGGTACCGCTTGTCGAGGATGCCGAGTTCCTCCTCGCCGATGACGTCGGCCAGGCCGCGCACCTGCTTGACGCGGGCGTAGGCGGCGAAGAGTTGGCTCGCCAGGCGCGGGTGGTCCTCGCGCGTGTAGCCCTTGCCGACGCCGTCCTTCATCAGGCGCGACAGGCTGGGCAGGCCGGCGATGGGCGGATACACGCCGCGCTGGTACAGGTCGCGGTCGAGGACGATCTGCCCCTCGGTGATGTAGCCCGTGAGGTCGGGCACCGGGTGGCTGATGTCGTCGGAGGGCATCGTGAGGATGGCCATCTGGGTGATGGAGCCCTTCGAGGATTCGATGCGGCCGGCGCGCTCGTAGAGGCTCGCCAGGTCGCTGTAGAGGTAGCCGGGGTAGCCCTTGCGGCCGGGGATTTCGCCGCGCGCGGTGCCGACCTCGCGGAGGGACTCGCAGTAGTTGGTCATGTCGGTCATGAGCACGAGGACGTGCTCGCCCAGGTCGAAGGCGAGGTGCTCGGCCAGGGTGCAGGCGACGCGCGGGGTGAGGAGGCGTTCGACGCTGGGGGCGTCGGCGAGCGAAAGGAAGAGGGCCACGCGCGCGAGGACGCCCGAGTTCTCGAAGTTCCGCATGAAATACTCGGCGACGTCGTGCTTCACGCCCATGGCGGCGAAGACCATCGAGAAGGCGACGTCCTCATCGAGCAGCCGCGCCTGCCGCACGATCTGGGCGGCGATGCGGTCGTGGGGCAGGCCGTTGCCCGAGAAGATGGGCAACTTCTGGCCGCGCACCAGCGAGTTCATCCCGTCGATGGCCGAGAGGCCCGTCTGGATGAACTCCCGCGGATAGCGGCGGGCGTACGGGTTGATGGGCAGGCCGTTGATGTCGCGGCGGTCGAGGGAGAGGGTCGGGGCGCCGCCGTCCAGCGGGCGGCCGAGGCCGTCGAAGACGCGGCCGAGCATCTGCCGCGAGACCGGCAGGCGCAGGTTCTCGCCGAGGAAGCGGACGCGCGTGGCCTGGTTCGAGAGGCCGGTCGTGCCCTCGAGGACCTGGACGACGACCGCGGTCTCGGACGTGTCGAGGACGCGGCCCAGGCGCGGGCGCCCGGCGGGGTCGCGGATCTCGACCAGTTCGTCGTAGCCGACGTCGCGGACGTGTTCGATGACGACCAGCGGCCCGTCGATGCGCACGGCGCCGACGTACTCGAGGCCGCGGTCCTGTATGTCCAGTCTGAAATCTGCCACGGCGCTACCCTTGCTTGACGTACTCGCGCTGGAGCGCGTCGAGTTCCTGGTTGACGCGCCCCTCCAGTTCCCCGAGACCGTCCAGTTCATCATTGCCGAACGCCGCCTTGGCGCGCATGACCTGCCCGACACAGGGCATCTGGCGCAGGCGCGCCAGGGGCGCCCCGGCCTGGATGAGTGCGCGGCCGCGCCGGTACACCGTCAGGATGATCCTCAAGAGGGCGACCTGGCGCCGGGGCGAGCAGTACATGTCCTTCTCGTCGAACGCGCTCTGGGCGAGGAAGCCGTCCTTGAGCAACTCGGCGGCAAAGAGGATGAGGCGCTGCGAGTCGGGCAGGACGTCGGGGCCGACGAGGCGGACGATCTGCTGGAGGCGATCCTCGCGCTGGAGGACCGCCATCGCCTCGGCGCGCAGGTCGGCCCACTCGGGGGCCTGCTTCTCCCACCAGGCGGCCACGTCCTCGACGTACTCCGAGTAGGAGTGCAGCCAGTGGATGGACGGGTAGTGGCGGGCGTTGGCGAGTTCGGTGTCGAGGGCCCAGAAGCAGCGGATGAAGCGCCGGGTGTGCTGCGTGACGGGCTCGGAGAAGTCGCCGCCGGGGGGGCTCACGGCGCCGACGATGCTGACGGAGGCGGCCTGGCCGCCCAGGGTCGTGACGGCGCCGCCGCGCTCGTAGAACTGGGCCAGGCGCGTGGGCAGCGTCGCGGGGAAGCCTTCCTCGGCGGGCATCTCTTCGAGCCGCGCGGCCAGTTCGCGCAGGGCCTCGGCCCAGCGGCTGGTCGAGTCGGCGAAGACGGCCACGTGGCGGCCCTGGTCGCGGTAATACTCGGCCAGGGTGATGCCCGTGTAGATGGAGACCTCGCGGGCGGCCACGGGCATGTTGCTCGTGTTGGCGATGAGGATGGTGCGTTCCATGAGGGGGCGGCCGGCGCGCGGGTCCTTGAGTTCCGGGAACTCGCGGAGGACCTCGGTCATCTCGTTGCCGCGCTCGCCGCACCCGATGTACACGATGATCTCGGCGTCGGACCACTTGGCCAACTGGTGCTGGGTGATGGTCTTGCCGGTGCCGAAGCCGCCGGGGATGGCGGCCGTCCCGCCCTTGCCGATCGGGAAGAAGGTGTCGATGATCCGCTGGCCGGTGATGAGCGGCTCGACGACGCGCAGGCGCTCGCGGATGGGCCGCGGGCGGCGGACGGGCCAGCGCTGGACCATCGTCAGGGGCCGCTCGCCGGCGGGCGTCTCGACCACGGCGATGCGGTCCGCGATGGTGTAGTCGCCCTTGGGGGCGATCCACCGGAGCGTCCCCGCCAGGTCGGGCGGAACGAGGATGCGGTGATGGACCAGGGGCGTCTCGAGAACGTCGCCGAGGACCTGGCCGGCCTCCACGCGGGCGCCGGCCTCGGCCTGGGGCTCGAACGGCCAGCGTTTGGCCGTGTCGAGCGGCTCCGTCTTCTCGCCCCGGGCGATCCACGCGCCGGTGCGCGACGCGATCTCGCGCAGGGGGCGCTCGATCCCGTCGTAGATGTTCCCCAGCAGGCCCGGCCCCAGGCTGACCGACAGGGGCGCGCCCGTGCGCCGGATCGGCGCGCCGGGCTTGAGCATGGTCGTATCCTCGTACACCTGGATCGTGGCCCGGTCCTCGATGAGGCGGACGACCTCGCCGATGAGGCCCAGTTCGCCGACCTCGACGACCTCGTACATGCCGGCGTCGCGCATGCCGGAGGCGGTCACGATGGGCCCGCTCACGCGGGTGACGAGCGGCGCGGCGATTCCTTGAGTCTGGACGGCCATCGGTTACGGCTCCTTCCCGGCGGCGCCCTCGGGGCGCGCCAGCGCGCGGGCGGCAATCTCGGGCCGCATCGCCGGCCACAGCCGCTCGAGCCGCGCGGCCAGGCTGTTGTCCCAGACCTGGCGGCCGGCATCGTCGCGGATGACGACACCGGCGTCCACGCGGTCGCCCCCGGGCGCGACCGTCAGGACCACGTCCGGCCGCCCGAGGCGCCCGCGGACCTCCTCGGCCGCCGCGTCGCCGAACGCCCGGCGGTCGGCCTCCGCCATCTCCAGGACGAAGCGGTTGCCGGCCATCGCGGCGACGGCTTGGACGGCCAGGTCGACGATCGCGCGTCGGGCGTCGAGTCCCTCACGCCGCCGCAGGCGCTCGCGGGCCGCGTCGCGGATCGCCTGAATCGCCACCTCGGTCCGCTCGGCGCGCATCCGGGCCACCTGGACGGGCACGGTCGCCAGGGCGAGGTCGCGGCGGCGGGCCGCCTCGGCTTGGGCGGCCTCGACGCGCGCGCGCCGGGCCTCCTCGGCCTCGGCCTTGGCCTTGGCGAGGAGGGCCTCGGCGTCGGTCCGGGCGCGGCGGACCAGGCGCTCGGCCTGCCGCCGCGCTTCCGCGATGATCTCGCTCTTCAGGACGTTCT
>CAYGZE010000229.1:5702-7633 GCA_964354185.1 uncultured Anaerolineales bacterium | reverse complement strand
TGGCCGACCCAGCCGGGCGGGCTGATCGTGATCGCCTTGCCGTCGGCCACGCGGACGATGCACAGCGGGCTGTGGACCTTCCAGGAACCGCTGGGCGGGATCTTGACGTAGGCGATGTACCGGCCGCAATGCGACCATCGGCCGCACGGGTCCTGGCCTAGTTCCTGCTCGGGCAGGGTGACGATCTTGCCGTCGGTCCCGTCGGGCAGGGACGGGTCGAAGCGCCGGACGGCCAGGCTTCCGCCGGCGTTCCAGCACATCCAGCGACCGTCGGGCGAGAAGGCGGGGTGGCACTCGCCGCCGCCCTTGGGATGATTGGGCAACTTGCGGATGTCGCCGCCGTCGACCGGCATGAAGTCGATGGTGTACGCGGCGCCAAGGTAGTGGCGGATCTCGAAGAGGAACCACTTGCCGTCCTGCGAAAGGTCGACGATGCTCACGCGCCACTTGAGGGGCACGGGGTCGGCGGCCTGGCCGGTGGCCATGTCGGTGTAGACGAGGGCCTGCTTCTCGCACGAGACGGTGCGGCGGCTGTCGGGCGTCCAGACGTAGGCGCCGCTCACGGGGCGGGCCTTGAGGGTCCTGGCATCCATGAGGAAATCGCCATAGTTGTAAGTGAACCACCGGCCGTCGGGCGAGACGCGGGGCGTCCGCTCCTCCTGGTCGGGCGTGTCGGTGATCTGCCGCAGGCCCGAGCCGTCGGCATTGACGAGGTAGAGGTCGCGCGCGGGGTACTCGCCGGCCTTGTCGGGCGGCTTGTCGGGATGGATGGCGATGACGAGGCGGTAGCCCGTCCGGCGCAACTCGTCCTTCAAGTCGGCGAGGCGCGGCGGGGCGAAGGGGTCGCATTGCGGGGGCATCGGCCACGTCGCCCGGGGGACGGGCTCGTCGGAGGCCGGGGCGGCCGGCTTCTTCTCGGCCGGGGCGGCGGGCTTCTCGGCGGCCGCGCCGACGACGGCGAAGGCCAGCACGATCGCGAGGACACGGATGAGGCGGCCGGTCATGCGGGTCTCCTTGGTCGGGGGCATCCCGGGGGTCGGCGGCCGACGGCGACCAGGCGCTTCGCCTCCGGGCCGTACTCCCTTCCGTCGAAATCGCCGTAGAGCCGCACGTCTGAGAAACCCGCCTGTTCCATGCGGTCCCTGAGTTCCTGCCCGGAGTAGATGGTGTGGTGGAACCTGAAGCGCTTGACGCCCCGTCTCCGCAGGAGGATCCACTCGTTGCGGACGCGGGTCCAGTCGTCGAAGACCTCGTGGCGCTGCACCAGCGTGGTCCCGTCGGGCAGGGCGTCGCAGGTGGCGGGCAGGAAGATCCGCGCGAGCCGTTCCTTGCCCATGACGTCGATGAGGCACGTGCCGCCGGGCCGCAGGCTGGCGAAGAGGTTCTCCAGGACCAGGCGGTCCTCGCCCTTGCTGTCGAAGTAGCCGAAGGATGTGAATATGCTCAGCGCGAGGTCGAAGGCCCCCGGCCGCACGAAGTCCCGCATGTCCTTCAGGACCCACTCGATCCGGACCTTGGCGGCCCTCGCCCGGGCCCGGGCCTTGTCCAGGAGGTACTTCGTCCGGTCGACGCCCGTGACGGCAAACCCCCGCTGCGCCAGGGCGACGGAGCACCGGCCGGGGCCGCAGCACAGGTCGAGCACGGCCTTGCCCCGCGGCCGGGTGAGGTCCAGGATCCCGTTGACCTCCTCGGCCGTGTCGGCGAACCGCTTCGCGGGGAACATGAACGGGTACAGGTCGCGCCAGAACGCGTCGTCGTCGAACCATTCCTTTCTGCGGGCGCTCTTCATCGTCTTCTCCGCCGGGCGATTGCGGATCGGGTTCCGCCGCGGGGGCAATCGTCTCTCCGGGTTGACCGTGCGCTCGCCTGCGCCGGCCCGGCCCCTGTCGGCGCATGGTAAGGCCGGGCCGTGCGCCGGGCAAGGGGGAAGG
>CAYGZE010000229.1:0-5602 GCA_964354185.1 uncultured Anaerolineales bacterium | reverse complement strand
CGCGGGTCGCTATACTGGGCGGCATGTCGGAGCGCCACATGATGCACGGCGAGGCGGCGGCGCGGCCGCAGCGCCGGCTGACCCTGTTCGACTCGACGAGCCTCATCGTCGGCATCATCATCGGCGTGGGCATCTACGAGACGAGCCCGCTGATTGCGTCGTGCGTGCCGAGCGTCGGGTGGCTGGCGGCGGTGTGGGCGGCGGGGGGCCTGGTGTCGCTCGTCGGGGCCCTCGCCTACGCCGAACTCGCGACGGCCTGGCCCGAGGAGGGCGGCGACTACGTCTACCTCACCCGCGCGTTCGGGCGGCGCGCGGGCTTCCTCTTTGCGTGGGCCCAGTTCTGGGTCGTGCGGCCGGGGTCCATCGGGGCGTGGGGCTACATTTTCGCGCGGTACGCCGGCCGCCTGGTGCCCCTGGGCGGGGGGGACGCCGGGCCGATGACGTATGCGGTGGGCTCCATCCTTCTCCTCACGGCGATCAACGTGCTGGGCGTCCGGCCGGGGAAGACGACGCAGAACTTCCTGACGATCCTCAAGATCCAGGGCCTGGGGGCGATCGTGGCCGTCGGCCTGGCGCTCGGGCAGGGGGGCGGTGCCGCGGGCGCGGGCGGCGGCGAAGGCGGCGGCGGGGCGGACCTTCGCCTCGCGTTCATCCTCATCCTCTTTACCTACGGCGGATGGAACGAGATGGCCTACGTCGCCGCCGAGGTCCGCCGGCCCCGGAAGAACATCCTCCGGGCCCTGGTGGCCGGGACGGTGGCCGTGACGGCCATCTACGTCCTCGTGAACCTGGCGTTCGTCCAGGGCCTGGGGCTGGAGGGGCTGCGCGCGTCGAAGGCCGTGGCGGCCGACGTGCTGGCGCCCGCGCTGGGCGACTGGGCCGGGCGGGCCATGTGCGTCCTCGTCTGCATCTCAGCCCTGGGAGCAATGAATGGACTGATCTTCACGGGGGCACGCATCTACTACGCCATGGGCCGCGACTATCGCCTCTACGCGCCGCTGGGGCGGTGGAACGCGCGGCTGGGGACGCCGGCGTGGTCGCTCCTGGCGCAGGCGGCGGTGACGCTGGCGCTGGTCGTCGGCTTCGGGTTCACCCGGAGCGGATTCGAGAGCCTCGTCAAGTTCACGACGCCGGTCTTCTGGATCTTCTTCCTCATGGTGGGCCTCTCGCTCTTCGTGCTGCGGCGGCGCGAGCCCGAGACGCCGCGCCCCTACCGCGTGCCGGGCTATCCGTGGGTGCCGGCCCTCTTCTGCGCTTCGAGCGCGTTCATGCTGTACGCGAGCCTCTCGTACGCGATCGAGAACCGGACGTACGAGGCCCTGTGGGCGGTGGGCCTGATGGCGGCGGGCGTGCTGCTGAGCGGCGCGGGCGCGCCCTCCGTCCCGGCGGGCGAGGGAGGCGGCGGACGGCCATGACGGGCGGGACGGCCATCGGCATCGACCTCGGGTCGCGCATGACCAAGATCGTGCGCCTCGAGGGCGGCCGCGTGGCCGAGGCCCAGGTCTTCGACACGGGCCACGACCCGATGGCGCGCCTGCGCGAGTGCCTGGCCGCGGGCGCGGCCGGCGCGATCGTCGCCACGGGCTACGGCCGGCGCCTGGCGACGGCCCACCTGGCGTGCCCGACCGTGACGGAGATCCGGGCGTGCGCCCGGGCCGCGCGGCACCTGGCGCCGGGGTGCGAGAGCGTCATCGACATCGGCGGTCAGGACACCAAGGCGATCGAACTGGGGGCCGGCGCGGGCTTCGGCCGCTTCGAGATGAACGACCGCTGCGCCGCGGGCACCGGCCGGTTCCTCGAGGTGATGGCCCACGCCCTCGGCTACGCCCTGGAGGACCTGGGCCCCGAGGCGCTTCGGGCCGACCGGCCGGTCGAGGTCGGGAGCACGTGCACGGTCTTCGCCGAGTCGGAGGTCGTGTCGCTGGTGGCGCGGGGCGAGGACCGGCGGCGGATCGCCCTGGGGCTGCACGTGGCCGTCGCGCGGCGCGTCGCGGCCATGGCGTCGCGGATCCGCACGGGCGCGCGGGTCCTCTTCGTCGGCGGCGTCGCGCGGAACCCGTGCATGGTGGCGGCGCTCCGGCAGGAACTCGAGGCCGAGGTCGTCGTGCCCGAGCGGCCGGAACTGGCCGTCGCCCTCGGCGCCGCCCTGATCGGCCTGGACGGAAAAAGGGGACATGCTACTTTTCCGCCCGAGGACGGGCCTGGCCGGGGTGCCGGTGGGGCCGTCTCGGAAAAGTAGCATGTCCCCTTTTTCGGCAACCGGCCCTCGGGTCATCCATTGTAGCAGAGGGGCGAGACCCCGGCCCCGAGCGCCCGGGCGAGCCGGCTGGTCCCAAGCAAGCAGGTGCCCATGATGAAGGAGAGACGCACCATGGCAAAGCGCAGCGGCCTGTGGCGGCTGGCGGCGGCGGTGCTGGCGGTCCTCGTGGCCACGACGGTCTACGCGGCCGCCGGCAAAGAGACCGTCATGGTGCCGATGGGCGACGGCGTGCGCCTGGCGACCGACGTATACCTGCCGCCCGGCGACGGGCCGTGGCCGGTCGTCCTGACGCGGACGCCCTACGGGCGCGGCGACGCGGGCTTGGGCGGCCTCGTGGCGACGAGCATGGGCTACGTGGGCGTGTCGCAGGACATGCGCGGCCGGTTCGACTCGGAGGGCGAGAACCTGCCGTTCATCGGGTGCGGCTGGGTGGACCACCAGGACGGGGCCGACACCATCGCCTGGATCCTCAAGCAGCCGTGGTGCAACGGCAAGATCGGGACGGTGGGCGCCTCGGCGGGGGGCATCACGCAGAACCTGATGGCGGGGGCGGCCCCGAAGGGCCTGGCGGCCCAGTACCTCATCGTGGCGGCGGCCAACCTCTACGCCGACGCGGCCTACGTGGGCGGCGCCCTGCGGAAGGAACAGGTCGAGAACTGGACGCGCCAGCATAAGTTCGACGCCAAGGCGATGGAGGTGTGGCGCGGCCATCCGGCGCTGGACGCCTACTGGGAGCGGTTCGACTCCACGCGGAAGTTCGCCGTCATGACCGCCCCGGCGGTCCACGTGGGCGGGTGGTTCGACATCTTCTGCCAGGGCACGCTCGACGCGTTCGTCGGCCGCCAGCACGCCGGCGCCGAGGGGGCGCGCGGCCGGCAGAAACTCATCATGGGGCCCTGGACCCACGGCGGCATGGGCGGCAAGACGCAGGGCGAACTGGCGTTCCCCCGCTCGAATCCCCCCTGGCGGTACGACCCGGTCCGGTGGTTCGACGCGGTCTTGAAGGGCGAGGCGAACGGCATCCTCGAGGAGCCCGCCGTCGCCTACTTCGCCATGGGCGACGTGGACGACCCCGAGGCCCATGGCAATGTATGGCGATACGTGGACGACTGGCCGGTCCCGTGCACCGAGACCGCCTACGGCTTCCGCAAGGGCGGGGGCCTGGCGGCCGGGGCGCCCTCCGACGCCGACGCCGTCGAGGAGTACACCTTCGACCCGGCCGACCCGTGCCCGACCGTGGGCGGCGGGAACCTCACCATCCCCGCCGGCCCGATGAACCAGAACCGCATCGAGGGCCGCGCCGACGTGCTCAAGTTCACGACCGAGCCCCTGGCCGAGCCGCTCGACGTGACCGGCCGCGTCCTGGCCAAGGTCTGGGTCGCCTCCTCGGCCGCCGACACCGACCTCTCGGTGCGGCTGTGCGACGTGTACCCGGACGGGCGCAGTTTCATCATGGCCGAGGGCATCCGCCGCCTGCGCTACCGCGACTCCTTCGCCGAGCCCAAGCCCCTGGAGCCCGGCAAGCCCTGCGAGGTGACCGTCGACTGCTGGTCGACGAGCATCGTCTTCAACCGGGGCCACCGCGTCCGCGTGACCGTTACCTCGTCGAACTTCCCGCGGTTCGACGTGAACCCGGGGACGGGCGAGCCGTGGGCCGAGGGCTGCCGCGCGGTGAAGCAGACGAACCGCGTCTTCTGCGAGGCCAAGCGCCCCAGCCGCATCCTGCTGCCGGTGGTCAAGGCGGGCGCCGGGGGCGCGCCGGAGGCCGGCGCGGCTCCGGCGAAGTAGGGGGCGCGTTCGCAAATCCTGTGCCGTGCGGCAAACGTGTGTGACGGCCGCGCGGTTTCGGCCCTGGCGCGGCCTGCGGAGGCCATGCCTGCGGCCGCCCGCGGGTCCCCTGCGGGCCCGGCCCGGAGGCATTTGACTCTCCCGAATTCTGAGGTATGCTTCCCCGTCCGATCGGCGCGAGGAGGGGTGTGACCGAAAGGGGGGAACCATGAGACGCTATGGGTGGATGGCCGTGGCAGCGTGGGGGGTCTTGGCGCTCGTGCCCGCCGGGGCGCTGGCGACGAACTACGGCGTGATCTTCAGCGGCGGCGTCAACAAGGAGAGCAACTACCTTCGATATGACTATGAGACGTACCAGATGTGGCAGATCATGACCGGCACGCTGGGGTACTCGGTCGAGAACGTGTACGTCCTGTTCGCGGACGGGACGGACCCGGCGGAGGACCGGCACATCGACGACGACAGGCACGGCACCGTGTTCGTCGACTCCGACTGGAGCGACATCGTCCTGGCCGGAGGCCATATCGAGGCGGCGACCTACGACAACCTCCGCAACCGCCTGGCGTTCCTCCAGGGCGTCATGACGTCCCAGGACTGCTTCTACTTCTGGTCCTTCGACCACGGGGACAATACATCCTACGAAGCGGATGAAGAGGGGCATGTGATAGTCCCGGCCACCCCTGACGAAGGGTCGCTCTGCACGTGGCAGTCGCCGTTCGTTCGGGACGACGAGTTCGCCGCCTGGGTCGACCCGTTCGACGCCAAGACCGAGTGCTACGCGTTCGGCGAGTGCTTCTCGGGCGACATGGTGGACGACCTGAACATCGTGGGGGGCGACAACCGCTTCGCGGCCTACGCGGTCGACTGGACCGGGCCGTCGTACGGCAGTTACTGGGTCGCGGCCTGGCGCGAGGCGATCGAGTCCGGCCTGCGGTACACGCACGAGATCGGCGACTACGCCATGGCCAATGATTACGCCGCCACGAAGGGGTGGGAGAACCCCGGCTGGGTCGGGGCCGACTTCCACATTGTGACGAACCTGCCCATCCCCGAGCCGGTGACGGCGCTCTCCGTCTGCCTGGCGTGGGGCGCGCTGGCGCGCTACGCGCGGCGGCGGCGGGCCTGACGGGCAGAACGGCGGCTAGCGCCAGGCCATCCGGTCGGCCATCTCGGCCACGACGGCGAAGTAGGCCATCGTGTGCGCGGCGCTGCTGGAGGGCAGGATCCGCGCGCCGTAGCCGGGCACGTCGACGCAGGCGTCCCCCGGCCGCCAGGGCAGATCCAGCCAGAGCAGGTTCTTGTGGTCCCCAAGCGCCTCGGGACGGCCGTAGGGAGACGTGTAGATGAGCCGTATTCCGCGGGCCAGGGCCCGCCCGACGTCCCGCACGCAGACGGGCGAGTAGCCCAGGTGCACGGCCGCATCCCTGCGCCCGAGGCCTCGCGGCAGGGCCCGCGCGAGGTCGCTAACGGAGTGGCCCCACTCGATGGGATAGCCCGTTTCGGGGCGCTCCAGGATCTCCGGGTAACTGTGGCCGACGGCGACGGCGTGGACGC
>CAYGZE010000228.1:0-7665 GCA_964354185.1 uncultured Anaerolineales bacterium | reverse complement strand
CCCCCACGCCGCGATCTCCGCAAGGGGGGTACGATGTCTGGGGCACTTCCCAGGCAAAGCAAGATTGTCTGTTGACAGAGGCTGGTTTATACGATATAGTACCTGCGCGGTTGGGAGAGCTGCGGTAGCGCGGTTCGTTGGGGTCCAATCCCCACCCGGCCGCCTTTTTATTTCCGGGGGAAGCCGTGTATCTTCTCTACCTGGACGACTCTGGTTCAGCAGCCAACCGCGACGAATCCCATCTCGTACTTGGGGGCGTCTGCGTTTTCGAGCGGCAGATCCACTGGATCGCCCAAGAGCTGGACCGGATTGCCTCCTCCTTGCATCCCTCTGATCCCAATGCCCTCGAATTCCGTGCCTCGGAGATCTTCTCCGGGCGGAGTCCTCCTTGGCACAGCATGCCGAAGGAAGCGCGACGGAAGGTTATCCTGGACGTTCTTGGCGTCCTGGCTCATGCTCGCGGCACCACGTGCGCCTTTGCCTGCGCGGTGCATAAGGCCTCGTTCCCCGACCGGGATCCGATGGAGATGGCTTTTGAGGAACTGTGCAGCCGGTTTGACCTTCTGCTGAAGCGGATCTACATTACGCAGCAGGAGCCGCAGCGCGGCCAGATCATCCTTGATGAGAGTTCGTACGAGACGACGCTGCAAGCCATGGCGAGAGACTTCCGAACCCTGGGCACCCGCTGGGGCGTCCTGCGTAACATGGCCGACGTGCCCCTTTTTGTGGACTCGCGCGCCTCCCGACTTGTGCAACTCGCTGACCACGTGGCCTACGCGGTGTTCCGCCGGTACAGCGCCAACGACGTTTCGTACCTCGACGTCATCCAGCGTCGGTTTGACGCTGACGAGACCGGCCGACTGCACGGCCTCGTACACCGGCATCACACCGGTCCCGAATGCCCCTGCCCCGCCTGCTTGAGCCGCAGGGTAGCCGACGCGGCCCCGCGGGTGATGCCAGAAGAAGATCCAGAGCAGGGCGAAGAAGTCTAGGCCTTCGTCCGGGGCACCCTGACGGGCTTGCCGCCCCGGGCGGCCGATTTCCAGGCGGCCTCCGTCAGTTCGATCACGCGCAGGCCGCACTCCGCCGGCGCCACCGGCTCCCCCTCGCCCCGGACGGCCCGGATGAAGTCGTAGGAGACGCTCGCGCTGCCGAGCGCTTCGGCGTTGACGACCATCTGGGCGTCGCGCATGCCCAGTTGCTGCGTCAGGCCGAGCCGGTCGCGCAGGTACAGGGCCCCCTTGTCGCCGACGATGCTGATGTCCTCCCACCAGCCCGGGGCGTCGCCGACCACGGTTACGGTGCCGACCGCCCCGTTCGTGAAGCGGACCGTGATGGCCGAGTTGATGTCCACCTTGGTGCCGCAGTTGTCGATCTGGGCCGAGACGGTGTCGGCCGCCAGGCCGGTCATCCACAGCATGACGTCGATGAGGTGGCTGCCCGAGTCGTTCAACTGGCCGCCGCCCGAGAGTTCCGGCTCCTGGCGCCACAGGCCCTTGCACGCCTTCTTCCACTCCTGGGCCTGGTAGCAGGCGATGGTCTGGAGTTTGCCGACGGCGCCCTCCTGGATGGCGCGCCGCATGTACCGGTAGGGCCCGGCCGTGTGGCGGTGATAGCCGATCGTGAGGACGAGCCTGGTCTTCCGCACGGTCCGCACGACGTTCAGGGCATGCTTGATCTTGCAGACCATCGGCTTCTCGACCAGGACGTGCAGGCCGCGCTTCAGCGACGCCATGATCTGCTCGTAGTGGAGCGTGTGCGGGCTGGCGATCACGACGGCCGTCAGGTCCTCCTTGCGGAGCATCTGGCGATAGTCGCCGTACTCGGCGGCCTGGGCCAGGTGGGCGTGGCGGGCCTTGTGGTTGGCGCGGTTCTTCGCCACGGGGTCCGTGATCGCGACGACCTTGACGCCGGGGATCTTGCCGAGCGCTTCGGAGTGGACGTTCATGAAGCCGCCCATCCCCACCATGCCGACCCGAATCTCTTTCGCCATCGTGCGTGCCCTTTCCGACCTGCCCGCCGCCCGCCTGTCGGCAGGCGCGGGAGGCAGGTCCCATGGCGCCTGTTTGCGTGACTCCGGCCTGCCCCGTGCCCGAGCGGCGCCGTCCGCGGGCGACCAGGGTCCGCCTAGGATGCGCGGGGGCTGGAGGTTCTGCAAGCGATTTCGGCGCGGCGTCCGCCGGCCGGGCCGCAAGCAGTATCCGAGCCGCGACCGTAAGGGAGCGGTGCCGTCTCTTCCCCGGCCGCCGTCACGCGTACGAGTGCAGCCCGGCGAAGATGGGGGCCAGGTTCACCCAGAGGAGCGTGACGATGATGGCGCCAAACCCGCAGACGACCAGGGCGGCCGCCAGGCGCGGGTATCGCCCCCCCAGCCGGAACCGGACGTGGAAGTAGCCGAGGAAGAGGAGCCACGAGACGAGGGACCAGAGTTCCTTGGGGTCCCAGTGCCAGTAGTCGCCCCAGGCGAGTTTCCCCCACCAGGCCCCCAGGACGAGGCCGAGCGTCAGCAGCGGGAACCCGAGGCCCGCCATGCGGTAGGCCGCCCGCTCCGAGGCCGCCCGGTCGTGCGGCTCCCGGGGGCGGCTGCGGTCGCTCAGGGCCTCGAGGGCGGCCCGGAGGCCCGCCACGAAGTCGGACCACCGCCCCGGCCGCCGCTCCCCCGCAGCCAGGCCCAGCACGGCATGGACCGCGGCCTTGGCCATGATGACGTACGCAAACAGGTAGGCCGCCACGTGCGGGGCAAAGAGGGGGCTCTGGAGCGCGGGCGGCAGTTTCTGCGGGTCGGGATTGAGCACGAACGCCGCCGGAAACAGGACCATAAACCCGATGAACGCGTCGGCCGCCTGCCCGCGGACGCCCAGGAACCGGCGGCAGAAGAGCGACAGCGGGTACATCAGCATCCCCATCGACAGGAAGACCTCGAAGAGGTTCTGCATCGGCAGGTGCCGGACCTCGACCCACCGGACCACGAACGCGGCGGCGGCGAGGGCCAGGCCCCCCGCGAAGGCCGCGTGGCCCGCCCCGCGCCACCGAAGGCCGAGGGTCGCCGCTGCGGCCAGATGCGCGAGCATCGCCAGCACCAGGAGGATGCCGAGGGCGGTCCAGTGGATCGTCATGCCCGCCCTCCTTCCCGCCCGGCCAGGAACCGCAGGGCCGGCGCGATCCAGAAATGCCAGAACGCCCCGGCCGCCAGCAGGATGAACCCGCCGTAGACGACGTACAGGCCGCGGTCCGACTGGACCAGGAGGACCGTGTACTGCGCGGCCTCGTGGTCGTAGTCGACCTGGTAGAAGTGGTAGCCGCCCCGGTGGAGCGGGTCGTTGACCTCGACGGTCTTCTTCGCGACGTCGAGGTTGTCCCGCACCACCGCCACGTCGCTCAGGTAGTCCCGGATGGGCGGCTCGGGCTGCTCGAGGATCAGGCTCTGGGCCATGACGTAATCGCCGCCGCGCAGGCCCCCGCGGCCGCGAGACCGGCCGGCAAGGAGGAGTTCGGCGTAGCCCTCGCCCTCGCGCGGCACGAGCCAGGCCCGGTCCTCGGCCCCGTGGCTCGCGATGAGGACCTGCATGGCGGGGGGCCCCTTGCCGTCCGGGTCGGGCTCGGCCGCCGCGACGTTGCCCCGGTCGTCGAGGACCGGGCGGGAACTCGCCAGGTACCGCAGGACGCGGACGCGGATGCCGGTCACGGGCAGCGTGAAGGTGCTGCCGACCCGCCACGGCTCGAGGGCCTCCTCGCGGTGGGCGAGGGTGCCGACGGATAGGTCCCACCGGGCGGGGTCGTCCGGCTCGTAGTACTCCAGCCGGAAGTCGTCCAGCCGCAGGGCGAACGGGAGTCTGCCGACCGCCTCCTGGGTGGCCGGGTCGAGGAGGACGTCGGTCGTCTCGCCCTCGTGAATGACCATGTAGGCCGACGGGACCGCGCGGCCGCCGCCGAGGGCATGGCCGCGGTCGGATCCCCACATCGCGCCGCCCAGCACCAAGAGCGCCCCCAGGTGCATCGCCAGGAGGCCCGGCCGCGCGAGCAGGCCGCGGAACGCGACGAACCCGACGACCAGGAGCCCCGCCAGGACGAACCAGAAGACCACCAGCGGCGTCGAGTTGAACAGGCGCTCGGCCCGCTCGGCGCCCAGGAACGCCCCCGCGACCGACAGGGCCGCCAGGAGGGCCACCGCCGCCACCGCGCCCCAGATGCCGAGTTGCCTCAGCCGCTTCATGCGCCCTTCCCCGGACCCGCCCTGCCGCGTCGCCCTCCCATTATAGCGGCCGAGGGCGCCGCGTCGCCCCCCTTTGTGCGGGAGTCGGGGCACCAGCCGGCGCGCCAGCCGGGCCCGGGCCGCGGTCCCCTGCCCTTGCCCGGCGCGACGGCCGCGGTCCGCATCGGGCTTGCAAAGCGCGGCGCCCGCGGGTAAAAGGGGGGTTCACCCCGTATAACCTATGCGGGGGGAGGCCCGCCGCCTGAATGTTCCCCGGGCGGGAACGTCTGAGAGAAGGTTTCACGGGAAGTCGAACGAGCGAGAGGAGACAGACCATGCGGCAAACGGTGTGCGTGGCAGTGAGTGCGGCCCTGCTGGCCGTGACGTTCGGATACGCCCTGGCGGCCGTCCCGGACGACCAGTTGGAGAAGGTGAAGGCGGCCCTGCCGGATAAGGCCTACGTCAAGCCCCTGAAGCCGCGGACGCTCCTGGTGTTCACGCTGACGAAGGGCTTCCGCCACAGTTCCGTCGAGATCGCCGCCGAGGCCCTGACCCTGATGGGCGAGAAGACCGGCGCCTGGAAGACCGTCGTCAGCGACGACGTCGAGATGTTCGCGCCCGACAAACTCAAGGCGTTCGACGCCGTCTGCTTCGACAATTGCACGGGCACCCTCTTCAACGATGCCGACAAGAAGGCCGCCCTGCTGGAGTTCGTGAAGGGCGGCAAGGGCATCGTCGGCATCCACGCCGCCACCGACTGCTTCTACGACTGGAAGGAGTTCGGCGAGATGATGGGCGGCTACTTCGACGGCCACCCGTACCGCGACATCAGCGTCAAACTGGACGACCCCAAGAGCCCCCTGACCGCCATGTTCGAGGGCAAGGGCTTTAAGATCAGCGACGAGATCTACACCTTCAAGGAGCCCTACAGCCGCGAGGCCCTCCACCTCCTCCTCAGCATCGACGCGCCCTACACGAAACTGGGCGAGAAGAAACGCCAGGACGAGGACTACGCCGTCTCCTGGATCCGCGAAACCGGCAAGGGACGCACCTTCTACTGCTCCCTCGGGCACGAGCACTACATCTTCTGGGACCCGGTCCTCCTGAAGCACTACCTGGCGGGCATCCAGTACGCCCTGGGCGACCTCAAGGCCAACGCCACGCCGAGCGCGAAACTGAAGATCGAGCCCGCGCGCGGCCCGAACCTGAAGGAGAAGGCGGCCGCCCCCTCGCCCCGGACGGTCATCTACGCCGCCCCCAGGGACAAGGAGGCCGGCTGGATCGACCTCTTCAACGGCAAGGACCTCGCGAACTGGCAGAACGCCGACGGCAAGGAGCCCGGCGCCGGCTGGGTCGTCCAGGACGGCGCCATGGTCCGCCAGGGCGGCGGCGGCGACATCTGGACCAAGCAGCGCTTCGGCGACTTCGTCCTCGACCTCGAATTCAAGACCGAGGGCAACAGCGGCGTCTTCATCCGCACCGATAACCCCAAGGACTGCGTCCAGACGGGCATCGAGATGCAGGTCGATCGCGCCGGCGACAAGAAGGAACTCGGCAAGAACGACGTCGGCTCCATCTACGACTGCCTCGCCCCCAGCAAGAACACCGTGAAGGACGACGACTGGAACCACGTCGTCCTCACCGCCAAGGGCAACCTCATCACCATCGAGATCAACGGCGAGAAGGTCATCGACATGGACCTCGACAAGTGGACCGAGGCCCACAAGAACTTCGACGGGTCCCCCAACAAGTTCAACAAGGCCCTCAAGGACTTCAAACGCGAGGGCCACATCGGCTTCCAGGACCACGGGGCGAAGGTCATGTACCGCAACGTCAAGATCAAGCCCCTCGACGAGGCCAAGAAGTAGGAGCGCGGGCGCAGGATGTCGCAGGACCGCGGACCACGGGGCCGGGCGGCCACGTGGTCCGCTCTGCTTGGCGGGCCCGCGGGCGGCCACCCCTGACCCAGCCCCCGCGCCGTTCGAGCCCCCGCGCCGGGTGCCACCGGCGGCCTGCCCGCCAGTGCTTCTCATCCGCGATTCGGCGCCCCCGGAATTGCTGTAAGTCCACTTTTTACAATCGGGAAAACGGGTTGGCGCGCGCGGAATTTGCCGATTTTCCGGCCTCCCGCCCGGCCGAAACCCCCCTGGCGCTAGCGCCAGGGGGGTTGGCAGTGCCGGATGTTAAGATAGGCAAGGCAAAAGGCGTCCGTTTTTGATCGTTTTTTGACGTTTTACGTACGGATTGCGGCGCTTTGGGTCGGTTTTTGATCGCTTTTGACGGCTTTTGGCGCTCGATGGGTAGCGATGCGTCCATAATACTTACGTGAGTTGCGGACCCGCCCTGTCCGAAATAGGGCCAGAAGAGGAGTCGCGGGGGCGCATTCAAAAGCGGGGGACTGGGGGGACTAGGAAAGTGCGGAGTGGCGAACGGTGCCACGAGCCGCGAGCCGGCTTCGCCCGCCTAGACGGCCAGCGGGGTACGCCGGGCCAGGGCCACGAGCGACGAGCCAAGGCGAACGGCCACGGCTGGCGAATGCGGGGGTGCCGTCCCGATACCGCGTGGCTGCGGAGTGCCTACCTTACGTGCCGACGGCAGTCGGGGGGCGCCCTTTGCCCTTTGCGGACGAATGCGGACTCGTTAGGATGGCGGCCGAGGCAGGGAACGGGGCGGAAGGAACGGCATCGTGGCCCAGGTTGGTGACAAGGGGGCCGGGCGGGGAGAGAAGACGGCACCGGCCGCGCCCGTGCCGGCATGGGCCCCGCGCGTCAGCCAGCGGGAGATCCGCCTCCTCTACGAGACCGACGCCCGGGGCATCTGCGATGCCGCCCTGATCGACCGCGTCGGGTACGGCCTGTTGGCCCGGTGCGAGAGTTTCCTCGACGCGTGCGACGCCGTCGCCGGCCGGGCCCGCTGCCCGCGGTGCGCGGCGGTGGTCGAACACGACGGCCGCCAGGAGACGGTCCTCCGCTGCGCCTGCGGCTGGCGCCTGGCGTGGGGCGAGTACTTCAAGACGATCCAGCACCGGCAACTCTCGGGCGCGGAGCCGGTCCTGGCCCTGTTCCGCGACTTCGTCCGCGCGTTTCCGGCGGCCCGGACACCGCAGGAGCGGCTTCTCCTCATCGACCGCCTGATCCACGGCTTCCACCGGTACTATAAGACGGGCGGGCCGACGCGCCCCGTCGCGGTCAACCTGATCGAGGGCCGGCTCGGCGAGGTGGTCGCCTTCCTGGACAGCCTGACCTACGGCGACGGGAGCACACCGGGCACGCGGGAGCAGTTCGCAGCCTGGTCGGAGGGGATCGAGGCGAACCGCGACTGGTATCCCTCGCACCGCCGGCAAGGAAACTAATCGTTCCGGTTGGGAAAACTGGGGAAGCACCCCCAACCTCGTCGCCGATTTCCGGACGGCACTGGCGGACAAGCCGCCAGTGGCACCCGGCAAAGGAGGACCCATGAAGCCGACGCCGCTC
>CAYGZE010000227.1:0-7702 GCA_964354185.1 uncultured Anaerolineales bacterium | reverse complement strand
GCTCCGGCGACCGGAGCGAACGCATCCGCACCTACAACTTCCCGCAGAACCGCCTCACGGACCATCGCATCAACTTCACGGCATACCACCTCGACCAGGTGATGCAGGGCGCGCTGGGAGACCTCCTGGCGGCCCTCCTGGAACACGACCACGCGGCCAAGTTGGCCGGGCTGGGCCTCGAGGACGAGTGAGCCGGGCCTTGCGGCCCGTGCCGCGCGGCGGCCGCCGCGTGGCCGCGGGGGCGGACCGAATTACATCCTTCTATATCCTGTTATCTTCCGCCAGGTGTCCTGCCTGGGGCGGCCTGGCGCAACCCCTTGTCTGACAAGGACTTATGGGCGTTCCCCTTCCGGCCGCCTGCGCGCCGTAGAATGCGGTCAGACGTCCTTGGAGAAGGGGAGGGTGTGCCCGCCACACTCGCGGGGAGGCGTCCCGCGCCTGCCAGGGGGAGGGGAAGCGGTGGTCCGAACGGCCTGCCGCGCGGTGTCTGTGTCCTGGTTCCTGGTGATCTCGCTGGTCGTCGGCGGCCCTGCCGCCCTGGCGACCGACTTCCACTGGCAAGGGGCCGGGACGGGCGGCAACGCGGCCGTCGACCCCACGGACCCCACGACCCAGTGGGGCGAGGCCGCGAACTGGCTGGAGGCGAGCGTCCCCGGTAGCGCGGACACGGCCTACCTCCCGCTGGAGAACGCCGGGAACGTCTACGCCGCCACCGCCGCAATCCGCACACTCTATGTGGACGGCTCGAGTGCCGAGGCCGCCCTTGCCATCCAGGACGGCGTGACGCTCGATTCGGGCTGGCATACCTATATCGGCTACGATGCGGACGGCCAGATTACCCAGACTGGCGGAACGCACAAGTGCAGCCACCTCTGTCTTGGCCGCAACTCAGGTGCGAGCGGAGCGTACTTGCTCTCGGGCGGCGATCTCGCGGTTGAGGGAGAGGAGGTAGGGTGGTCTGGTGCTGCAACGTTCGTTCAGAGCGGCGGTGTACACACGGTGCTTGGTTATCTGACGCTGGGTTTTTGGATTGGGTCCACGGGGCGTTACGAACTCCATGATGGCGTGCTTGCAACCGGATGTTACGGCGATCTATCATTTGGCACGGCGGGCACCTTCGTGCAAACCGGCGGTACGCATACTGTGAATGACAGTCTGGTTCTGGGATCCTGGAATGGTGGGCTTGGTTCGTATCTGCTTTCCGGGGGCGAACTGAGAGTTCTTGGGGAGGTGGAGAACATCGGATGCGAGGAGGAAGACCGAGGAGCGGGACTGTTCCAGCAGAGCGGCGGAACCCACCAGGCCGGTCTTTTCCTGGACGTCGGCTGCTACCATTCGAGCGGCACGTACGAACTGAGCGATGGGCAGTTGCTCGCCAAGCGAGAGTATATCGGCCGGCAGGGCGCTGGCCTGTTCAGGCAGACGGGGGGTTCGCACACGGCGGACTATTTGACGGTAGAGTCCTGGTCTGGGCATACAAGCCGTTATGAACTCACGGGCGGAACGCTTCAAGTCAATGCGGGATTGCACGTTGAGGGCATTCTCGATTGCGCGGGCGGTAACGCAGCGATCACGGCCGCCAGCGCGCTGGTGAACCTGTCGAAAGGCACCGTTCTGGACGCCGGGGCGACGTCGCTCACGCTTGGCCCTGATTCCCTCCTTGTCGTGTCCCCCGGCTTTGACCCGGCGGCCGTGTTCGGTGAGTACACCAACGCGGGGATGACCCACATCCTCGGTGACACGCTCGTCGTGGGGCCGGGGGAAGGTTTCCGCGGGTGGGGAGAGATTGACGACTTCGTCGAGACCGCCGGGACGATCACGGCGACGGCTGGTGGCGCCCTGACGCTGGGCGGCGGCATCTCCTTGACGGGCGGCACGGTCGACCTCGGTCGCGGCGGGCTCTCCACCGATGACCGCGGTGCCTACATCGGTGCCGGTACGTTGTCGGCTTTGAGCATCAAGGTCAGCGGGACCGGCACGGGGGCTTTCACCCAGGTCGGCGGTACGTGTATTGTCAGCAACTGGCTGGGTCTTGGGGAGGGAGACTACACCGGCGAATACAGCCTTGTTGGCGGCAACCTTGTGGTCGGAAATGAAAGAATCGGACACGGTCCGGGAGACGCATTCATCCAGACGGGCGGCACTCACACCGTGGAAGGCGTCCTCAACATCGGCTTCTATGGTGGCAGGGAGGGCGCACGGTTCGAGTTGGCGGGTGGGTCCCTTGTCGCACGCAGCGTTGAGGTCGGCCGCTACAGTGCAAGGGGAACGCTTAGCCTGACTGCCGCTGAAGCTTACTTCGAGGTGACCAGCAGATTCACGCTCTCTGCAGTCGGCACGCTGACCGCCGTTTCGGGGTCGGTCGTGCACATGACGCGGGCCGAAGGGTCGGCGTTCCAGAACTACGCCACCGACGAGGCGGCCCTGGCGGGCCTGGAGAACCTGACGATGGTGTTCGAGGGCGGGACGGCGGCGTGGTCGACGTTCGAGGTGGCCGGGCGGGACCTGGGGGCGGTCCTCGCGGGGTTCCTGGACAACTTCCTCCTGGGGAGCCTGGAGGTGGGCGGCGTGGACGCGGCGATGCTGCGGCTGGAGGACCTCGTGGACAACGGGAACCGCGCGTCGCCGGAGGCGCTGTACATGCACGACCTGGTGATCGGCCCCGGGTCGACGCTGGACCTCAATGGGCTGAACGTCTACTACGACGGCGCGTACGTGAACCAGGGGACGGTGCTGGGCGGGGCCCCCGTCGTGGTGCCGGAGCCGGCGACGCTGGCGCTCCTGGCGTTGGGCGGCCTCGCACTCCTGGGTGGGCGTCGCCGCCGGCGCTGACGCCGCCGGCGAATCGGCCCGCGTTGCCGCGCCTCGCCGCTTTCGTCTTGCTACCGATGTGTCCTGGCAGTAGAAGGATTCCGGGCGCGGCAGATCGGGCGTTGGCCGCGCGTGGCCCGGGCGGGCACGGAACCTTTTCCCACGTCCTCGAGCGACGTTGTCATGCCGCAGGAACAAGCGTGGACGATCGGCCGGCTGCTGGACTGGACGCGCGGCCACTTCGCGGAGCGGGGCATCGAGCAGCCGCGCCTGGAGGCCGAACTGCTGCTGGCCCACACGCTCGGCATGCCGCGCATCGACCTCTATCTCCACTACGAACGCGAGGTGGACGAGGACGGCCGCGTGCGGTTCCGCGACCTCGTCCGCCGCCGGGCCCGGCGCGAGCCCGCGAGGTACCTCGTCGGGGCGTGCGAGTTCATGTCGCTCGCCTTCAAGGTGACGCCCGACTGCCTGATCCCGCGGCCCGAGACGGAACTGCTCGTGGAGGAGGTGCTGGACCGCGCGGGGGCGAAGCGCAGCCGCAAGACGCCCGCCGCGGCGGACGCGGGAGCGGCCGCGGCACCCCTATTGGGCGCGGCGCCCGAGACGCCGTCCGCCCCGACGGTCATCGACCTGTGCACGGGCGGCGGGTGTGTGGCCGTGAGCGTGGCGGTCCACCTGGCCGGGAGCCGCGTCGTTGCGACCGACCTTGCGGCGGCGGCCCTCGCGGTGGCCCGCGAGAACGCCCAGGCCCACGGCGTCGCCGACCGGATCACGTTCCTGGAGGGCGACCTCTTTGAGCCGCTCGACGCGGCCGACGCCGAGCCGGCCGACTTCCTCGTGGCGAACCCGCCGTACGTCACGGAGGCCGAGTGGGAGGGCCTCGCGCCCGAGATCCGCGAGCATGAGCCGCGCGCGGCCCTCGTCGCCGGGCCCGAGGGGACGGAGGTCATCGCCCGGATCGTGAAGGGCGCCCCGGCGTACCTGAGGGCCGGGGGGACGCTCCTGGTGGAGATCGGCGCGAGCCAGGGCCTGGCGGTCGCCGAGATGGCGTCGGCCGTCCGCGGCCTCGGCGAGGTGGAGGTGCGCAAGGACTACGCGGGGCTGGACCGGGTGCTGGTAGCGCGGCGGGAGGGGTAAAATGGTATCGTGAAACTTGCGCCTCGGCGCGCGGGGGATGAACCCCTGCGCTACAGGCACTGGCGGGCAAGCCGCCAGCGGTCAAGCCACGGCAGGCTTGCCCTGCCAGGGTGGCACCCGGCGGTACGAAAGGCGAGTCGATGGACAGCATGGTCGTGACGGGCGGGCGGCGCCTCGCGGGGCGCGTCCGGGCGAGCGGGGCGAAGAACGCGGCCCTGCCGATCATGGCGACGGCCATCCTGGCGGACGGGCCCGTCCGCCTCAAGGGCGTGCCGGACCTGGCGGACATCCGCACGATGGGCCGCCTTCTGGAGGAACTCGGCGTCCGGACCACGCGCGAGCCGGGCGGCGACTTGGTCCTCGAAGCGGTCGACCTCGACCGCGTCCGGGCGCCGTACCGGATCATGAAGACGATGCGCGCGGGCGTGTGCGTGCTGGGGCCGCTCCTGGCGCGGCGCGGCCGGGCCGAGGTGAGCCTGCCGGGCGGCTGCGCGATCGGCGACCGGCCCGTGGACCTTCACCTGAAGGGCCTCCGGGCCCTGGGCGGCAACCTGCGGATCGAGCACGGCTACATCTTCGGCGAGTGCCGGCGCCTGCGCGGGGCCGAGATGTACCTGGGCGGACCGTTCGGCTCGACCGTGACGGGCACCGCCAACATCCTGATGGCCGCCGTCCTGGCCGAGGGCGAGACCGTCGTCGAGTGCGCCGCGTGCGAGCCGGAGGTTCAGGACCTCGCCCACGTCCTCGTGAAGATGGGGGCCCGGATCGAGGGGATCGGCTCGCCGCGCCTCACCATCAAGGGCGTCGACCGCCTGACGGGCTGCGAGCACACGGTCCTGCCGGACCGGATCGAGGCCGGGACGCTCCTGGTGGCGGGCGCAGCGACGGGGGGCGACGTCACGGTCGACGGCGCCCGGTGGAACGACCTCTTCGCCCTCATTCACACGCTTCGCGTGGCGGGCCTGGAGGTTGAGCACTCCGAGGACGCCGTGCACGTGCGGCCGGGGCGCGTACGGCTGCGGAGCGTCGACGTGACCACGCTGCCGTTCCCGGGGTTCCCGACCGACCTCCAGGCCCAGGCGATGGCCCTGTTCACGAAGGCCGACGGCATCAGCGTCATCATCGAGAAGGTGTTCCCGGACCGGTTCATGCACGTGGCGGAACTGAACCGGATGGGGGCGCGGATTCGCAAGGAAGGCAGCGTCGCCGTCGTCCACGGGACGGATCGCCTGTCGGGGGCGCCGGTGATGGCGAGCGACCTCAGGGCGTCGGCCGCCCTGATCATTGCGGGCCTCGTGGCCGAGGGCGAGACGGTCGTCTCCCGCATCTACCACCTGGACCGCGGATACGAGCGGATCGAGGACAAACTGACCCGGCTGGGAGCCGAGATCCGCCGCGTCAAGGAGTCGGAACTGGCGGAGGCGCCGGCGGAGGGCTAAGCGCCGGGGGGGCCTCGGCCGGCTCGGGCGCGGGCGCCTCTTCGGTCGCAGCGGCCGGCGGCTCATCGGTGCTCAGGGGCGTGGTGCGGCCCTCGGGCGTCCCGAACTTCCGTACGCTTTCGAAGGTCTCCTCGCCGCCCAGGTTGTAGAGGAGCCACGCCGGGTCGGCCGGGTCGGCGTCCCGCGCCCGCCACCAGACGACCGTGATCTCGACGATCCGCCGCTCGCAGGCGACGAGCAGGCGCGCCTGGGCGACGAGGTCGCCGTTCTCCAGCGTCTGGGGGCGCAGGGAGAGGAGGCGGCGCTCGGTGACGTTCCCCGCGCCCGCCAGGAGGGGCCCGAACCGCGCTCGCAGGCTGGCGAGGACCTTCGGGCCCATGTCGCGCAGTTCGACCGGCATCCGCCGCAGGATCCCCTCGTAGTCGCCGGACTCGATCTCGCGGACCACATCCAGCGTGTCGGCCTCGAGCCGCCCGAGCACGCGGGCGTCGCGGTGCCAGGCGAGCAGGCGCGCCCCGCCGGCCAGGAGCAGGAGCGCCGCGCCCAGCGCGATGCCCGCCAGCGCGAGGCCCTTGCCGGTCAGGACGCCGCGCGACCGCGCGATCCCGCGCAGCGCCACCGCGCTCGTCACGAGCCCCGCTGCGGGAACCACCAGGAGAAACACGGCCGACAGGAGGACGGCGGTGATGCCGGCGACCGACAAGAGGAGCCCGACGACGGCGGCGATGCTGACGGCGGCGTACTCCGGATCGGTCGCGCGGTCGAGCAGGTTGTCGGCGGGCACGCGGGCCATGCGGGGCCCTCCGGTGGCGGTCAGCCGAGGCGCTTGGCGGCGACGGCGGTCCGGTCGTCGCGGAAGTGACCGCCGGGGTTGGCCTGCTGGGTCAGGGCGTCCAGGGCGGCCAGGAGCGCGGAGATAGGCTCAGCCAGGTGCCGGCGCGCGGCCTCCATGACGGCGTCGACGCCGAGTTCCGCGCCCGAGGCGGTGTCGCACTCGAAGATGCCGTCCGAGGCAAACAGGAGCACGTCTCCCGCGCCGAGCGCCAGCGGCGGCCCGCTCTCGACGCCGACCTCGGGCACGATGCCCAGCGGCATGCCCGTGGAGTCGAGGGTCTCGACCGCGCCGTCCCGGCGGAGGAGGTGCAGAGGGCCCTGGCCGGCGCTGGCGTAGTGGACGGTGCCGTCGGCCTCGACCGCCGCCAGGGCGAGCGTGACGAACCGGCCCTCGGAGACGTCGGCGGCGAGCAAGCGGTTCACGTCCGTCAGGACGGTGTGCGGCCGCGCCTGGTGGAGCGCGAGGGCCCGGACGAGAGAGCGGACCTCGGTGGCGAGGATCGCCGGGCCGACGCCGTGGCCGACGGCGTCGCCGAGCATCATGCCGACGCACCGCTCGCCCCAGGGGAAGAGGTCGTAGAAGTCGCCGGCGGCGTACTCGGAGGCCTTGCTCCAGCCGGCCAGTTCGAAGCCGGGTAGCGGGGGGGGGCTCTGCGGCAGGAGGCCCGCCTGGATGTCGCGGGCCAGTTCCATCTCGTTCTCGAGCCGCCGCTTCGCCAGGTACTCCTCGAGCAGCCTCGCCCGCTCCAGCGCGACGCCCGCCTGGGCCGCCAGCGCCGCCAGGAGCGTGGCGTCGTCGGCGGCGAACGCGCCGCCGCGCTTGTTCATCGCCTCCAGGACGCCCACCAGTTCGCCTTCCAGGTTCGTCATGGGGACGGCCAGGATGTTGCGCGTCCGCCAGCCCGTCGTGCGATCGACGTCGGGGTTGAAGCGGCGGTCCGCGTAGGCGTCGGGGATGTTAAGGCACGCCTTGTGGCGGGCCACCGAGCCGGCGATCCCGCGGTCCGACGGGAACCGGATGACCTCGATCTCGCTCTTGGTGGCCAGGCGGCTGTAGAGTTCGTCCTTCCGGGCGTCATAGAGGAACAGGGTCGCCCGCTCGGCGCCCAGGAGGTTGCACGTCTCGTCGGCGATGCACTTGAGGAGGGGGTCCAGGCGCGGCTCCGAGGCCAGGCGGCGTGTCACCTCCAGGATCGCCCCCAGGTAGCGGCGGCACTGGGTCTCGTCGAAGTCAGGCATCAGGGACATCGCGCACGTCCGTTCGGAACCCGACCCGCCCTGCCTCCGGCCCGGAACGGGTCCAGACTTCGGACAGGCAGGCTGCCGGATGGGCAGGTTTCCATGCGGATGATAGCCGCCCGACGGGGGCGCTCTCAAGGGAAATCGGGCCAGGGACCGGCGCGGAGAGCCTATCCGAATAACCCCTCGTCGGCCCGAGGCCGTGCGAGGCGGCCGCAGGCAAGGAGGGCGAAGCAGCC
>CAYGZE010000226.1:2172-7707 GCA_964354185.1 uncultured Anaerolineales bacterium | reverse complement strand
CTCGCGCCGCCTCGATCTCCTCCGTCGTCGGCGGCGTCATGTACGCGATGGCCGCGCGCAGGACTTGCGTGTAGTTCCACACGGGCATCGTGTTGCCATGTCGACTCGCAAGCTCCCCCAGCCCCTTGAGCACCTCATCGCGGGTCATCACTTGCCCTCCAGCTTCGCCAGCGTGGCGCAGGCGGCGTCGAACTCCGCATCGGCGGCATTGATCTTTTCGTGCCACTCGTCAGGCCCCAACTTGCCGACTCTCCAGAATTCCATCGCCGCCTTGACCACGGCATGCTCGGCGAGGGCGAGATTCACCAATCGCATTCGGCCTGCGGCATCATGTTGCGCGCTGGCCTCGAAGGCGGCAACGAACTTCTCGGGGTCGAAGAGCGCCGGCTTGCGCTTCTTGGCCATGACTACTCCTCGCCCCGCACGTGGCGGCGGGCGGCTTCGAGGGTCGCATAGAAATTGGCGACGCTCAGTTGGTCATCGGCTTCCTTCACCAGCGCGGCCCGGTCGTCGATGGCCTGGAGCGCGTACTCAAACGCCTCGCGGTCGTACGACACGCACGGCGGGCGCATGCGCGCATGGAGCACCTCTTTCGCGGCGTTGTCGTTCATGGCTTCACCTCGGGCGCGCATCCATGGAGTAGAGCCACGACTTCATCCCGCTCCGCTCGCAGCCGCCCACATTCCACCGCCGCGTCCACGGTCAGGCGGGCCAGGTCGAGCCGCAGGCGATCCGCCTCAGCACGCTCGTTGGTGAGGAATGTCGCGTCCTGCCGCATGATGCGCTTGGCGGTGTCTTCTAGCTTCATCACCTCGGCGCGCAGGCGGGTGTTCTCGGCCGTCAGCCGTTCGACCATCTGCTCCAAGGCGTCGATTCCGTCGCTCATCTTGTTCTCCCATTACTCATCATGAGTCGTTTTCCCGACCGCCGGTAGATTAACCGCCGTGACATACTTCCGTATCTTGGCTATTGCTAGTGCCTCAATCTGTCGCACTCGCTCGCGCGTCAGACCTAATTCCTTGCCGACTTCTCCCAAGGTCGGCATTACCTTGGCGCGATAACGGCGTTCGATAATATGCCGCTCACGCTGATTGAGTAGCTTCGTCCAGACCTTGAGGTAAGAGCGGAAGTCTAAGCCGCCCTCGGATTCGATTAGTTCGTGCCCGTCAGTCGGAAGCACGTCGCCAAGCGTGAGAGCTTCATGGTCGCTACTGAAGACGGGAAACTCTAGTGAGGTAGTCATGACTGCATGGTGTCGCGCCTTCTTGGAGGTTCTGCTAATGAAGGCGTGAATCCAATAGATGCTGTAAGTGCTGAAACGAATCCCGCGCTCTGGATCGAAGTCTATGGCGGCACGACTGACGCCGCGCCAGCCGGCCTGGACGAAGTCATTAAGCTCTACGTGACCGTCGCGGCAGCCGCTCTGGTAAGCCGAAGCCATGTACTTGTAGGCCAGATACAACACGTTGCGCCGCTGACTCATGATGAGTCGGTCGTGGGCGGTCTTGTCCTTATGGTCGCGCCAGCGGCGGGCCAAGTCAACTTCGGCCTCGCGGGTAAGCGCGGGCATCGGCCTACTGAATGTCCTTCGGGTCGCGCGGCGCCTGCTCCATGAGAGCCTCGGCCGGAATGACGGCGATGCGCGTGTCGCTGAAAACGGTCTCCATCAGAGTCTTCTGCTCCATCAGACTCTTGAGCAGGCCGACCGCTCTTTCCGGTTCACTCTCGTTGTAGTGCATCATGGAGGCAAGCGCCATGAGTAGCGACAACTCTGAGCAGGAGGGGCAACAGGTGATGCCCTTCGTTAGTGCTAAGATCATGCTGCCGGCCTCGGCGGCACGCTCCACATCTTCACTGATCTGCTCATCCGTCAGCTTCTCGGTCGGCGTGTTACAGGCGGATTCAGACTCGGCTTCGGCAGAGTCCTGCATCATTTTCTTGATGCGTTCCTTGCGAGTCATTCGTCATCCTCCCGCGTGAAGATACCGCGTATCTGCGCCGCGTGAATGTACGCGCCGCGTATCAGGTTGTGGCGTCGCTTCTTGCTGAGCTTCTTACCCGCTTTCTGCGGGATGACCTCCGCCTCCGGCCACTTGTCGCGCGCCACCTTGCGCGCTTCCAGTATGCCGATAGCGTCAAGCTCGCCGACGACGATACCGCCGAGAACGACGGCGTAGGTACTCATTCAGCCTCGGGCGGGAGAGAAAGCTCGGCGGTACAGATGAGGCATTGACCTTGTCCCGGCTTGGTCGGGTGGGCGCGGTAGTAGAGAATCAAATCGTGCGGGTCGTAGGTGAGTTGCCCGCCTGCAAAGACGCCGACATTGACTTCGGCGTCGTCGTCGCCGAGTTGTTCCATTGCCTTCTTCAACTCGCGCAGGGTCATAGCTTCTCTCCTAGTAAATGGTAGGCATCAGGATCTAGCCGCCGGGCGAGCCATTCCGGCGGCGGTTTGATTTCGCCGGCTTCGACGGCGTCCCAACACTGGCACATATTCCACCATACGCGCTCGCGCCAGATGTTGGGGCTGGAGGTAGCGACGCAGAGCATACCGACGAGGGCGAGCGGCAGGGCGACGAAGATGCGCCAGGGGTTGTAGATGCAGTAGCGCATCACGTCCCAGACGAGCGCCCACCACAGCCAGCGGAGTGCTAGATAACGCATGTGAAGGTTATCACGCAATGCTTGACGTATTGCCACTCATCCAGAGTAAGGCAGTAGTCAGGCGGCTGGAGGCCGTCTATACACTTGGTTAGACATACTCCACAAGTAGTGCTCGCGCCACAGTCTACTGCACCACCATCGCATTGCGGTCTAGCATCAGTCTGTTCCCACCACCATGGCGCATCGACGATGGTGGAGTCAGTTTGAATGAGTGTATCGGCACTGGCATCGAGTCCGGCATCGGTCGCGGTCAGAGCATCGCCGCCGGCATCGGGCGCGACGGTCCCGGTATCGGTATCCGTGCCGGTATCGAAGCGGAGCATGACCGCGTCGCCCCGGTCGGTGCCGGCATCGGTCACTGGCGAGGTAGCTCCCTGACAGGCGGTAAGGGTGAGTAGGAGCGGCAGGTAGCGCATGGCTACTCCTTCTCTATCGGTCGATTGCAGGTAGGGCAAACGGGCGGAGGAAGCGGTGTCGGCCGGCTCTCATTGTTGAAGTTGTATTGGAGCAGGACTGCCATGATGTCGCCGGGAGTGGGGCGCTTTCCACACATTTCTGCCAGTGCGGGCCAGATGTCGGCGCAGTCCATGAGAGCCTTCCAGGTATCTTCATAAAGTTCGATGCGGGCGTAGAGCAGAACAGTTCCGAGGTTGTACCAGCGGATTGCGAATTCGTAGTCACAGCCGCCGTCAGTGTCGTAACGCCCGATCATGATTTCATCGTGCGCTCCGTCGGCATCGGTAGGAACCGGGCTGGAATAGCTGAAGGCTCGATAGGTTGACATACTATTCCTCCACGACTTCGATGGACGACTCATGATGAGTAGTGATGGCGAGCTTATGCACCCTTGCCGACAGGCGGTTCATGACGGCGTGCATCTCGATTAGCTCGGCCTCTAGCCGCTCGTTGCGGCTGGCGCGAGCCATCAGTTCTAGCGCCTCCAGGCACTCGATCACTTCCATGGCGTTATCATACAGGTCGAGCTTGATAGCGTCGGCGGCTCGGTCAATCGCGGGCTTCGTCATGCTCCGACTCCATCAGTTTCGTCAGTTCGGCACGCAAGGTGCTGCGCGCGTCGAGAATCTTCTTGGCCGCTACATAGTCGCCCTTAGCAATGGCGTCAAGCCAGAGCGGGAGCGTGTTGTCGAGATTGGACTCGACAACGAAACGGCGGAGCTTGCGGTCGTCGATGGAAGGCATTAGCGCCCCTGCGCGCAGTCCAGGCAGAGCGCGGCGCCGGATTGTGAGAGCACCCACGGCTTCGCAATCTTCTGGCACGACTGACACATGATGGGCGAGCCGGTCTGGACTTCAGCCGTCGGCTCGGGCTCGGGCTCGACCGCCTTCGCCGCCAGCTTCGCCGCCTTGGCCTCCATCTCGGCCAGCAGCTTCTTCGCCTCGCCGTACTTGCCGCCCCGCAGCTTGCGACAGGTCTCGGCGTACTCGGCCTCGGTCGCGGCGAGCTTGGCCTGCTCCACGGCGAGCACTCCGCGCGCCTTGTCCAACTCGGCGTCGGTCGCGACAACCGTCTCGCGCGTGGCGTTGACAGCGGTGACGAGACGGTCAAGCTCGGCGTTGCGGATCTTGTCCAGTTCGACTTGCGCCGCTTCGTATTCCTGATTGAGCTTCATGACGGCGGCATCGAACCCCTGATTGCAGGCGGTCGCCTCCGACTCGTGGTCGGCGATGTCGGCGAGCAGCGCGCGGACCGTACCGTCAAGCTCGTTGACCTTGTTGACGATGCCGTCGGTCAGGCCAGACAACTCCGCGAGGCGGGCGGTGTGAACCGCCGTCAGCGTCTCGATTTTCTGGTCGCGCTCGGCGATGAGCTTGCGGAATGCAGTCATGCGCTCCATCATGTGATGGTCGATCATCGGACGGCCCCTTTCTTTGACTCATGATGAGTAGCGGCGTGCTGGATCATGACGTTTGCCAGCTTGGGTGCGGCGTCTCGGGCGCGATGCAGCGAGCCCGGCCCTTGGAAGTAGGCGGTGCAGAGGATGCCGCGCCGCTCGACGAAGGCGGTGTACCTCAGACCGCCCATGCGAGCAATGCGGAGATTGCAGCCGCGATAGGTGGTGACATACTGCGTCGCCACCAATTCGTCGCTCGTGTCCAGCTTCCACTTCAGCATGGCTTCATCCCTTCAGTAAATGAGACCGCCGGCTATCGACCCCGTTACCTTGTCGGGTTTCGTGCTCCCGACTCCCCTAACCTGCGCCCTCTTCGCGGAACCCTGACAGTAGTGCCATACTGCCGGGATATAGGGTCAGGGTGTTTCCGGCGGTCTCGCCGTCGAGATAGAACTATCCCTTCAATCTCCTATCAGCATGAGGCTTGCAAGGCATTCGTTGCAGCAGAGCGCGTCGGCGCTTTGGCCGCCGAGGCGCTCGATGTACTGACGGTTCTCCAGCGGGAGGCTCAAGCCGCAGTAGGTCTCGGCGGACGGGAGCATCGTGCCGGCTGCGAGGCGAATTTTGTCGCGGTCGTCGATTTCGCCCGCCTCGATGTCTTTGATGATGTGGTACATCGTATCCTCTCGTATGACTCCGTAAGCCCTACTTGGTCCCCGCTCCGGGTTTCGGTCCCGGCCACTCTCTCAGGAGTGGGACTGCCTACGCGGGGCACTCTCTCCGGTTTCTTTGCCCGTAGGCTACTTCGCCAGCTTGGCCGCAGCGGCGGCCATCTCCTTGACCTTCTTGTCGGCCTCGGCGGCCTTGGCCTTCAGGGCGGCGGCATCGGCCTCGGCCTTGGCCTTGGCCCTGACTGCCTTCTCGGCGTCGGCGGTCGCCTTCTTCGCGGCGGCTTCCTGCTCCTTGATGAGCTTCGCCGCCTCCTTCGCCTTCTCGGCCTCGGCCTTCTCCGCCGCCTT
>CAYGZE010000226.1:0-2072 GCA_964354185.1 uncultured Anaerolineales bacterium | reverse complement strand
CCGGGGTCCTTGTCGGTGGGCCCGCCCTCGTGATGGAACAGCTTGAGCAGACGGGGGCACAACTGGCGCTCCAGCCGCATGAGGTTGGAGGCGTACTTGCCCGAGAGACCGACGAGCCGCCCGAGCTTCTCCCCCGTCGTCTTGTACCGCTCGGCCATCTGGACGAGGCGCTGTGCCACCTCGTAGGGCAGCAGGTCGGCCCGCTGCACGTTCTCCGCGAGGTTCGCCGCCTCGGCCGAGAAGTCGTCGCCGTCGAAGATTTCCGCCAGCACCTTGTCGATGCCCAACTCCTTCAGGGCGCGGCAGCGGCGGAAACCCATGATCAACTTGTAGGGGTGCGCGCTGTCCGAGGGCCTCGGCTGCACCATGATCGGCGTCATCTGTCCGCGAATCTTGATGTCGGCGGTCAGGGACTTGTGCTCCGCCTCGTCGTAGAGCTTCCTGACGTTGAACTTCTCGTCGATGAGGATCTTGTCCAGATCCATGTACACTGCGCTGTAGTTCTTGATCTGCTTCAGCTTCATCTCGATCTCGGCCATGGCTTCTCTCTCCTTGTTTCTCGTACTGCGTTAGGTGGCGGTACTCATCATGAGTCGGTAGCAAGGGACAGTCTAAGGCCGCCCCGACGCCTTGTCAATGGTTTTCTTCGCGACAGTGAGATTCACCTTGCGAGCGTTGTACTCGTCGGGGACGGGGGCGAAGGCCGACTCATCATGAGTAACGGGCTCGCCGTTGGCGTCCACGATCATGCCGTCGAAGAATCCGACCGGCCCGCCCTTCGTCATGATGTACCAGTTGAAATTGCGCTGATAGACACGCGCGGGGCTGTAGTCGTTGATGCGGGTCTTCGTGGTGTTCGTGTGCCAGCCTCCCGACTGGAGGACGAACGTCCCGTTGTTGAGGTAGGTGACGACCCTTGTGCCGTGGTAGATCAAGGCGATAGCCGACTCGGTGATACGCTCCACCCTTGTTGACCGGATGCCCGGCACGGTCCGCTCGTGTCGCCCGCCGAGAAACGTCTGTGCCGCAAAGTAGTTCCGCATTGTATCCTCCCGTATGACTCCGTAAGTGTCAGCGGCTCGGGTCGGCCTCCGTTGGAGGCTCACCGGGGCCGCCGCCCCGGAGGCTACTTCAGTTCCTTACCCTCTTGAATGCGCTCGACTTCGCGACCGGAGAGGGCGAAGTCTTCGATGCCGAGGTAGGGGATCACGCCTCCGGTGTAGGAGAAGTCGGCGGTGGTGACGTACGGGCGCCACACTTGCACGGAGCCGTCCTTGTTGATGCGGTAGACTGTGGCGTCCTCGTAGGTGCCGGTGCCCAGGCGGATCGTGTCACCCAACTTCAAGTCCTTGATTGCGACCATCGTATCCTCCGTATGACTTCGTATCCTGAATCTAACCTAACCATGTTCGCGGCGAGTGCAAGCCTCTACTTGGCGAAACGTTCGCCCTTCATGAAGGCGACCCAACGCTCGGCCTGCGCGACCGTCTTGAAGTTGGCGATGTTCTCACCATTCTTGGCGACGCGAGCGGGGAGACCGTCCGGCGAGGATTCGACCACGGCCGAGGTGAAGGTGCCGGGGTCGAAGTTGGGAATGGTGTAGAGGATGCGGCCCCCATGCGTCGTGACGATACGGACCACGCTATCGGGGGAGATACCGCCACCGCCGGTGCTACGGGAGTTGCAGATGAGCAAGGGGATCTTGTGCGGTCCCATGCTCTGCCCGATGTATCCGCACACGTCGTATTCCTCGTCCCACACCTTGCCGGTTTTCGGGTCGCCGTGCCACAGCCTGACCCGAAGGTGGTTCGTGCGGGCGTAGTCAAGGGCTTCGGTCGCGCTCATCGGCATCTTGGTCTCCCGTGTAGGTCCGTATCTGACTCGGTATCGCTTCGTTCCTATCTACAACCTAACCATGCCATGGGCAGAGGCAAGCCCCCTCCGGTCGATTTCTTGGGTGTCTTTTTGCCCACATTGGCGACTCAGCATGAGTAGCACACATGTAGGTAAAAACCTGACCAGTAACCCCCACATTATATATGGGCGCCCGGGGCCTCCCGGCATGTAGGTGG
>CAYGZE010000225.1:0-7730 GCA_964354185.1 uncultured Anaerolineales bacterium | reverse complement strand
GACTTACAGCGATTTCGGGGGCGCCGGATCGCGGATGAGGAGCACTGGCGGGCAAGCCGCCAGTGGCACCCGGCGCAGGCCGCCCCGCCGCTGCCGCGGCGGGCTCGAACGGCGCATGCTTTCGCAAGCGAAAGCATGGCACCCGGCGGGCGGCGGGCTCGAAAAGCATGGGCGCCCGGCGCGGGGCTACGGGGCCCGGCGGTCGAAGGGCCAGCCGGCCGCCAGGATGGCCTCGCAGATCCGCAGGTCCTCGGGCGTCGTGATCTTGAGGTTCACCGCGTCGCCCAGGACCATCACGACCTCGTAGCCCAGGGCCTCGGCCAACTGGGCGTCGTCGGTGACCTCGCCGACGACCTCGTCGCGCTTGCGGTAGGCGTTGGTGATGATCTCGCGGCGGAAGACCTGGGGCGTCTGGGCGACCCAAAGGCCGTGCCGATGGACGGTCTCGGTGACGCTCCGGTCCTCCGCGACGCGCTTGACGGTGTGGTCGACAGGCCGGCCGACGACGGCCGCCCCCCGCTCGACGGCGACGCGCATCGCCTCCTCGGCCACGGCGCGGCGGATGAGGGGGCGGACGGCGTCGTGCACGGCCACCAGTTCGGTCCCGGGGTCCGAGACCTCCAGGGCGCGGGCGACGCTGTCGGGCCGGTCGCGGCCGCCCTCGACGATCTTGAGCCTGCGGCCGCCCACGCCGGCCGCGTCGAAGTGCTCCTCGGCCCAGTCCAGGGCGCCCTCGGGCACGGCCACGATGAACTCGACGACCGACGGGATCTCGGCGAAGCACGCCAGCGTGTGGGCCAGGACGGGCTTGCCCGCGAGGGGCACGAACGCCTTCGTGGGGTGCTGCTCGAACGGCCCGCGTTCCGCCGCCCTGGCCTCAGCCACCAGGAAACGCCGCCCCGAACCCGCTGCCGCGATGATGACGCTCGCCGTGGGCATCGCTGCCGCCCCCTCTAAGAAGAACGATCTCCCGTTGACGCCTGCGACCCGCCCGAAGGCGTACGGCGTGCGGCCGCGCGGACCTCAGTGCCCTCCGCGCGGCCTGGGGCCGGCATGGTCGGCACCCTCGATCCGGCCGAAGATGAGGCGGCCGGCGCTCGTCTGGAGGACGCTGGTGACGGCCACGGTGACGGTCTTCCCGATCTGGTCGCGGCCGTCCTCCACGACGACCATCGTGCCGTCTTCCAGGTAGCCGACGCCCTGGCGGTCCTCCTGGCCGGGCTTGATGACCGAGACTTCCATCGTCTCGCCGGGCAGGAAGGCGGGTTTCAGGGCGTTGGCGAGGTCGTTGACGTTGATGACGTCGACACCGCGGAGCCTGGCCACCTTGTTCAGGTTGTAGTCGTTGGTGACGATGCGGCCGCGCGACTGGGCGGCCAGGCTGACGAGCATCTGGTCGACGCCGTCGTCGGGCGCGCCGGGGGCGGCGGCGTCCAGGATGCTGATCTCGACGCGGGGCATCCCCTGGAGGCGGTTGAGGATGTCCAGGCCCCTGCGCCCGCGGTTACGCTTGAGTTTGTCGCTCGAGTCGGCGATCGTCTGGAGTTCCTTCAGGATGAAGCGGGGCACGACCAGGGGGGCGTCCAGGATGCCCGTCTCGGCGATGTCGGCGACGCGGCCGTCGATGATCACGCTCGTGTCCAGCAGGAGCGGCCGGCCCCCCTTCTCCTGCTTCGCGAACTCGATGTAGGGGATGATGAACCGGAAGTCGTCCTTCGTCTGGAGGATCAGCGAGATCGCCAGGTAGGCCGTGACCGCCGCGATGCCGATCTTGACGGGATCTTGGACCCCCTCGGGAATCCAGGCGGTGATGTCCACCACGGGGCCCAGCACCGTCGCTACCACCAGGCCCGCGACGAGGCCGAAGAAGACGGCCGCCACCACGCTGATGTTCTTGCGGCGGACGGCCGCGTCGATCACGATCACCACGACCGCCGCCCCCATCGCCGCCACCATCGTGAAGACCGTCAGGTTAGGCCAGGTCTCCCCGTAGAGGGGACCCAGCACCTGACCGACCACCAGCCCCACCGCCGCCATCGCCAGGAAAAAGAGCATCCGTATGATCCAGAGGAGCATGAAAGACCACCTCCCTTCCTTCGCACAGGCGTATGATACCGTGGGATAACACCCGGATTATAGTCGCGCGACCCCCGGCCGCAAGGGACAAGGCGCACACGGCTCCGGGCCGGTGCGGATGGGGCAGTCCCGGGCGCCGGGTGCGGCGCAGGAGCGCCGCGGGGATGGGGCGGGCGGCGGCACGTCACCTGCCCTGCCGCCTCGGCGGCAGCGGCGGCAGGTCGGGCACGGCGTCCGGAAGGACCGGCGCGGACGTCCAATCGAACGGCAAGACGTAGAACCCCTCGGCCGTCTCGGTCTTGAAGCGGGAGATGGCCGCCCCGGCCACGAGGATCTGGTCCCCGGGCGACCAGGTTGCGCCGCCGTGCGCGGCCTTCGCGCCGGGCACCTCGGCCAGCAGGTCGGCCCGGACAGCCAAGGCCACCTCGGTCGTGTAGGGGACGACCACCAGGTACTTCCCGTCCGGCCCGTCCAGCGTCTCGCGGACCTGGCCGAACACGACCACGCCGCGGGGGAACGCGAGGCCGGCCAGCCTCAGGTCGGTCAGCGAGGCGATGCCGAAGGGGAACCGCAGGTGGTTCCCCGCCTCGGCCAGGATCTTCAGGATGCCGGCGGCGCCCGTCCGCGTGGCAATCTGGCTCTTCGCGTCGACCGAGGGGGCCCAGACGATGCGCGCCCCCTCCTCCGCCATCTGCCGCGCCAGGCCGTGCAGCCCCTCCCGGTACGCGATCTTCTCTCCGTGGCAGGTGGGGCAGGGCACCTCCTGCTCTCTGAAGAGCCACCGGCCGATGTCCATCTTGACGGTGCCCTTGCCGGCGCACGTCTTGCACACGAGAGCCGTCTTGATGCTCTGGAGGACCTTCGTGAACTCCGCCTGCGTCATCGGCTGGCCGGGCATGCGAAGGACGCGGACGGGCCACAAGGGCTTGGGGATTTCGGTGATCGGCTTCAGTTCCGGCTTGGCCGCCAGAAGCGTCTTCCGGAAGGAGACGGCCGGGACGGCCAGGGCGATCGTGACCTCGCGGGCGGCCACGTCCACCTTGACGGCCAGGACGTTCCCGTCGCGGTCGACGACGGCGGCGCCGCCCGCGCCGTCCAGTCGCCCGCCCTCCAGGCGGAGGAACACGTCCGCGACCTCGGGGGCCTGGATGCCGCAGCGCTGCGCGAGGTCGCGGATCGCCGGGCCCCGCACCAGGCGGCCGACCACGGCGTCCGGCTCCTTGCACCAGCGCCACCCGACGGCCGCCACCGTCGCGGTGCCGTCCAGCGCCGGCATGGCCTGCGCGAGGTCCAGCCCGGCCGAGGGGGTCTTCTCGCCCTCCAGGCGGAGGGCCGCCAGGCCGATCGCCGGGTCGGCCAGGCCGAACTCCTTGGCCGACCCCGCCGAACCGCCCGCGAACGTCAGCGTCACCCGGTCGACGCCCGGCTGCGCGACCGACGCCAGGTCCGTCACCACGAACCGCCCCTGCCCCAGCAGGAAGCCGTTCGCGTAGGCCAGCGGCAGCCCCCACGCGTTCAGGACCGTGACGCGGCAGACCCGGGGCGACACGCTCTCGCGCAGGGCGCCGGCGTCCATCGCCGCAGACGCGGCCCGCGCGGTTCCCGTGCCCCCCGCACCCGCCACCGCCAGCGCCAGCACGCCTGCAAGGATGGTCCGCATACGCGCCTCACGCCTGGTCATCGTGCCGGCCGGCCGTGCCGATCCACAGGAAGGATGGCCGTCTCCCTGCGCGGCCGTAAGAAGCCACACATCCCCACTCGCCTAATGCGCGAGCCTACCCGGGGTGTCACGTAAAGTCAAACGCCTGCCCGAGCGGACCTATTGCCGAAGGGCGCGGGATTTGGCTTGACCGCCAGCCGGCCGATGGGAGAATCGCGGCTCCTCGGGCACGGATTTCAGAAAGGAAACGACTGTGGCCAAAGTTCGCGTGACCGTTTGGAACGAGGGCCGCCACGAGAAGACCCACGAGGCGGTCCGGAAGGTGTACCCCAATGGCATCCACGAGGCCATCGCCGCCGCCCTCCGGAAGCAGGCGGGCATCGAGGTTGTCAAGACGGCGACCCTGGACGAGAACAAGGAGCACGGCCTCGCGGAGGCGGTTCTCGCGAAGACGGACGTCCTCCTCTGGTGGGGCCACATGGCCCACGAGGAGGTCAAGGACGAGATCGTGGACCGCGTGCACAAGCACGTCCTGGAGGGCATGGGCCTGATCGTCCTCCACTCGGGCCACTACTCGAAGATCTTCCGCCGCCTGATGGGGACGGGGTGCGGCCTGAAGTGGCGCGAGGCCGCCGAGCAGGAGCGGCTGTGGGTCGTCAACCCCGGCCACCCGATCGTCGCGGGCCTCGGCCAGTACATCGAACTGCCGCACACCGAGATGTACGGCGAACTGTTCGACATCCCCCAGCCTGACGAACTCGTCTTCATCTCGTGGTTCGAGGGCGGCGACGTGTTCCGGTCCGGGTGCTGCTGGACGCGCGGCAAGGGCAAGGTGTTCTACTTCCGCCCGGGCCACGAGACGTTCCCCATCTACTACGACAAGCAGATCATCAAGGTCCTGGGGAACGCGTGCAAGTGGGCCGCGCGGCCGGTCGGCAGCCCCTACAGCCTCGAGGCGCCGAACGTGCCCCAGCCCCTCAACCCCATTCCGGCCAAGGACTGAGGCGCGGCCGAGAACCTCTCGCGAGCGCGGGGGCCCCGTGCGGGCTTCCCGCGCTCGCTTCATCTCCCGGCCCGGCGGCCCGGCCGGATTTCCTGCGTGATTCCGACGCCCCCCGCGAGGTTCATATAGAGGGACGCGGGAGCCGGCCGTTCGGGACCCCAACGGGGCGGTAGAAGGCCGAGGCATCCGGTGACCGACGCCGAACTCGTTCGTGCCATCCAGGCGGGAGATGCGGCGGCCGTCCAGACGCTCTACGAGCGGTACCTGCCGATCGTGTGGCGGTACGCCTGCAACCACCTCCGCAACGTGCACGCGGCCGAGGACGTCGTCAGCGAGACCTTCCTGGCCGCCGTCCGGTCCGTCGGGGACCTCGATCCGGACGCCGGCCCGGTCGGGGCGTGGCTGATCGGGGTCGCGCGGCACAAGGTGGGGGACTGGCGGCGGCGGTCGCTCCGGACGGTCATGTGCGAGGCCGCGGTCGAGGCGGCGGCCGCCCGGCCCGACGACAGCCCCGCGCCCAGCCAGCGCCTGGAGGCCGCCGAGACACGGGCCGAAGTAGTCCGAGCCATGGACGGCATGCCGGACGACGAACGGCTAGCCCTGGAATGGAAGTACCTGGACGGCGCGCCGGTGCGCGAGGTGGCCGCCCGCCTCGGCCGCACCGAGAAGGCCGCGGAGGCCCTCCTGTACCGGGCGCGCCGAACGTTCCGGACCCTTTACGAGCGGTTCCGGAACCACACGGGAGATTTGGAGGCAGCCCCATGGACGCCGTAGACGGAGAGGACGACGTGGGCCGGGCCCTGCGCAAAGGTTACGCCGTGCCCCCGCCGAGGCCGGAGTTCGTCGCGGACCTGGGCCGGCGCCTGCAGCGCGAGGCGGCGGACGCCGGCCGCGGCGGGCGGGGGCGGCGCACCATCCGGCTGGAATGGCAGATCGGCCTGGGCGCGGCCGCGGCGCTGGTCGTGGCCGCCGGCCTGGCCGCCGTCGCCCTGCGCGACCGCGGCGGCGCGACGCCGCCCGGCGTCAACCCGGACGGACCGGAGGCCCTCGGCACGCCGGGCGCTGAAAACTCAGGCCAGTGGCCCGGACCGAAGGAAGAGACGCCGCAGCCGGCCCAGGGCGCCGTGGGGGACCTCGTGCCGATTCCCCTCGTCCTGCCGCCCCCTGAGCATGCCCCCACGCCCCGGCGCTACCGGCCGCGGCCGACCCTCGAGGCGTTCCAGAAGAGCCGGCCGCCATTCCTCGCGCCCAAGGGGACCATGAACGTCGCCCTCGGGAAACCGGTCGCCGCCGGCGACCCGGTCCCGATCATCGGCGAGAACGCGTGGGTCACGGACGGCAACAAGGCCCGCCCCCTTGAGACGTTCGTCGAGTACGGGCCGGGCGTCCAGTGGGTCCAGATCGACCTCCTCAGGCCCCACGTCGTCTACGCCGTCGCCGTCTGGCACTACTACGCGGAGGATCGCGTGTACCACGACGTCGTGGTCCAGGTGTCCGACGACCCCGACTTTATCGAGGGCGTCCGCACGATCTTCAACAACGACTTCGACAGTTCGAGCGGCCTGGGCGTCGGCAAGGACCTGGAGTACATCGAGAGCCACCTCGGCAGGCTCATCGACGCCAAGGGCGTGACGGGGCGGCACGTGCGGCTGTACTCGCGGGGCAACACGTCGAACGATCAGAGCCAATACGTCGAGGTGGAGGTCTACGGCAAGCCAGCGGAGGCGGCGGGCGCGGCCGCCCGCGCCCAGGCCCGCTGACCCGGCGCCGTCGTCCCGCGGCGGCCCGCCGTCAAGGCGCCTTGGGCGTCGTACCTTCCGCGGCCGGGGCCTTCCTGGCGGCAGGCGGTTCGGGCGGGGCTTTCGCGGGCGCAGGCGGGTCGGCCGGGACCTTCCCCGCCGTCACCTCCGCGAGCCACTTCTCGAGTTCGGCCAGGCGCACGTCGTCGAAGAGCCAGACGTGGCCCTTGCCCGGGACGTAGCGGAGCGTCAGGGGGACGCCTGCCTGGCGCAGGGCGGGCTCGGCCGTCTGCCAGATGCGAACGCCGCCGTCCTTCTGGCCGACGAGCGCGAAGATGGGGACGGCCTTGGCCGCGTCGCCCTCCGGCAGCGGCAGCGGCCCCATCCGGACGCCGCTGACCACCCGGGCGGGGAAGGCCGCGTTCACGATCAGGCCGCCATAGGCCGCGTTGTCCTTGCACCAGAGTTCGAACGCCATCTGGCCGCCGACGCTCGCGCCCATGAGGATCGGGCGCGCCGCGACCACCCCCTCGACCCGGCCCGCGTCCTCGATCGACTTGCCGACCCGCGGCATGTCGTCGGCGGTCCAGGGCTTCCACGGCTTGTGCGTGAGGACGAGCAGGGCGAAGCCGTGCTTGACGAAGCGCGGCGCCAGGGGCTCGACGGTCGCGTTCATCGACGCGCCGATGGGGTGGAGCCAGACGACGAGCCGGTTCGGCTTCTCCTTGGTGGCGTCCGGGCTCATCCGGAGGCGCCAGCGGAACCCGCCCTCGGGAAACCCCTCGACCACCTTCGTGCCGGCGATGTCCTCGCCCTTCTCGTAGGCGGCGCCGCCGGCCCGCTCGTTGAGTTTGGCGTCCTCCAGGAGGCCGGCGAAGCGCTTGTCCTCGCGGAGCGCCGAGAGGTCCTCGTCCTCCGCCATGTGGGCCGCCTTGTCGTAACCCAGCGCGACCGCGCGGGCCAGCGAGGCGACGGCCTCGTCGGCCTTTCCGGCCCGGGCCAGGGCGCAGGCCAGGTTGTAATGGCCGATCGGCTCGGCCGGCAGGACGGCGGTCATCTGCGTGCCGACCGCGATGGCCTCCTCGTACTTCTTCTCGCCCATGAACGCCTTGTGTTGCTCCAGGAGGCTGCCGAACTCCTTCACGCGCTGGGCGGGGGACATCGCCGCGGGCCGCTTCGGGGCCGCGGGGCCCTCCGGCGCCGCCGCACTCGCGGCCGCCGCCGATCCGGCCCATGCCACCGCAGCGGCCAG
>CAYGZE010000224.1:0-7775 GCA_964354185.1 uncultured Anaerolineales bacterium | reverse complement strand
CCGTGCCACAGTTCCATGAACCGGTACCCGAAGGTAAACAGAACGGGCGTCAGAATCAACGTAAAGATGGTCGACACCAGCAGGCCGCCGACGATGACCGCCCCGAGGCCCTGGTAGAGTTCCGACCCGGGGCCGGGCCGGAACACGAGCGGCAGCATCCCCAGGATGCTCGTCAGGGTGCTCATGAAGATGGGGCGGAGGCGGCTGTCGACGCTCGTGATGACCGCCTCGTTCAGCGGCAGGTTCTCGTCGCGCATGAAGTTGATCGCCTGGGCCACCACGAGGATCGCGTTATTGACGATGATCCCAATCATCATGACGAACCCCAGCATGGTGACGACGTCGAGTTGCGGGGGCGGCTGCTTCATCACCAGGCCGTTCCAGAGCATCATCAGGTAGAGCATCCCGTAGCCCCCCGCCAGGGCCGTCGGCACGCTCAGCATGATGACGAACGGGTGCGTGAAACTCTCGAACAGGGCCGCCATCAGAAGGTAGCAGATCACCATGGCCAGGACGAAACTCCACTTCAGGGCGTTCCACATGAGCGCCAGGTCGCGCGCCGTGCCGCGCATCTCGACCACGTAGTCGTCGGGAATCGTGCCGTCGTCGCGCAGGGGGTTGACGACCTTCTCGTTGATCGTGTCGATGACCGCGCCGATGGCCGCGCTCTCCTGGACGGCGCAGTCGAGTTGGACGCTCCGCTGCTGCTCGGTGTGCTCGATGACGCTGAAGCCGGCGGCCGGGAGGACGGGGGCGATCTGGCCGAGGGTGACCACGCCGCCGCGCGGCGTCCAGAGGGGGACGTCGGCCAGGCGCTCGATGTGCCGGCGGAACTCGGGGGCCCCGCGCAGCGTGAGGTCGATCTCCTTGCCGCCCTCCTCGCGGAAGTCGGCCACCTTCATGCCGTTGACGAGGGCCCCGACGACGTACCCCACGTCGGCGGCGGTCAGGCCGACGTCGGCGGCGCGCTTGCGGTCGGGCGTGGGGCGAAGTTCCCAGTTGCCCAGTTTGAAACTCGGGTTGATGAAGGCGACGCCCTCGGTCGCCTGGAGGCGGTCCTTCATGGCCCCGGCGATCCGGTAGAGGCGGTTGATGTCGTCGCCGCGCACCGTCACGCTGACCGTCTGGCCGCCCAGGAACCCGCGCCGCTGGAACAGGCCCACCTGCTGGGCGTAGATGCCGACGCCCGCGATCGGGTCGTGGTAGAAGGGGCCGTTGGCCTTCCACCACGCCTCGCGGACGAAGGCGGGAAGGAAGTCGGGCGGCCCGTTGCCGAGGCTCGCCTGGATGCGCGCGGCCATCTGGCGGGCCTTGTCGGCGTCGGCCGCCCGCACGCCGAAGAAGATCTGGTCGGCCATCGTGACGACGAAGAACTTCTCCACGCTTGGCAGGGTCGAGACGCGGCGCTCGATCTCCTTCGCGATGTCCAGGTTGTGCTCGACGCTCGCGCCCGCCTCCGTGACGACGAAGCCGATGACGAAGTTCCGGTTGCCCGTCGGCAGGTACGTCGCCGGGGTGGTGGTGGCGAAGTAGACGGTCGCCCCACCGAAGACGCCCAGGATGATGAGGACCGCCGCCCAGCGGCGGGCGGTGCCCTGCACCAGCCACCGGAGAAGACCGACCACCCATTGCCGGAACGCGTGGCCGAACCAGCCCAGCATGACGTAGCGGCCGACCCATCCGCCCCAGCCCAACTGGTCCGGGTCGACGGCCTTGGCCGTCCGCAGGATCCGGGCCGCCAGCATCGGGATGACCGTCACGGAGACGATCAGCGAGAGCGAGACGCTGAAGGCCACCGCCAGGCAGATGTCCTGGAAGAGTTGCCCGGCCTCCTCCTTGATGAAGATGACGGGGATGAAGACGGCGACGGTCGTCAGGGTCGAGGCGGCGACGGCCAGCCAGACCTCGGCCGCCCCGTCCAGGGCCGCCTGGCGGGCGGATTTGCCCATCTCGCGGTGGCGGTAGATGTTCTCCAGGACGACGATCGAGTTGTCGACCAGCATGCCGACGGCGAACGCCAGGCCCGCCAGGCTGATGATGTTCAGCGTGCGGCCCATCATCCACAGGAACACGAACGTCGTCACGAAACTCACGGGGATCGCCAGGACGATCGTCAGGATGGCCCACCCGTTCCGGAGGAAGAAGACGAGGACCAGGCCCGCCAGGACGGCGCACAGGATGACGTTCTCCTGCAACTGGGCGACCGAGTCGTCGATGTATTGCGATTCGTCGTATACGACCTCCATGCGCATCTTCTGGCGGGCGAGGATCTCGCGGTTCAACTTCTCGATCGTCGCGTAGATCCCCCGCTCGCCCTTCATGATCTCGACGACGTTCTCGCCCGTCTTCTTCTGGACGGCGAAGACGATGCCGGGCTTGCCGTCGGTCCGGACGTAGTACTCGGCGTCCTTGAAACTCTGCTGGTCGGCCTTCAGGAGTTCGCCCAGGCGGACGTCGGGCATGCCCGGCCGCCGCAGCACCACCTGCTCGATGTCGGCGGCCTTGCGGAACTCGCCGACCGTCCGGACGACCCAGCGGCTCTTGTCCTCCTCGATCCGCCCGCCGCGCGTGTTCCGGTTCTCGGCGGCCAGGACCTGCGCCAGGTCCATCGGCGTCAACTGGTAGGCGGCCAGCTTGTACGGGTCGAACGTCACCTCGACCTGGCGCTCGCGCCCGCCGTACACGTCCACCAGGCTCACGCCCGAGACGCGCTTGAGGAACGGCTGGAGGGTGTCGACGGCGTACTCGCGCATGTCGTCGCTGGTGCGGCCCTCGCCCTGGAGGGAGATGAAGGCGATGGGGTAGCCGCGCGGCTCGCCGAAGTAGACGATCGGCTCGTCGGCCTCGTCGGGCAGGTCCTCCACCAGGTTCAACTTGTTGATGACGTCGACGCCGGCCAGCGTCCGGTCGGTGCCCCAGTCGAACTCCATCCGGATGTCGGCGTAGTTCTCGGCGCTCGTGCTCGTGAGTTCCCGCAGGCCGTCGACCGCGTTCAACTGGTCCTCGATCTTCTTGACGATCTCGCGCTCGATCTCCTCGGGCGCGGCCCCGAGGTACCGCACCTGGACGCCGATGACCGGCACCTCGACCGTGGGCGTCAACTGGCGCGGGATCCCGAACATGGCGATGACGCCGAAGAGGAGCGCCAGGAGGACGGCCACGATGACGGGCACGGCATGGCCCACGCAGAACCGGATGAGGTTCATTCGCCGGCCCCCGCCGCCCCGCCGGGTGCCACGGGCGGCTTGTCCGCCAGCGCCGCCCCGGCCTTCGGCGCCGCCTCGCCGGGTGCCACGGGCGGCTTGTCCGCCGGCGCCGCCCCGGCCTTCGGCGCCGCCTCAGCCGGCGCCCCAGCGCCTTCCTTCTCGCGGACCTGGACCGGCGCGCCCGTGTACAGCAGGTAGGTCCCGCGCGTGACGACCGGCACGCCCTCCTTCAGCCGGTCGCTCTCGACCTCCATCAGGCGCCCGTAGCCCTGGAGGATGCGGATGGGGACGGCCACGGCGAACTTCATGGGCGGCGGGGGCGGGCCGAGGGGCTTCTCTTCCTTGGGCGGCTCCGCGCCGCCGCCCATCTTTTTGGCCGCCTCGGCCATCCGCGCCAGCACCTCGGCCGCCTCGGGCGGCGGCGTGTCCGACACCGTGTACACCAGGTCCTGGCCGCCCTGGCGGATCACCGCCGCCTTCGGAACCAGGAGGGCCGCGTGCTCCTTGCCCACGGGCAGCCACGCCCGGCCGAAGAGGCCTGCCGCGATCGCCGGCCTCCCCTCCTCCATCGGGTTCGCGATGTCCACCCGCACGGGGATCGTGTGCGTCCCCGACGCGGAGGCGGGCACGATCTGCGACACCTTGCCCGCGAACTCGCGATCGGGCAGGCTCTCGAACACCACCGGCGTCGCCGACCCCTGCTGGAGGCCCGCGATGTACCGCTCCGGCACGTCCAGCAGCAGCCGCACCACCGAGAGGTCGACGACGTCGACCACCGGGTCGCCGGGCCTCAGCCATTCGCCGACCTCGGTGACCTTGCGGACGACGAAGCCGTCGAACGGCATGGCGACGGTCATCTTGGCCAGGGTGTCCTTGAGTTGGTCGGCGGCGGCCTGCTGGGCGGCGGCCTGGGCCCGCGCGCGGTCGACGTCCTCGGCCCGGTAGCCCGCCTGGACGAGTTTCAGGTAGGCCTCGGCCTCGGCGAGGGCCTCGACGGCCTGGCGGTGGGCGGCCTCGACGGCCTCGAGTTCGGCCTTCGTGCTCGCCCCGTCGGCCAGGAGGCGCTTCGTCCGCTCGTACTCCAGGCGCCACCGCTCGTCGGCGGCCCGGGCCGACTTGTGGCGGGCCTCGGCCTGGGCGATTTCCTCGGGCCGGTAGCCCTGCTCCATCTTCTTGAGGTCCGCGAGGGCGGCCGCCAGCAGCCCCTCGGCCTGTTTCAACTCGAGTTCGGTGGGCAGCCGGCGCATCTCGCACAGGGGCTTGCCGGCGCCGACGAAGTCGCCCTCCTGGGCAAGCATCTGCTCGATGCGGCCGCCGGCCTCGGCGCTGACGGTGCTCGCGCGGACGGCCTCGGCCGTGCCCGGCAGTTCCACCGTCTGGCGGACGGTCCGCCGCTCGACCGGCTCGAGGTAGACGGCGGTCGGTCCGCCGAACTGGCCCCGCGCCGCCGCCGCGGCGACGGCCAGCACCGCCGCCGCCCACGCCCCGATCCTCGCGCGTCGCATGCTCTCGGCTCCCCGCCCCCGTGCCCGGGCCCCCGCTTCGTTCCCGGACGGCGATTGTTCACCATCGGAAACCATCGGCGCCGGGTATCCTACGGACCGCCGGCCGCCGCGTCAACAGGCCACGCGCGGCCGCGGGCCCCGCGCGCACCGCCCCCGGCCAGGATCCGCCTGCAGGATGGCCTCAGAAACTGAACGTCAAGGCGGTAAAGAGGAAGTCCCGCGCGTCGCGGCTCACGTAGGCCCCGCCCGGCTTGAACCGGCCGTAGTGGACCGACAGCGCCAGGTCCGACAGGATCCGCCACTCGACAAACATGTCGATCTCTTTGCCGATGTCGTGCGACGTCGTCACGGCCCGCGCGTCGCTGATGGGCCCGTCGTGGTCCGTCTTCATCTGCCAGTACAGGTTCGCCCCCACGTCCACGCGGCCCAGCGACGCCTTGTTCTCGTACGCCGTGATCCGGCCCCCCAGCCGCACGAACTGGATGTTCGTGAACCGCGCCCCCAGCGCCAGCCCGCTGTTGACGTACCCGAACCCCAGGAACGCCGTGTCCATCGACCCCGGCCGGCTCCCCAGCGCCGCCGTCGTCGCGCTCTGGCGGTCGCCGTCGCCCGAGGCGTAGGCGTACTCGACGCTCACGATCGGCTTCGGGCCGCACGGCACGTAGTAGTCTAACTGCGAGTCGAATGCGTACGCCTGGATGTGATCGCCGCGGCCCACCTGGCCGTTGGCGGGGCTGCGGCCGAACTCCCACAGGCTCTCGATCTCGTAGAGCAGGCTCGGGATGACCTCGCCCCGGCTCCCGATCCCGTGATAGTGCGACGAGTACCGGTAGTCCTGGCCGGGGTTCTGCGGCTTCTCTTCCGACCAGTCGCGCTGCCACACGAAGAAGTAGTACGGCTCGTGCCGCTCGATGCCGCGGTACTTCGCCTCCAGGCCGTAGAAGGTGCGGCGGCTGTGCGGGTAGCCGGGCGCGCTGCGGTCGATGTTCTCGCGGCCGCGCGGCGTCCGCCCCGCGAACGCCGTGAAGGAGAAGTCCTTCGCCTCCACGTCGAACGACCCGACGTCCAGCGTGTCGCCCAGGGCGATGCCCCGCCCCACCTCGATGTACTGCCGCCCGCCGCGCGCCTTGATCCGCACCGGCCACTTCTGCCCGCCGTACTTGTCCACCGCCGCCGTCAGGTCCAACTCGTAGTACCCGACGTCCAGGTCCGGCCCGTCCAGGTCGTGGGCCCGGAAGCCGTGCGCGTCGCCCGAGGCGTAGTCCGTGTACGACAACTTCATCCGCGCGAACACGCGGTGCACCTCGTCGAACTGGGCCTGGAGCCACAGCCGCAGGTCCTGCTGCGTCACGTGCGCCATCCCGTCGTCGATGTCGGTGTACTCGGAGTAGGAGGGGACGTAGAACCCGCCGTACTCGATAAGGGTCGTCTGCTTGGAGGGAACGTTCGCCTCGAGCCGCTCGCGAATCTCGCGCTCGAAGAAGAAGGACCGCTGGAAGACCTCTTCCGGCCGCGTCCGCGCCGCGCCCTGGGCCGCCGCCGACCGCGCCGCCACCAGGCACGCCGTCCCCACCAGGACCCACGCGACAGCCTGTCTCATGCCTGTCCCCCGCCGTGGCGTTTACCGGGCGGTCGAACCTGCCTGACGGCGCACCTCTTCAGCGCGCTCGACAATCACCCATCGGCGGGTGCCACTGGCGGCTTGTCCGCCAGTGCTGCCCGCAACGCGCCCGCCGCCGGCAGGCGAAGCGTACCCTAGCGGCCCCCCGGCCCGCACGCAACAAAAAACCCGGTCTCGGGGCCCTGCCCGCCGCCCTTGATGTTATCGGCTGCCCCGCCCCGCCCCGTCCACTCCATCCCGCCCACCGGGTGTCACCCCTTTCCGTGCGTGGACCTGCCTGCCGGCAGGCGGAGGGTGGGCGTGAGGGGGCGCGGCACCCGCCGCTTGACCGCCGCCCGGCGCGCGGCTACCGTGTGAGCAGGAGGCTTGTGGCCTCCGGTCCCGAGGAGGGTCGTCGATGAGCGCGATGCGACGCGGACACGGCGGACCGGCCGCCCTCGCGGCCGCCTGCCTGCTCGCGGCAGCGCTCGCCGGCGCGGCCGAGAAATCCGCGGCCCTGGCGGCCCCTGCCGCTCCTGCGTCCGCGACACCCCCCGCCCCCATCGCCTATGGCGAGGGCAAGGAGATCGCCCGCCTCCAGAGCGCCGCGGTCACCGAGTCGAGCGGCCTCGCCCCCAGCCGCATCCGGCCCGGCCTCTTCTGGACCCACAACGACGCCGGCAACCCGGCCGTCCTCTACGCCTTCAACGACAAGGGCGAGGACCTCGGCGCGTACCTCGTCCAGGCCGCCTCGTCCACCGACTGGGAAGACCTCGCGTCGTTCACCCTCGGCGGCAAACCGTGGCTCCTGATCGCCGACGTGGGCGACAACCTCGTCCAGCGGAAGTCTTACACGCTGTACCTCGTGGCCGAGCCGCCGGTCGCGGCCAAGCCGGCCAGACCGGTCGCCCTGCCCCTGGCGGCCCGCGTCGACTTCACCTACGAGGACGGGCCGCACAACTGCGAGTCGATGGGCGTGGACCCCGTGCGGCAGGAGGTGCTCCTGGTCTCGAAGACCTCCGGGGCCGAGTGCAAGGCGTACGTGCTGCCGCTGCCGCGAGAGAAGGCCGTCCGCGGAGCGGTGGCGCGGGCCCTGGCCACGCTCCGGATCCCCACGACGACGGCGATGGACGTCTCGCCCGACGGGCGGCGGGCGATCGTCCTTACTTATGGCGACGCGTATGAATATACGCGCGGCCAGGAGGAGGACTGGGCCGCCGCCTTCGCCCGCCCGCCGCGCACCCTGCGGATGCCCGCGCGGCCGCAGGGCGAGTCCATCGCCTACGGCCCCGACGGCCGCACCCTGTACCTGACGAGCGAGGGGGCCCCCGCGCCGCTCCTGCGCGTCAGCCCCGAGGCGCCCGCCGGCCCCGCCCCGCCGGCGCCGGCCGCACGTTCTCTCCCCTCTCCGGGCGGGGAGAGGGTGCCACCCTCACCCGGCCTTCGGCCACCCTCTCCCTGAGG
>CAYGZE010000223.1:0-7805 GCA_964354185.1 uncultured Anaerolineales bacterium | reverse complement strand
CTTTTCGCGTGTAACTTCGATAACAGGCCCCAGGGCCAAGGTCGTCGCCCCATGACCCTCTAGTCGGCCCCCGCCGCGAAGTTGCCTGTGACAGCCTCCCAGGCCTACCGATTCACCGGCGCCGCCTCGGGAACCGCCTCTTCCCGTAGCGGCAGGGCATCCAAGGGGGCGCCGCGCATCATCCTGCGACCATCTTTGCCGGCCGACCGAGACCACCGGTCGCGCCGTGCCTGGTAAAGAGTCCTTGACTAGCGCAAAGGCCTAGGTAAGATTCCTTTACTAGCCGCCGAGGCCAGGAAAGGAGGCTTGACCAGCCATGTCCCGCACGACCGGTTCCTATCGGAGCATCACCGTCGGTGGCGAGGCCGTCCGCGCCTTCCTGCCGCTCCCGCTGCCGCCGCGCAATCCGCCGCTGCACATGGAGGGGCCGCTGGAAGCCGCGCATGGCCGGGCCCTGGCCGCCCTCGGCCGGCTGGCCGTGGTCGGGGCTATGGTGCCCAGCGCCAACTGGTTCCTCTACGGCTTTGTGCGCAAGGAGGCTGTTCTCACGTCGCAGATCGAGGGCACGCAGGCCACGCTGGAAGACGTCCTGACCTACGAGGCCACGCGCCAGGCCGAGCGTCCGGCCGACGTGGAGGAGGTCTGCAACTATGTCGAGGCGCTCGCCTATGCCCGTGCGGAGGTCGCCAAGCCCAAGGGGCTGCCCTTGTGCACGCGGCTTCTCTCGGCGGCCCATGGCCGGCTGATGCGGGGCGTCCGCGGGGCCGAGAGGCGACCGGGGACGATCCGCACCTCGCAGAACTGGATCGGCGGCGACCGGCCGGGTACCGCCCGCTTCGTCCCGCCGCCGCCCGATGTCGTGCCGGAGGCCCTGGGCGCCCTTGAGCGGTGGATTCACAAGCCCGATCCGCTGCCGCCCCTCGTGCGGGCCGGGCTGGCACACGTGCAGTTCGAGACCATCCACCCGTTCCTGGACGGGAACGGCCGCGTGGGGCGACTGTTCATCGCGCTCCTGGTGGAGCACTGGAGCCTGCTGCCGGCGCCGCTCCTGTACCTCAGCGTAGCCTTCAAGCGGCACAGGCCCGAGTACTACCGCCGCCTGTCGGCCGTGCGCACCGAGGGCGCCTGGGAAGGATGGACGGCCTTCTTCCTGGCGTGCGTCCGCGAGGCGGCCGAGGACGGCGTGGAGGCCGCGCGGCGTCTGTTCGCGTGCCTCAGCGAGGACCGCCGCGCCCTCCTGGGCCACACCGCGACCACGCTGCCTGCCGTGCGACTGTTCGATCTGCTGCCGGAGCATCCCGTGGTGACGGTGCCCACCGCGATGGGGATGCTCGGCACATCCAAGCCGACGGCCGCCAAGGCGATTGACGCCCTGGGCCGGGCGGGAATCCTCAAGGAGATCACTGGCAAGCGGCGCGACCGTGTGTACGCCTACCGGAAGTACCTGGGCATCCTGGCCGAAGACACCGAGGTGCCCGCGCGGCCGGCCCGGCGCGAGGAGCGTTTCGACGAGGCCCTGCGCCGTATGCACGACCGCTTCGGCGGCGCGAGCCGCCGCCTGGGACGGCGTGAAGACTGACAAAGACGGATTCGCGGCCAATCGCCTTATGCTCACCGGCTCACCCGCACCGCAAGCCGCTTTGTGCCCTTGGCCGGGACCACGTCGAGGTACGGCCCCCACTTGTGCCTGAGGTACGTGATCTCTCGGGCGTGACGCTCGGCGCTCCGTTGCCGGGCGTTGCCGCCCGAGCCGGCGATGCCCACGACCTCCGGCGGATGCACAAGCAGGTTCCTTGAGAGCCGGCCATTGGCGTCCACCTCGTCGGCGCCGACGCAGAGCGTGGCATCGGGAAAGAGGCGCAGGGCCTTCGCGCCGATCACGTCGGCCCGGCCCCTTGGTGGGGGTGATGATCTTCATACTGCCCTCCTCGCGCTTCGTCCGAGTCTGGCGCCGCGTTCGTAATCGTTTTTCCCGTCGATGCTGGCGGTGTAACCACTTTTCCTGGCTGGTAAGCGTTCTTCACGGCCTGTTGGCACCGGCGGTCTTCAAGGCCCTCTCTCCCGCAAGTCGCTCGATGGCCTCGGCCCCGTCGATGACCCGCCCCAGGCCGATCTTCTTGAGGCCGCCGGGGTAGGTGACCTCGACCTTCTTGATGCCCAGCACCTCGCACGCCCGCTGGAAGTCCTGCTCGTGGCGGAACATGAGCATCAGGTAGTCGTAGTGCTCGAACGGCTGGCACTCCATCGCGGGGAGGTTCGACGCGGGGCCGGCGTCGTCCTCCGCACAGGCTCCTTCGGTCTCCTGGGCGGCTTGGAGGCCCAGGACGTCGGTGGGAGCACGCCTGGGCCCGTCCGGCCTTCCCGGCCGGCGCTTCCTCCGGCAACGGCCGGGTTGCAGGCATAGGGGTCAGGCGGGTCTCCTGCCTGAGGATTCCGTGTCCGGCGCGGCAGGGGCCGTCTTCACGAGCGCGAGGACGGCAGCCTTGACATACCGAGGCAGGTACTGCCAGGCGGCGACTACTTTGTCCAGGTCGGCTGAGGCCTCGGGCTGTTCTGCGCGCTGCGCCGGCGCTGCGCGCGGCGAAACGTCTTGACGTAAGACGTTAGCCACGCTAGAGTTTCCAACGTGGGGCTGCGGTTTCCTAAGTCGCAGGCCGGGTGTTCGAGTCACCCCGGGCGCACCACGGGCCGAGGCGTGCGTGGGGAGATTGAGGGTGTGGAGGCCGACGCCGATTGGCCGATGTAGAGAGGACGGGGAGAGGCGTTGCGCGAGGGCGCCGGACCGCGGCCCGCGGTCCGAAGGTCGATCGGCATGCGGCGCGGAGCGCGCGGGCGCTCCAAGCGGGTCCCATGATTGACCTCCACACCCACACGCTGCTGAGTGACGGGGAGTTGATCCCGACGGAACTGGCCCGCCGGGCCGAGGTCCTGGGCTTCCGGGCTCTGGGGTTTGCCGACCACGTCGACACGATGCTCGTCGACGTCATCGTGCCGCGCCTCGTCCAGGTGGCCCGCGACCTCGCGCCCGCGATGGCGATGACGGTTCTGGCCGGGGCCGAGGTGACGCACTGCCGGCCCGAGCACGTGGCGCGGGTCGTCGCGCGGGCCCGCGAACTGGGGGCGCGCGTCGTCGTGGTTCACGGCGAGTCGCCCGTCGAGCCGGTCGCACCGGGGACGAACCGGGCGGCCATCGAGGCCGGGTGCGACATCCTGGCCCATCCGGGCCTCCTGAGCGAGGCGGACGCCCGCCTGGCCGCCCAGCGCGGCGTGTTGCTGGAAGTCTCGGCCCGGGCCGGGCACTGCCTCGGCAACGGGCACGTGGTGCGCGTGGCGCGAGCGGCCGGGGCCCAGGTCGTCTTCGGCTCCGACAGCCACGCGCCCGAGGACCTCCGGACCCGGGCCGAGGCCGAGCGCGTGCTGGCGCTGGCCGGCCTGGCGCCCGAGGAAGTGGACGCCGCCTTCCGGGCGGCAGAGGGGCTTGTGGCCCGTGCTATGGAACGGAAGGGAGTGTCATGAGAACGTTCCAGCGGATCTCACGGTTCATCAGGCCGGCGGTCGGGCTGCCCGTTCTGGCGGGCCTGGCGCTCGTGGGCCTGGTGGTCCTGGCGCTGGGGTGCGGCGAGGAGCGCGGGGCCCCCGCGGCGGCGGCTCCGTCGGTGAACCCGCGCCTGCCCGACATCCCCGTGCCCGCCGGCTTCGAGTTCCAGGGGGACGACTCGTTCGACCGCACGGTCGCCGGCCGGCGGCAGGTGCTCCACCGCTACAAGGGCGGCGCGTCCGTGCGCCAGGTCGCCGAGTTCTATCGCCGCACCATGGCCACCTACGGTTGGACCCCGGTCGAGGAGCGGTTCGTCGAGGGCATGCAGCGGCTCGTTTACAGCAAGGGCAACGAGGCCTGCCACATCAGCATCTGGGACGAGTGGGGCACAAGAATCCAGATCTACGTCCTGCCGAGCGGCTTCCGCTCCGCTGAAAGCGAAACCGGGCGATCGCCATGAAAAGCCAGCGCCGTCACGAACTCCGGACGAATGAACTGGCCGACTCGCTCGGCCGCCTCTTCGAGCGGGCCAAGGCGAACGCGCGGCCGCTGGCCTACGCGGGCGTTCTGGTCTTGGCCCTCGTCGTCGTCCTCTTCGTCTACCCGAGGGTCCACGGGAAGCGCGAGGCTGGCGCGGCCGCTCAGTTCTCGACCGCCCTCTACGCCGGCGACGTGCAGTCGATGCGTGATTTCCTCACGGACCATCCCGGCGCGCCGCAGGTGCCGCTGGCGCGCCTGGCGCTGGCCGACCGGCTCCTGGACGAGGCGGTCCGCGGTGTCGCGGTCGCCCAGGGCGAGGACGCCAAGGCCAAGGCCGCCCGCTGCCTCGCCGAGGCCAAGGACCTCTACGCAGGCGTCGCCAAGGAGTTCCCTGAGCACGGGGGGCTGGCCGGCGTCGGCGTGGCCCTGGTGGCGGTCCAGGAGGGCGACCTCGCCCAAGGCACCGCCATGCTCGATGGCATCGGCCGGACGTGGCCCGACTCGCCCGCCGCCGCCAAGGCGCGGATCCACCTCCAGGCCCTGGCGGGCTACAAGCCGGTGGCGTTCTCGAATGAACCGCTCGAGGCGCCGACGCCGCTCGAGACACCGGAGGGCCCGGGCGCCGCGGGGCCCGAGTCGCCCAAGACGGAAACGCCCAAGACCGAGTCGCCCAAGACAGAGACGCCCGAGACGTCCGAGCCGAAACCCGAAGGGAATGCCCCAGCGGACACCAAGCCGAAGGGCTGAGGTCAGACACTAGGAACCGGCCGAGATCTGAAGGAGCGCACGATGGCAGACCTGGGAGCGATTGCACAGGCGTTGGAGAAGGGGGATCGTAAGACCGTCGTCCAACTCGTCCAGAAGGCCCTGGCCGAGAAGGTCCCACCCGCGAAGATCCTCCATGAGGGGCTCATCAAGGGCATGGACTCCATCGGCCGCAAGTTCAAGGCCAACGAGGTCTACGTCCCCGAGGTCCTCATCGCCGCCCGCGCGATGGCCGGCGGCATGGAGATCCTCGAGCCCATCCTCGTCAAGGCCGGCATCAAGTCCGCGGGCAAGGTCGTCGTCGGCACCGTCAAGCAGGACCTCCACGACATCGGCAAGAACCTGGTGGCCATGATGCTCAAGGGCGGCGGCTTTACGGTCATCGACCTGGGGGTCGACGTCGATCCGGCCAAGTTCATCGACGCTGCCCGCGATCAGGGCGCCGAACTGATCGCCCTCTCCGCCCTCCTCACGACCACCATGCCCAACATGAAGGCCGTCGTCAGCGCCAAGAACGCCGCCAAACTCAAGGCTAAGGTCATGATCGGCGGCGCGCCCGTGACCCAGGCCTTTGCCGACGAGATCGGGGCCGACGGCTATGCGGCCGACGCCGCCAGCGCCGTCGACCTGGCCCGGGAACTCATCAAGGTCTGACGAGGCGGGTCGGATCCTCGGCCCCTGTGCCGTCGCCGCCGCCCGCAGGGCGCGCGGTGCCGGCGCCTGGTCCTGATGGTTTCGCGCGGCGGTTCCACGGGACCGCCGCGCTTGGCTTCCGTGGCGGGTCCCCATGGCCGAGAACGGGACGGTCGAGGGCAGCCTCGCCCCCGGGGCGCTCCCGAAGCGCGACCTGGCGACCCTGGAGATCGAACTCCAGCACGAGCCCGGCGACACGCGGCTCGACCGCTTCCTCGCCCAGCGCTGGCCCTCCCACAGCCGCGCCATGTACCAGAAACTCATCCGCGACGGACGCGTCCTCGTGAATGACGAGCCCGTCACGAAGCCCTCGACTGACGTCCATCGCGGCGACCGCATCTTCGTCACGCTCTACCGCCGCCGGCCGCTGGGCATCGTCCCCGAGCCGATCCCCATCCGCGTCCTCTACGAGGATGCCGACCTCCTGGTCGTCGACAAGGACCCCGGCATCCTCGTCCACCCCGGGCGCGGGAATGCCCACGGCACGCTCGTCAACGCCGTCGCCTGGCATGCCGAGACCCTGTCGAAGACGGGCGGCCCCTGGCGGCCGGGCGTCGTCCACCGCCTCGACCGCGACACCTCCGGCGTCATCGTCTTCGCCAAGAGCGACACCGCCCACGCGCGCCTCGGCAAGCAGTGGGAAGACCGCACCGTCCGGAAAGAGTACCTCGCGATCGTCGAGGGCGTCCCCGAACTCGACGCCGACGTCATCGAGCATCCCCTCGGCAAGGACCGCCGCGTCCGCGAGAAGATTGCCGTCCGCCGCGACGGCACAGGCCGCGACGCGAGCAGCCACTACGAGGTCGTCGAGGCGTTCGACGGCTTCGCGCTCCTCCGCGTCCGCCCCAAGACCGGCCGCACCCACCAGATTCGCGTCCACCTGGCCGCGATCGGCCACCGCGTCGCGGCCGACCGCCAGTACGGCAGCCGCGACCGCCTCATGCTTCAGGAAGTTGCGCGCGGCCGGGCCGAGGGCGACGAGGTGCTCATCCAGCGCCAGGCGCTCCACGCGGCGTCGCTGGGGATCCTGCATCCGACGACGCGCGAGCCGCTCCGTTTCGAGTCGCCCCTTCCGGCCGACATGACGCGGACCCTCGAGGCCCTTCGCCGCTGGCGCCCCACGGGCCGCTAGGCCCTGCCGGGCCCGCCGCGTTTTTCGCTGGCCTTGCGGGTGGGCCACCCTATAATAGCCGTTTCGGCGAATCCGTGGGCGCAAGGGAGAGCCCGATGGCACTGAGCAAGGAACTGTGCGGCGTCCTGGCGCTGGGCGTCCAGAAGGAGCGGGCCGCCCGCGAGTTCTACGTCCAGGCGGCGGCCACGACGAAGGTGCCCCTCGGCAAGAAGATGCTCCAACTGCTTGCCGACGAAGAGACCAAGCACGAGAGGCTCCTCGAGTCGTGGTCGGCGGCCGGGAAGTGCCCCGTCGACCTCTCGTTCGGCGCGGCGGGGCGGGACCTGCTGGCGCGCGGCAAGGCCAAGGTCGAAAAGGACATCAAGCCCGCGACCGGCGACCTCGAGGCCATCGACGTCGGCCGCGACATGGAACGCCAGGCCATCGCCTTCTACGCCGACGCCGCCAAGAACGCCGGCGACAAGGCCTCCAAGGACCTCCTCCTGCGGCTCGAGGGCGAGGAGCGGAAGCACCTGGCCCTGCTGACGGACCTGTACGAGTACATGAAGGACCCGAATCTCTGGAGCGTCCGCGACGAGGGCGCTCACTTTGACTCTTGATTGCGCCACGGCGTGTGCTATGATGGGCCCACGCGCGCGGGCCCGGCCGGCACGCCGGGACCGTGGCGGCCGCGCGGCGCCGTTCGCTTCGGCTTGCGTGAAGAACGCAGGATGCACGGGATAGGGGCCGGAACCGACACCCCCTGTATCACAGGTCGTACGTCCGAACAGGCCGGACGGTATTGGGCCGATCCGGGCATGACAACCGCGGGATGCAACGGTTCCAGGGCACGAGGGTATGCGAAAGGAGAGCAGGATGAGGTATTTGGCACTGGTTGCGCTGTTGGGGTTCGTCATGGCCTTTGCGGTCGGCTGCAAGAGCGAGAGCACGCCGACGCCGACCCCGCCGAAGGACACGGGGAAGGCGATTGATGACGCCAACAAGGCCCTCAAGGAGGGCACCGAGAAGGCCACCGACGCCATGAAGGAAGGTGTCGAGAAGGCCGATAAGGCTCTCGAGGAGGCCACCAAGAAGGCCGAGGAAACCACCGAGAAGTAGTCGGCCGACCCCGGCCGGCTGCTGCGCGGGGCAGAGGACGTGACCGGGCGACCGGGTGCCGCCAACGCGCGGCGCCCGCGTCGCCCCGCTGTTGACAGG
>CAYGZE010000222.1:3345-7818 GCA_964354185.1 uncultured Anaerolineales bacterium | reverse complement strand
CCGTCCTGGACCTCGAAATGCGTCGGCTTGCCGAGGTTGCGGCCGCCGCGGCGGACCCAGTCGGCCGTCCATGCGATGACGCGCTCCAGGGGCACCACGGGCGGGCCGAGCAGCCGGTGCGACTTCGCCGCGCTGCTCAGGAAGGCGCGGGGGCCTTCCTGGCCGGCGATGGCGGGCGGGCGCCCGAGGAGGCGGCCGAACCGCTCGGCCGTCTCGCGGATCGAGATCACGCCCGGCCCGGTGACGTTGAGCGGCACGGCGGGGCTCGCCGCCAGGCCGAGCGCCAGGAGCGCCTGGTTGCACGCGTCGCCCTGCCAGATGACGTTCGCGCAGCCGATGCCGACGTCGACCGGCTCGCCGCGCGAGACCCGCACTGCGACGTCCACCAGGACGCCGTACCGCAGTTCCACCGCGTAGTTGAGGCGGAGGTGGACGACCTTCTCGCCGGCCGTGCGGCTGAAGTAGTCGAACATCCGCTCGCGCCCCAGGCAACTCATCGCGTACTCGCCGATGGGGTCGGGCGGCGTCTGCTCCGTCGCGCCGCCCGAGGCGACCTCGACCAGCGGGTAGACGCCGCCCGTCGAGAACGACGCGATGCGCGACGCCGTGAACGTCCGCGCGACGTGGTACGGGACGACGACGTTCGCGGCCCAGGTGGTCGGCTCGTCGCCGGTCGAGCCGAACTTGCGGCCGGCCATGAAGATGATGTTCGGGGCGCGCGGCAGCCGCGCGACCGCCTCTGGGTCCAGGAGGTCGCAGGCGATGGTGCGGACGCCCTCGGCCTCGAGGTCGGGCATCGGGCGGCGGCTGACGGCGATGACGTCCTTCGCGACGCCCGCGGCCCGGATGGCGCGGCGGGCCGTCCGGGCGAGCGTCGGGCCCATCTTGCCGCCGGCCCCGAGGATGAGCAGGTCGCCCTCCAGGCCGCGCACGAAGTCGACCAGGCGCGGCCAGGGGCGGCTGAGGACCTCGTCGAGTTCCCGTTCCTCGCGGATGACCTCCGGCCATTCGTCCATGCGCCTCTTCTCCCTGCGTCCGGCGGCGCCCGCGCCGGCGTTCACGACCTGCGGATGACCTCGGCGTAGACCTCGGCCGCCCGCACGACCTCCGCCAGTTCGACGAACTCGTCGGCCGTGTGCGCCTGGCGGATGGACCCCGGCCCGAACAGGACGCACGGGATGCCCCCCTGGCGGAAGATGCCGGCGTTGGCCGCCCACGGGACGGCCGCGAACTCGGCCTGCCCGAGGACGGCCCGGCACGCGGCGGCGACCTGCTGCGCGATCGGCCCGGCCGGGTCCTCCTCGAACGCCGGGTACCACTCGGACTCCTCGAGGACGCACGGGAACTCGGGGTCGGTCGCCGCTAGGGCGTCGAGCGCGTCGCGGAACTCGCGCGCAATGGTGGCCCGGTCCTCGTCGGGCAGCGTGCGGCGGTCGACCTCGATCTCGCACCGGTCGGGGACGACGTTCACCTGGGTCCCGCCGCGGATCGTGCCGACGCTGACGGTCGGGGGGCCGAAGAGGGGATGCGACCGCTGCGCGAGGCGCTCGGCCAAGGGACCCTCGAGGGCCTGGACGACGCGGGCCATGCGGGCGATGGCGCTCGAGCCCAGGGAGGGGTCGCTCGAGTGCGCGGCCCGGCCGGGGGCGATGATGCGGCAGCGGTAGGCGCCCTTGTGCGCGTGGACGATCCGAAGGTCGGTCGGTTCGCCGATGATGGCGGCGTCCGAGCGGAAGCCATCGGCCACCAGCCGCTGGGCGCCGCCCGCGCCGCTCTCCTCGTCGCCGGTCGCGACGAAGTGGAGCGTCGCCGGCGGCCGGCCGCGCTCCTGGAGGACCGTCCTGATGGCGAGGAGCATGGCGGTCATGGGCCCCTTGGCGTCGCAACTGCCGCGCCCGTACAGCCGCCCGCCGCGGCGCACGGGCGCGAACGGATCGCCGGCCATCCCCTCAACCGCCACGGTGTCGGCGTGGGCCTCGAGGAGGAGCGACCGGGCCGGGTCGTCGCCCGGAAACTCCGAGAGGAAGTTGCAGCGGCCGGGCCCGAGTTCGACCTTCCACGTCCGGGCGCCCCACGCCGAGACGATGCCGCCGAGGAGGTCGGCCATGGCGGCCTCGCCGAAGGGAGGCGCGGCGGCGCGGCGTCGGCCCGGGTTGACGCTCGGGCACGCCACCAGGCGCCCGAGGAGTTCCGCCGCCTGGTCGATCGTCGGTGCCATGGCCGACTCCGGGCGTCCCCAGCGCGCTTTGCGCGGCGGGTCTCCTGACCCGCCGCGCACCCGCTGGGTCGCCCATTCGGCGCGGTGGGTCGGGAGACCCACCGCGCAAGGAACAAGTGGCGTCGTAGTGTTAGCAGAATCGCCGCCGGGGGTCAACCGAAACGCGCGGCAGGGCAGGGGCGCGGCAGGAGCCGGCCCGGCCGAACGGCCATGGCAGCGGATGCCCCTCACCCCCGGCCCCTCTCCCCGCAGGGAGGTACGTGTTTGGCGTGCCTGGCAAGTTCCCATAGACGGGTGCCACTGGTGGCTTGTCCACCAGTGCCGCTCGGACGCGCGCTGGCTGCAAGCAGCCGGTGGCACCCTCGTTAGGGGCACGCCAAACACGTACGCAGGGAGAGGGGTGTTATCCGCCCGGCCTCGCGGCCGCGGCTACTCCATGACGACGTACGTCGCGGCCTTCGCCAGGCGCCGCCCGCGCACGCCCACGTCGGCGAGGCTCCGCACGACGCCCTGGCGCCGCGCCTCGAGCAGCCGCGCCACCGTCGTCGGCCCCAGCCCCGGCACCCGCAGGAGCGCCTCGCGCCCGGCCGAGAGCGCCCGCACGGGGAAGAACTCCGGATGGCGCTCGGCCCAGCGCTGCTTCGGGTCGGCCTCCAGCGACAGGCTCCCGTCGGGCTCGAAGAGGATGTCGGCCAGGTCCCACCGGTACTTGCGCAGGAGGAAGTCCGCCTGGTAGAGGCGATGCTCGCGCGCCAGGAGGTCGCGGCGCGCCGGCCCGCCGCGACGCTCGCCGGGGATCGACGGGTCGCCCAGGCCGCGCTGGTAGGCGCTGAAGTAGACGCGGCTCAGGTGGAGCCGCCGGTACAGGCCGAACGTCGCCTGGACGATCTCGGCGTCGGTCTCGTCGGCCGCGCCCACGAGGAACTGCGTCGTCTGCTTGACGCCCGCGTAGCGGCCGCCCCGCGCCGTGAGGCGGCTGATGAGCCGGATCGGCCGCACGATGTCCCGCGCGTAATCCTTCTTCGCGGTGAGCGCCGCCAGCGCCGACCCCTTGGGTACCTCGACGTTCAGCGAGACGGCGCTCGCCAGGCCCACCGCCTCCTCGATCGCCGCGTCGGAGGCACCGGGGATCACCTTCAGGTGCAGGTACCCGCGGTACGCGTGGCGCCGGCGCAGCAGCCGCGCCACGGCGATCATCCGGTCCATCGTGTGGTCCGCGTCGCGCACGACGCCGCTCGTGAGGAACAGGCCGAACACCTGCCGCCGGCGCACGTACTCCAGGAACGCCCGGGCCACCTCTTCCGGGGCGAGGGTGCAGCGCGGCACGTCGCGGTCGCGGCGGAAGGGGCAGTAGCGGCAGTCGTTCACGCACGCGTTCGACAGGAGGGTCTTGAGCATCACCGACTGGCCGCCGCGCGGCACCGACGCCGGGTACAGCCACAGGCCGTCGGCCCCGCGCTGCCGGTGGTCGTCGTTGCGATCGCCCCCGCACGCGCACGACAGGTCGTAGCGCGAGGCGTCGGCCAGCAGGGTCAGTTTGTCGTGCGTATCCATCGGCCGGGCGCTCCGCCTGTCGGGGACTCGGACGCACCACCGGACACCACGATACCCTAACGCGAACCTAACGTCAAGCGCAAACCGGCTTCTTCGCGTGAGAAGAGGTCCTGAGGGGATGCGCCGAGCGTGCGGCGGAGGTCAGTCGCGCCGCGCGCCGGCCGCCAGGAAGCCGCCGCGCTCCGTCGCGAAGTACGCGCGGCCCTTGGCCGTCACGACCGGCGACGTGAGGGCCCCGAGGTCCGACGTATCGAGCCACGCGGCGGCCGCGGCGGCCGAGCCGTCCCAGAGCACCAGGCCCGCGGCGGTCGCGTAGAGGACGCCGTTCTGGACGAGGACGGGCGGGACGGCGGCGAGCGCGCCCGGAAGCCGGACGCACGGGCGGCCCGTCTTGGGGTCGATCCGCACGAGTTCGCCCGCCGTGTTGACGTAGACGAGGGCGTCGCGGCCGAGCGCGAGCGCGCCGGCGGCGCCGCCCGTCGCGGCGCGCCACGCGACCGAGCCGTCGATCACACTGCGGGCCTCGATGCCCGCCGCCGTGCCGAGGTAGACGACCGCATCGCGGACGACCGGGCCGGTGGCGGGCGGCGAGTCGAGGGCGACGCGCCACAGCACGGCCCCCGTCGGGCGGTCGAGGACCACCAGCGCGGGCGGCGACGCGACGGCCGCCACGGCGATCGCGCCTTCCCAGGCCGCGCTCC
>CAYGZE010000222.1:0-3245 GCA_964354185.1 uncultured Anaerolineales bacterium | reverse complement strand
GGCGTCGTGTTCGAGGCAGGCGAGGCCCCGGCGCGGGCCATCGGCCACGGGCACGAGGATCGCGCCCTCGACGCAGGCGGCCGGCCCGCGCACGCGGATGGGCGCGGCCGGCGCGCCCTCGGCGCCCGCGGGGTACCGCCACGCCAGGGCGCCCTGCGCGGGGAGGGCGCAAGAGTCCATCGCCCCGCCGCGGCCCGGTCCGCCGAGGAAGCCCGCCCAGGCGGCGTGCTCCGACGTCCCCGCCGGCCGCCCGACGCACAGGAGGCCGTCCGCCTGGGTGCCCACGTACACCCGGCCGCGCGCGACCGTCGGCGAACTCAGGAACGGTCCCTCCGTGCCCAGCGGCGCCTCCCACACGGGCCGCATCGTCTCGCGGTCGACGGCGAAGAGCGTCCCGCCCGACGTCACGACATACACATGCGTTGCGGTCAGGGCGGGCGAGGTCAGGATCGGCGAGCGGGCGTTCCAGCGGCCGAGTTCCTTGCCGTCGAAGTCGAGGCAGTAGAGGTTGCCGTCGCGGGCGCCGGCGTAGATCCGCTCGCCGTCGGTGGCGACGGCGCCGAGGACCGTCCGCTCGGTGCGGAAGCGCCAGGCGACCTGGCCGCCGGCGGCGTCGAGGCACCAGACCTCGCCGGCGGGGCCGAGGGCGCGCTGGGCGGCGGCGATCTCGGCCTCGGACTTGCCCGCGGCGCGGAGTTTCGCCACCTCCTCCGCCCGCACCTCCTCGGCCGTCTGGATGTAGTTGCCGTTGCCCATGCCCACCAGCACCCGGCCGCGCGCGAGCGTCGACGCCGCGAAGACGGGGTAGGGCGTCTCGGTGCGCCACACTTCCGCCCCGGTGCGGGCGTCCAGGCAGACAACGGCCCGGCCGCCCATGCCCAGGCCGACGTAGACGCGGCCGTCGGCGGCGACCGGCGACGCCTCGGCGTCGGGGTACCGCTCGCCCGGCGCGTGCCAGACGACGCGCGGCTTGCCGTCGGGGCCCGGCTCCAGGTCGAGGCACCAGTAGCCGTCGTCCCCCGCGCCGACGTAGACGCGGCCCTGGTAAATGCATGGCGATGATTCGACGTGGCTGGCGGTCCGGAACTCCCAGACCGCCGCGCCGCCGCGCGCCAGGTCGAGGCACACGATCCGGGCGTCGCGCGTGAAGTGCAGGCCCTCGCCCGAGACGAGGTAGCGGCCCGAGACGGCCGGCGACGAGAACGTCGCGCGGAACCCCTCGGGCTCGCACCGCCACACGACGCCGCCCGTGTCGGCGTCGAGGCACCAGATCGCGCCGCTGTCGTTGAAGACGCCCTTGTCGGCCGACGTGGCGTAGACGCGGTTGCCGACGACGGCGGGGGAGCAGTAGAAGGTCTTCGCGTCGGCGGCCAGGGCCCACTGGCGCCCGCCCTCGGCGGGGGACGGTCCGTCGCCCGCCGTGCCGCGGCGCATCGGCCCGCCGCGCGCCATCGGCCACGCCGTCGCCGACGCCTCCTCCTGGAGGACCTGCCCGTTCGGCACCACCAGCGCCGCCCGGATGCCCATGACCGCGCCGGCGACGACGCCGGCGGCCACGAGGACCGCCACCTTCTGCCGCCACGCGAACTTCGCCGCCTTCTTCAGCGTCGACCACTTGAAGAGCGCCAGCACCAGCCCGCCCGCGCCCACCAGGACCGACACGAGGATCGGCACGAGCGGCCCCACCAGGACCGGGACGACGGCCAGCGTCGGGGCCGTGTCCTGGCCGAGCATCGTCAGCGTGCCGCAGGTCATGCGTCGTCTCGCGTGCGCCGGGGCCCGCCCGGGCGTACTGCAGGCGGCCGCCCCGCGCAGGGGCCTGACCGTTAAACCCCGGCTACGCCGAAAGAACCCGCGCGTTCTGGCGTCTTCCCCCCCATCTGGAGGGTTGCCGTGCGCCGGCTTCTCCGCCGGATTTTTCTCTTGACTCGCCGGGACCGGCGCGGCACAATCCACGTTCGACGGTGGGGGTTGACGGCAGACGGGCGGGACGTTTCAGGCCGATCTCCGGGGGAGAACCGGGGACCGGCCTTTTCATTTCGGCGTGCGACTGGACGAGCGGTCAAGTCGCTGTGCGGCCCGGTCGGGCAAGGAGGTCGTCATGGCCCGGACTCACGTTTCCTCGAATGCGGAGACCCTGGCCGTCCTCGATGGGTCCGGTCCGGCGGCGCGGCCCGTCAGCCCCGCGGTGGCGTCGGCCGCCGGCGGTCTGGACCTGTATCGCGACCAGGTCAAGCGCTTACCGCACCTGGCGCCCCCCGAGGAGGAGCGGCTTCTGGCTCGGATGCGCCGCGGCGACACCGCGGCGATGGACGCCCTGGCGCTGGCGCACCTGGGACTGGTGGTCGAGGTGGTCGAGGCGCGGCACCGCCCCGGCGCCGATCCGCTCGACCTTGTGGAGGCGGGGAACCTGGCGCTCCTGAGCGCCCTGAAGGCGTACGACCCGGCGGTCGAGCCGGACTTCGACGCCTTCGCGCGGTTCTGCATCGGCAGCGCGATCGGCCGGGCCGTCTGCGCCTGAGCGCGGCGCCGGCGGCCGGGAAAGGCGTCCCGCACGGCCGGTGTGCCGCCGCGGCGCGCGGGCGCCGCTCACCGCGGCGCCTTCGCCTCAGCCCCGAGGGCCCTCACGCGGACCTGCGTGAACCGGACGGTTGAGTTGTCCGCCCCCACCGCCAGGCGGTCCGCCCTGGGCAGCGACCAACTGGGGTGGGTCGAGAGCGCCGAGGTCAGCCCTTGCCACGAGGCGAACGGCCGCCCGTCCAGGGCCGCCGAGATCGCCACCCGGCCGCCGGCGGCGCGGACCTTGGCGCTGACGGCGTGCACCTTGCCGGTCGTGAGGGTGGGTCCCTGGACGGTCGTCGCGTTCGCGTCGGCGCGCTTCCCGCCCAGGATGTCGAGGCCGCTCGCCTTGCCGTTGAGCATGTCGATGAGGAGCCAGCACCCTTTCTCCGAGCCGGCGGGCAGGTAGAAGGCCACGTCGCTCTTGCCGTCTACCCGGACGAAGGTGGCCTCGAACTCGTACGCATCGCCGGGCGCGCCCGGCAGGATCGCCCGGGCGCAATGGGCCGGCGCGACCTCGAGGGCCCCGGCCTTCTTGGCCCACGTGCCCTGGACGGCGTCCTGCGCCGGATTGACGGCAGCCAGCAGGTCGGCCCACTGGCCGGGCGCTAGCGCCAGCTCGGCCGCCGGTGCCGGGCCGGTCGACGGGGTCGCGGGGCCCTGCGGCCGGAGCATCTGCGCCTCGC
>CAYGZE010000221.1:0-7853 GCA_964354185.1 uncultured Anaerolineales bacterium | reverse complement strand
CCACCATCTTCACAACCCGTCCGCAAGGGGGTACGATGTCTGGGCACTTCCCTCAATCTTGCTTTGCCTGGAGCGTGCCTTAGCCAACGTGGGGTGGTATGGCGGTGGCACTTCCCCAAGTCGCCCCTCCGCTGGGGGTCGGTAGACCCGCCGCGCTTTCTTTGCGCTTCAGTACGCGTCCTCCTCGCTTTCGCCCACCAGGGGCACGAAGCGGCAGGGGCAGAACTCCTCCCGGGCCAGGCGGCCGCCGCGCTTCTCGACCCGGGCCAGGATCTGGCCCTCGAATCCCCCGACCGGCACGAGGAGAACGCCGGGATCGGCGAGTTGCTCGATCCACGCCTGGGGCGGCTCGCGCGCCGCCGCGGCACACAGGATCCGGTCAAAGGGCGCCGCCTCCGGCCACCCCTCGCGCCCGTTGCCGACGCGCCAGTGGACGTTGCCGTAGCCGAGCCGCTCGACCGCCTGGCGCGCCCGCTCCAGGAGCGGCGCGTGAATCTCCATGGTGTAAACCTCGCCCGCCAGTTCCGCCAGGACGGCCGTCTGGTACCCCGACCCCGTCCCGATCTCCAGGACGCGGTGCGTCTTGGCGAGGTCGAGGCTCTCCGTCATCAGGGCGACCATGTAGGGCTGGCTGATCGTCTGGTCGGCCCCGATGGGCAGGGGCCGGTCCTCGTAGGCGTGCGGCCGCTGGTCGGGCGGGACGAAGGGGGCGCGGTCGATGCGGCGGAAGACCGCGAGGACCCGCGGGTCGCGGATGTCGCGGCCCTCCAGTTGCGTCCGGACCATCCACGCGAGTTGCCCGGCGTCCTCCGGCATCGCACCTCCTCGGCTTTCCGAACTCAGCGGACCCGCGCTAGGCGCCGGCCGGCGGCACGCGCTCCCAGTCGGGCTCGGCAGGCCGCACCGCCCGGAGGGCCATGCCCCCGTCGGCCCCGCGCCGGACGAGCAGGCACCTCCGCCACTCAGGGTCGCGGCGCGGCAGGGGTACGGTCGCGTCGTCGGATGCGAAGCGCAGGTGAGGCCCGCGGCTCTCGTCCCGTGCCGCCGCGGCCCGCAGCACCATCTCGGCCACGAGCGCCAGGTTCCGCGTCTCGGCCGCCAGGACCGGGTCGGCCCCGGCGGCGTCCCAGCGCCTTTGCGCGAGGTCGGCGAGTCCGGCCAGCGCCTCGGCCAGGCCGGCCGCGGTCCGCTTGACGCTCGCGCGGGCGCCCAAGAGGTGCCGGATGCGGTCGCGGACCTCGCCCAGGTCGATGGGCCTGCCGTCGGCCTCGCGCGGCGGCGGCGGCGCGACGGGCGGCCCCGGCTGCGAGGCGAGGGCCAGTTCGGCGGCCGACTCGCCCGCGATCCGGCCGAAGACCTGGCCGTCGAGGAGGGCGTTGCCGCCGGGCCGATTCGCGCCGTGCTGACCGCCGGCCGCCTCGCCCGCGGCAAAGAGGCCGGGCACCGTCGTCGCGGCCCGCGTGTCGATCCGGACGCCCCCCTGGAAGTGCTGGCACGCGGGCGCGATCTGGAGGCGGTCGCCGGCCGCCAGGTCGATGCCGCGCTCCCGCAGCCACTCGACGACCGGCCGGTTCATCGCGCTCAGGCGCGCCAGGGGCGAGTCGGCCAGCGGCGGTTCCGTCAGGCGCAGGCGCCGCAGGTTCTCATGGTCCGCCCACAGGGCCGGGTCCATGCGGGCGAGGTCCAGGCCCGCGGGGTTCCGCGAGAAGTCGAGGGCAACGCGGCGGCCGCGCGCAATCTCGCTGAAGACGGCCACGTCGATCACGTGGGTCGGCTCCTCGCGCGAGACCGGCCAGGCGGCGCCCTTGCGGAACAGGACCGCGTAAACCTCCTCCGGCGGCGTCCCGGCGGGGAAGTGGTCGAAGAGGAACTCGCGGCCCCGCTCGTCGACCAGGCGCGGCCAGGCCCGCATGAGGCTGCCCGAGCACGCCAGGCGCGTCGGTGGGTTCGACAGGCCGATCTGGATAAACTCGAGGTTCACGAGGTCGGCCCCTGCGCGGTAGGCCATCGCGTACCCGTCGCCGGTCATCCCCTCGGGGAACACGTTGACCGCGTAGGCCTGGCCCGCGCCGCCGGTGGCGAGGACGGCCGCGCCTGCGCCGATCGTCCGCCCGTCCGCCAGGCGCACGCCCGCGACGCGGCCGCCCGTGTCGAGCGCCAGATCCGCCGCCATCACGTTCTCGAGGACCGCGATGCCGCGCCGCCGGACTTCGCCGCAGAGGGCCTCGTGGATGTGGTTGGCGGTGTGCGGGCCGGTGTAGCACGCCCGGGCGAACCGCGACCCGTCGGTGACGAACTGGAGGACGCGGCCGTCGGGCCCCCGCGCGAAGGGGACGCCCAGCCGCTCGAGGAAGTGGAACGCCTCGGCCGCCCCCTGGGCGAGGACGCGCGCCAGGGGTCCGTCGGACACCTCGCCGCCGATCCGCCAGATGTCCTCGGCGTGGTATCGCCAGGCGTCGGGCCCGCCGGGGTCGGTGTGCTCGAGTGTCGCGTGGAACGCCATGCGGTCCGAGCAGGCGGTGGCGGTGACGCCGGAGGATTCGAGGGGCCCCTTCGTCAGGACGAGGACGCGTGCCCCGCGCTGGTGGGCCGCCAGGGCCGCGCGCAGCCCCGCGCCGCCGCTTCCGATGACGACGACGTCGGCGTCGCTCATCGCGCCTCCACCCGCACGACGTCCTTCGGCCGCCAGGCCCGGCGCCGCGCGGCCCGGCCGCCCGCCCTCCGGCCACTCTACTGCCCCGCGGTCCGAGCGTCAACCGGCGCGGCCGGCGGGTCGACGCGAGTTTCCCCTTGCCATTCTCACGTCCGTGCGTATACTTAGTCGATAAAGTAGTGGCGTTTGCCGTTGCAGGAGACGAAGGCTTGACCTGCCGCGGCCCTTTCCCGAAGGGCTGCGTCGGACCGTCAACCCCCTGCGTCGGTTCCCGCAGCGCTCGGCTTACCCCTCGCTGACGAGGTGGCGGCCGCGCGGTTCGGCAAACGGACCTGCTGCAAGGGCGCCCGAGTGAACGACCATGCGGGCGCACGGGGAAAGAAGACGCTCGCATCGGCGGGCGCCTTTCCCGATTCGGCTCGCCTTGGTGCGGCACCCCGTGGGGTGGCGCCGGCGGGCCCGCCCACGGTCGCCCGGGGCCGGTTGGCCTCCGGGGCGCTCTGACAGGAAAGGTCTACGTTTGTCGACAATTCAGGAAGTGCCCAAGTTCACGGATCATCCATTCTCGCAGTCCATCCTGGCCGACCTGGCCGCCGCCAGCCATGAGACGCCGACGCCCATCCAGGCCGCGTGCATCGGCCTCGCGCTGGAAGGCAAGGACCTGATCGGCCTCGCGCAGACCGGCACGGGGAAGACCGCCGCGTTCGCGCTGCCGATCATCCACCGTGCGGCCCACCGGATGGAACTCACGGCGCTGGTGCTGGCGCCGACGCGCGAACTGGCCCAGCAGATCGTCGCCATGTTCCAGATGCTCGGCCGCACGAGCGGCGTGCGCGTCGCGTGCACGGTGGGCGGCATCCCGATGGAGAACGACTGGAAGGCGCTCAGTTCCTGGCCGAACGTCCTGGTGGCGACGCCGGGGCGGCTGATCGACCACCTCGAATCGGGCACCGTCACGCTGAAGGAGGTCGAGATCCTCGTCGTGGACGAGGCCGACCGGATGCACGACATGGGGTTCATCCCGCAGGTCCGGCGGATCCTGGCCGCCCTGCCGCCGGACCGGCAGACGCTGATGTTCACCGCGACGATGCCGCCCGACGTCGAGCGGATCGTGCGCCAGAACATGCGCGACCCGGTCCGCATCCAGGTGGGCGCCCGCTCGCAGCCCGTCGAACGGGCCGAGCAGCAGATCTTCGCCGTGAGCGAAGCCGGCAAGACGCCCCTCCTGCTGCACCTCCTCAAGGGCGAAGGCGGCCGCGTCCTCGTGTTCCTCCGGACGAAGCGCGCCGTGGACCGGCTGGCGCGGCGGATCGGCGGGCGCTGCGGCCGCGCCGCGCGCATCCACGGCGACCGCGAGATGACCCAGCGCAACGAGGCCATGCAGGGGTTCCGCGACGGGCGGTACCGCGTCCTCATCGCGACTGACATCGCGGCGCGCGGCATCGACGTGGCCGAGATCGAGCACGTGATCAACTACGACTTCCCGCGGGCGCCCGAGGACTACGTCCACCGCATCGGTCGCACCGCGCGCCTGGCCGCCACCGGCCGCGCGACCAGTTTCGTCACCCCCGCCGACCGCCGATACCTGGCCGACGTCGAGCGCCTGATCGGCGCGAAACTCCCCGTGATGCACGCGCCCGGCATGGCCGCCGGGGACGGCGAGGACGAAGCGGACCGCAGGGCCGAGGCAGATCGCTCTCGCCGGTCACGCCGGGGCCGCGGTGGCGGTCGGCCGCCGCATGGCGCCCGGGAACCGGTGCACGCGCGAGCCGAGATCCCGCCCGCGCAGGCTCCGGTCCGCGCGGAAGGGGAGGGCGAGACGCCGCGCAAGCGCCGTCGCCGCCGCCGGCACCGCAGGTCCGGCGCGGCCGCAGACGCATCGGCGCCGGCCCAGGCCGCCCACGCGCCGTCCGGCCCCGCGACGGCGCCGCCTCGGCCCGCGCACCATCCGCACCCGCAGGCGACGGCCGAGGCTCCCGCCGAGGTTCGTTCGGACTACGCCGCCGCGTCGGTCGACAAGGGCGCCGAGGTTGTCGAGTGGGACTGAGCGGCTGCGCGCCGCCGCTTCCGCGTCACAGCAGCCGCCGAAGCGGGATCTGGCGGACGGCGGCAAGGGCGTCCGGCCCGACGACGCCCTCCTTCGGATTGGTCGCCGGATCATCGGGAACCAGGCACAGCACCGGCACGCCCGTCACGCGCTGGATTTCGTCCGGGTTAGTCATCTCCGCCAGGTCGGGCGACTCGTGGTTGTAGCGGTTGAGGATGACGCCTTTCACCTGGAGCCCGCGTGCCCTGGCCGCCTCGACCGTCAGGGCCGTGTGATTGATCGTCCCGAGGCCCGACCGCGCCACGATCAGGAGGGGCAGCGCGAACTGGCGCGCCAGGTCCGCGACGGTCTCGGTGGGCGTGACGGGGCAGAGGATGCCGCCGATCCCTTCGACCAGGACGACGTCGTGGGCGGCGCGGATGCGTCGCCACGCGGCCCACACGTCGTCCAGGTCGATCGCGACGCCGGCCCGCGCGGCCGCCACGGTTGGGGCCAGGGGCTCGGCCAGGCGGACCGGCGCGATCTCCTCCAGCGTCTCCTTCACGTCGGCCGCCTTGGCCAGGAACTCGGCGTCCTCCGACACAAGACCCTCGCGCCGCCGGACGCACCCCGTGGCCACCGGCTTCATGACGCCGACGTCGTGTCCCGCCTCGCGCAGGGCCGTCGCCAGGGCGGCCGCGACGACCGTCTTGCCCACCCCCGTGTCGGTGCCCGTGATGAAGTAGCCGTGCTTCACGCCTCGGTCGCCTCCGCGATGCCCTTGGCGACGCCGTCGACGAGCCGCGCCAGGCTCTCCGGCGACGTGCAGTAGGGCGGCATCAGCACGACCACGTCGCCGAGCGGCCGGACCCAGACGCCGTGCTTCCGGGCCGCCAGGCACGCCTTCCAGCCCCGGCGCTCCTCGGCCGGATAGGCCGTGCGCGACCCGCGGTCGGCCACGAGTTCGATGCCCACCATCAGGCCCCTCTGCCGCGCCTCGCCCACGTGCGGCATGGCGGCCACCGGCGCGAGGAGGTCGCCCAGCCGCTGCGCCATCTCGCCGATGCGCTCTAGGACGCGCTCCTTCCGGAAGATCTCGAGGCTCGCCACGCCGGCCGCGCACCCCAGCGCGTTGCCCGTGTAGGTGTGGCCGTGGAAAAACGTGCGGGCCTCGCGGGGATCGCCGAGGAAGGCCTCGTACACCCGCTCGGTGGCCAGCGTGGCGGCCAGGGGAAGGTACCCCGCGCTGATCCCCTTGGCCAGGCACAGCAGGTCGGGCCGCACCCCCTCGTGCTCGCAGGCGAACATGCGGCCGGTGCGGCCGAAGCCGGTGGCCACCTCGTCGCAGATCAGGAGGACGTCGTGGCGGCGGCACGCCTCCGCGACACGCCGCAGGTACCCCGCCGGGTGGACGATCATCCCGCCGGCCCCCTGGACCAGGGGCTCGAGGATGACCGCGGCCACGGTGTCCGCGTTCACCGCGAGGACCTCCTCCATCCGGGCCGCGCACGCCATCCCGCACCCCTCGGGCCGCAGGCCGAGCGGGCAGCGGTAGCAGTAGGGCGCCGGGGCGCGCAGCGCCTCGAACAGCAGGGGCGCGAACATGCCGTGGAAGAGGTCGATGCCCCCGACGCTCACGGCGCCGAGCGTGTCGCCGTGGTAGCCCAGCGAGAGGCCGATGAACCGGGTCCTCCGCGGCCGCGGCGCCGGGCACTGGCGCCAGAACTGGAATGCCATCTTCAGGGCGACCTCGACGGCCGTGGCGCCCGAGTCGGAGTAGAAGACGCGGGTCAGTCCCTCGGGCGCGAGGCCCACCAGCCGCTCGGCCAACTCGATCGCGGGCACGCCCCCGAGGCCCAGAAGCGTCGAGTGGGCGATGCGGCCGAGTTGAGCCCGGACGGCCTCGTCGATCTCCCGTCGCCGGTGGCCGTGCAGGTTGCACCAAAGGCTGGAGGTGCCGTCGACGTAGCGGTTCCCCTCGGTGTCGACGAGGAACTCGGCCTCGCCCGACGCGATGAGGACGGGGTCGCCCGCCGTCCACTCGGCCATCGGGGTGAACGGGTGCCAGACGTGGGCCTTGTCGGCCCGCCGGAGGCGCTGCGTGGACGGGTCGGAGGGGCTCATGTCGCTCCGAGCATGACCCGCACGGGCGTTCCAACCCGCGCGCCGAGGCGGGCCGCGGCGCTCTGGCGGTTGACGGCCACCTCCAGGAGGCCCGCGCTGCCGACGTAGGCGAGAAGCCACCCCGCGGGCACGTCGCTGTAGGCCCCCGAGATGCCGCGCACCACCGCCCCCGCCACGCGGACGCTGAGCGCCTCGGGCCGCGCGTCGGCGAACATGCCGGACGGGATGTTTGTCACGAGGTTCCCGAAGGGGTCCGTGTAGAGGACCTCGCCCGTGATGGTCTCGTGCTCGCGTTTCGCTGCCGGCAGAAGGAACCGCTCGATCTCGTCGACCCCGGGGCCGAGGTCCTCCAGCGGCGTGCCGCTCGCCAGGGCCGCCCCGACGGGGGCGAAGATGTCGCGGCCGTGGAACGTGCTCGACACCTCCGTCCGGAAGAGCGAGCGGTTCTCGACGCTGACGAAGCGGGCGCCGGGTTCCGTTGCCCCGCCCAGCAGGCCGCGCGACGCCACCAGGGTCAGGAGGCCGTTGTCCGGCGCGAGAAACTGGTGGCCGCCGGCCTCGGCCGCCAGAATGCGCCGCGTGCTCCCGACCTGGGGGTCGACGACGGCCACGTGGACCGTCCCCTGCGGGAAGGCCCGGGCCGCCGAGGCCAGCATGAACGCCGCCGTCCGCACGTCGTGGCGCGGCACGCCGTGCGAGAGGTCGACGATCGTGGCCGTCGGGCACCGCCCGAGAATGACGCCCTTCATCTGCGCCGGGTACGTGCTGTCGACCCCGAAGTCGGTTAGCAAAGTGATCAGGCCGGACACGGGCCTCTCCTTTCGCGATGGGGGCCGGCCTGATTATGGCCGTCGGAGGCCGCGAGGTCAAGCGCGGGCGGGCGCCGCGGCGAGGACGCTCAGGGGGGTACGATGTCTGGGGCACTTCCCAGGACGCGCGGGGTTTCGCCTTGACATGGGGGCATCCCGGGCTATGCTGAGGCGTCTGTTCCGTGGGCGATTAGCTCAGATGGCTAGAGCGCCTGCTCGACACGCAGGAGGTCACTGGTTC
>CAYGZE010000220.1:0-7853 GCA_964354185.1 uncultured Anaerolineales bacterium | reverse complement strand
TCGCCCCGCCCCGGGACGCCCGCGATCACCACGTCTTCCTTGGCGATGATGTCCTGGCCGCCCCCTTCCAGGCACAGGTCGGGCGGGTGTGTCCCTTTGCGGTTGTCCTGGCTGAAGACGATGCAGAAATCGATCGGCGGCGCCCCCGCCGCCATATACCGCCGGTACAGGTAGTCTCGCGTCTCCAGGACCGTCAGGGTCACCTCGTCCATCTCCAGATCATAACTGTGCAGACGCATGCCGTCCACCTCGAGATCCGCCGGCACTGCTTCCCGCGCCATCTGCTGGTTCCACACGGACGGGATCTTCTGATTGAGCCACAGCGCCCCGGCCGCCGACACGACCATCAGCCCCGCCGCCAGCCACACCGACCGCGCGCCGGCCGCCTGGACCAGGCGCGCCCACTGTGCCTCGTCGTCCGGTCCCCGCACGACACCGTGGAAGAGCGGCACCACTTCGGCCGGCCGCCCCACCGCCTGGCGAAGGCCCAGCACCGCACGCTCCAGGCCGAACATCAGCAGGAACGCCAGCACGAAGATCAAGATGCCCGACAGGTCGTGGTAGGCCCCCGCCGCCACCCGCTCGTTCCAGACGTCCGCCACCAGAATCAGGCTGACGATCCGCACGCTGTTGCTTACGACCGCCACGGGCACCGTCATGGCGAACAGGCCTAGCCGCCACGCCCCGCGCAGTTTGCACACATACACGTACAGGGCCCCGAAGGCCAGCAGGCTGATCAGCGTCCGCAGCCCGTTGCACACGTTCGCGATGACGAGGCTCTTGCCTCCCTCCAGGAAGACCTGGTTGCCCGAACGTTCCACAAGCACGCCCGCGAGGTTCGCCACGCGGACGCCCCAGTCGGCCGCCAGCATCTTCAGGTGGAAGTTCAACTGGGCGACGCTCACCTCCGGCAGCGGCACCATGAACACGAGGAACGCCACCAGGAACCACAGGCGCCGAAGCGCCGTCCCGCCCCAGACGAGCAGGATCAGCCCCGCCACCACGCCGATGAGCGTGAACCCGCTCACGAAGTTCACCCGCGCCAGACACGCCAGCAGGTGCACCGCCAGGCTCCCGCCCAGCACCGCGACCCCCATCGTCCGCCGCGGACGCGCGGGAATCCGGACGTGCCGCACCAGCAGGACGAAGATCACCAGCGAGACGATCGGCACCAGCGGACCGTGGGTGTAGTAACTCTCGCCCGCCACGAACCGGTCGTAGAGGCCTAGGTTCGTCCTGCGCCATGCCGGGAACCAGCGGCGCCACATCTCGACAAACGTCTGGGCGTAGGCCGTCGCCAGGCCGGCCGCCACCAGCAGCCAGCCGAGCCCGACCGTCCAGCGTCTCGGCCGCGTCTCACCCGGAGTTCCCATGACACCTCGCTGAAGATGCAGCCTCCCCCGTGGCCGGGGACAGACGGCGCAAGAAGCCCTCGCCTGGCCCGCGGAGGCCGACGCGGACCTGTCTCCCTCTGGACCCCCTTAGTATCGGCCGATTTGCCTCGCCGGTCAAATCCGTTTTGGGCGAGTCGCGCACGGCCGTCGGGCCCCGCGTGCCGCGCAGCGCGGCCGCCTGAGGAGCGACCTCGGCGCGTTGATCCTTGTCCCGAACGACACGGAACGCAGCGACGCGAACCCCCTACAGAAGGGCCGTGCTGAAGTACCGCTCGGCCCGGTCGGGCAGCACCGTGACGACGTTGCCCGGCGTGGTCTTCGCCAGTTTCCGGGCCGCCCAGACGTTGGCGCCGGACGAGATGCCGACCAGCAGGCCGTAGTCCCTCCCCAGTTGCCGGGTCGTCTCGATCGCGTCGTCGTCGGTGACCTCGATCACCTCGTCGACCAGTGAGACGTCCAGGACGGCCGGGATGAAACCGTCGCCGATGCCCTGGATCTGGTGGAGGCCCGGCTCGTGTCCCAGGAGGGCCGACACGTCCTTGGGCTCGACGGCCACGACGCGGATGCTCGGCCGCTGCTCCTTCAGGAACTTGCCGACGCCCTGGAGCGTGCCGCCGCTGCCGACCCCGGCGACGAAGCAACTCACCTCGCCGCTCGTCTGGTGCCAGATCTCGCGGGCAGTCTCCTCGTAATGGACGCGCGGGTTGTCCGGGTTCTCGAACTGCTGCGGGACGAAGATGCGCGGGTCGGCGGCGGCCATCTCCTGCACCCGCCGGACGGCCCCCGGCAGGCTCTCCGCCGCCGGCGTCAGCACGAGGTCGGCCCCGAGGGCGCGGATCAGTTTCTTGCGCTCCACGCTCATGTTCTCGGGCATGACGATGCGGACCTCGTAGCCTTTCAGGCGGCCCACCAGCGCCACGCCGATGCCCGTGTTGCCGCTGGTGGGCTCCATGATGATCGACCCGGGCTTCAGACGTCCGTCACGCTCGCCGCCCTCGATCATCGCCAGGGCCACGCGGTCCTTGATGCTCCCACCCGGGTTCAGGTACTCCGCTTTCGCGAAGACGTTCTCCCCCTTGAGGCGCACGAGCGGGGTGTTTCCGATGAGGTCCAGGATGTTGTCCGTCAGCATCGTCGATCCTCCGTCGCGAGGCCGTCGCCGTATCTGTCGCCGCCTCGGCGCGACCCGTTCCGTTCCCGCGTTACGCGGGCTCAACTGAGTTTCGCAATCAGGCGCGGCCCGAGGGCCCGCACGAGCGCCACCGGCATCCGCCGCCAGACCGCCATCGCCAATCGGTACTTCCCCTCCTCCGGGGTCGCCGCCGGGGCCTTCCCGCCGGGCGGCAGGAGGTAGTGCCAGTAGAGCGGCACTTCCTCGGCCCCCCACTGCTTCTTGAACTGGTGCGTGCCGGAGCCCCGCGTGCTGCGGCCGAAGTCGAACCGCGCCGCCCCGCCCTCGCACGCCGCCTTCATCATTCCCCAGTATAGCAACATATTGCCGCACAGGCTCCGGTGGCGCCAGTCGCTCGCCGCCCACGGCAGGTGGACCGTCACCCCGTCCGCGAGCACGAGCGACCCGCCGATCGGCTGCCCGCGGAGCCGGACAACGAACACCTGCGCCGCGGCGCCGAACGACGCCGCGAGGCGCTCGAAGAACCGACGGCTGTGCGGCGGGCTGCCCAAATCGCGCATGTTCCGCGCGTAGACGGCGTGGAACTCGCCCAGCAGGGCCGCGCCGCCCCGCTCCAAGGTCACGCCGGCCCGTTCCGCCTTGCGAACCTGGTTGCGGACCTTGGCGTCGAAACCGTCCCAGAGCGCGTCCGCGTCGCCCGGCAGCGCCAGTTCCAGCCCAACCTTGTCCGTCCGGGTCTCCAAGCCGGCCCCGAGCGCTGCCGCCTGGCGGAGTTCCACCCACCGGCACCGCGTCTCGCCCATCAGGTTGCCCGCCTTCGCGAGGAGCGCGGCCGCCGCCTCAGCATCGTCCGCGAGGATCCCCGCCGCGTCGAAGTAGGGCAGACTGCACAAGTGCGTCCCGAAGAGGACGCTCTCCTGGAGGACGAGTTGCAGGACTCCCGCGACCGCCGCGCCGCGCCGGGCCGTCAGGTAGTACGGGCGGTTGCCGTACGCCCGCTCCATCACCTCGCCCCACCGGGGATCGTGGAAGATCGTCGCGTCCGGCCGCCGCGCGAGGTGCGCTGCCCAGTCGGGCCGGTCGTGACGGACATCGACCCCGACGGGCCCGGACGCCGCGCGCTCCCCATTGTCGGCCTCGACCCGACCCACGCGATGGACCCCGCTTTCCGCCAAACGATGTGCAACCTCGCCTTCTCTTTCGGCAACCCGCCGCCGCGGAGGCGAGAAAAAGGGCCACTCCCGCCTCGCGGCGTGCCCATGCCGATCAGACTCTTGCGTCCCGTCCTTCCCGGCCGATAGACTCAGCGGGAAAGGCGGGCGGCGCGACCTGCCGCCGGCGGCGCCGAACGCCCTGGAACGCGACTTGGTGGCCGAGCGACTTCCATCCGAAACAGCGAGCCCCGTCCGCCTAGCGGCCGTCGGAGACCTGCTGCTGGTGACCGACCCCGTGTCGGGCGCCGCCCTGCGCGATGCGGCCGCCGTGCTGGCGCCCGTCGCGCCCCTCCTGGCGGGTCACGACGTCGTCCTGGGGAACCTCGAGTGCACGCTGCCCGGCGGGGGCGAGATCGTCCCGACAGAGCCGCGCGTCATCGCCACGCCCGAGGCAATCCGCGGCATCCGCGCGGCCGGGTTCAACGTGGTCTCCCTCGCCAACAATCACACGTTCGACTGCATGGCCGACGGGTATCATCGCGTGCGCGCGCTTCTCAAAGATCTCGGCATCGTCTGCTTCGGCGCGGGGCGCGACCTGGAGGAGGCCTCTGCGCCGGCGGTTCTCGAGGTCCGCGGGGCCCGCGTCGCCCTGCTCGGCGCCGTCGACCAGCGGAGCGGCGCCACGCAGTTCGCCGGCCCCGGGCGATGGGGCATTGCGCCGCTCGACCTGCCGCGCCTCCTCGACCAGGTCCGCGACCTGCGCCGCCACGGCGACCACGTCGTCGTCTCCGTCCACTGGGGCGAGGAGCGGTTCCTCGTTCCCTCGCCCGAACAGATCGCCCAGGCCCACGCCCTGGCCGACGCCGGCGCCGCGCTGGTCCTCGGCCATCACCCGCACGTTGTCCAGGGGCTGGAGGTCCGCGGCCGCGCCGCAATCATCTACTCGCTCGGCAACTTCGTGGCGAGCGAGGTCCCATTCACCGACGGCGGCCGCGTCACATGGAACCGGACGGAGCGGACCGGGTGCCTCCTGACGGCCGACCTCGTCGCGGGGGGCGCCGTAAATGTCCGCCAGACAGCCACTTACGACACGGGCCACCACGTCGAGGCCGACGGCACGGGCTTCGGCCAGCGGCGGTTTGCCCGGGCCAACCGGGCCGTCGCGCGCGGCGTCACGCTCGGCCGCTACCGCCGCGAGTACGTCTGGATTGGGACGGTCCGGCCCATCCTCCAGCGCCTAAGGTGGTCGCGCCTGAAGACGCTGCGCCTGCGGCACGTCGGCCGCGCGCTGGCGGCTCTCGTGGGCGCGGGGCGCGCCCGCTAGGCGGTTCGTGCCGCGCGTCAGGCTGGCGTCCCGAACCGCCCCTGCGCCTGGAGTTCCTCGGCGACCTTGCTCACGACCGGCCGATACTTGCCCGACGGCGCGGGCGCGATGTCGTCCACCAGTTCGACCACGACACGGTCATCGCTCCCGAGGCGGGCCCGCGTCGCCGCCTCGACCTGCTCGACGCCGTCCGACGGGAACTGGTCGTCCACCGCAAGGACGACACGAATCTCGCCCAGGCGGTCCTGGCGGACCTGGAACTTGACGATCCCCTTGATCGAGCGGCAGATATAGATGAAGGAGTACCCGACGACCCACTTCCCCTGGTTCGTGACGACGAACTCGACGGCCCGGCCGCCGCTCACGTCGATCCGCCCGAGCGTGAGGCCGCACGCGCATCGCTCCTCGGACAGGCGCACGATGTCACCCGTCCGGTACCGGATGACCGGCATCACGCCGCTCACCAGGCTCGTCACGACGAGTTCGCCCTCGCCGTCCGTCGGTTCGAGCGTCGCCGGGTCGATCGTCTCGAGGACCAACTGCTCGTCGCTGGTGTGCATCGTCTGCCGGTCGCACTCGTGGCCCACCAGGCCCGCCTCGCGAAGGCCGTACGAGTCGTACACCGGCAGGCCGAATGCCTCCTCGATGATCCGGCGGTTCACGTCACCGAGCATCTCGGAGGTGGTGCAGATGGCGCGGGTGCCGGCCGCCTTGACCTCCTTCAGGTCCACGCCCACCCGCTCGGCCATTCGGGCCATGAGGACGAAACTGCTCGGGTACCCGAAGATGCACGCCGGCCGCCACCGCTTCCACTCCTCGACGTACCGCGCGACGCGCTCGGGCGTGATCTCGAACCCGTTCGTCAGCCCGTCGTTGACGAACCAGTCGCGCAGGTGCTTGATGCGGTCCTGTTTCGAGAGTTCGACGGGCGAGCCCCAGAAGTACATCTCCCGGTCGCCCCGATTGACGCCGACCCAGCGGTGTCCGCGGATGCGGGCGGCGTTGATGGCGGCCTCGCGGTTCGAACTCGTGTAGAACTGGAGCGCCTCGTTCGTGGAGCCGCTCGTCCGCACCAGCATGACGCGCAGCCCCTCCTCGCGCCAGACCATCTCGTCGCGCCGCGCGCGGAGCGTCGCCTTCTCCAAGAGCGGAAACCGTCGCAGGTCCTCAAGCGACCGGATGGCGTCCGGCGCGATGCCCCGCTCGTCCATCACGCCCCGCCAGTAGGGCGTGTGCGCATGGGCCACGGCCACCAGCGCGCGCAGCCGCTCCAGCCGCAGGGTCTCCAAGCGCTCGCGCGGCCACCATTGGCTCGCCTCCAGTTCCTTGAGGATGGCGAACGTCCGGCGGCCCAGGAGGCGCTCCTGGATCCGGAAGAAGGTCCTCGCAAGGATCGGCAACATGCGTCTTCCCCTGCGCTCCGGCTACGTCCAGTACAGCCGATTATACGCTTGGACGAGTTTCCGCACGACGGCTCGTGTTGCTGAGAGCGTCGGCGGTGGCACGGCCCGGGCCTCGTACTCGCCCTTCGCGACGGCCTCGGCCACGTCGGAAAACGAGCGCGTCGGATACGCGTCGCGGTGGTCCGCGAGCCAGCAGCAGAGGCGCTCCAGGCGCCGGGTCACGATCCGGTTCGGCCGCCCGCCGTCGTACTGAAGGTTGCGGACCTTGAACAGGCTGAAACTGTGCAGGATGAGCACAGCGTCGGCCCCGGCCCCGCAGATCCGCTCGATGGCCTGGCGGCACTCGGCGAAACTGACGCCCACGAGGTCCAGCGGCTTAGCGGCCTTGAGGCCCGGCACGCGCGGCTGCCGGAACCCCGACAGGGCGAGTTCCAGCACCTCCCCGTACCAGCGCGACCCGTTGTACGGCTCGGCGGCACCAAACCGGCACTGGCCGCCCGCAAACGGGAACGCGTAACTCGAGTCGATCCGGATACCGACGGCGGCCAGGTGCGCCAGCGTCGCCTCGGACGCCGCCATGTTCCCCGCGCGGAAGGCCACGGGCGCGCGGCCGGTCCAGCGGCGGATCCGGTCGCGGCCCTCCTCCAGGAGGGCGCGCTGCGCCTCGGGCGTCAGGTCCGTGAAGTCGTCGGTGTCCCGATGCGGCAGGCCCTGCTGCTTCAGGCCGAAGTGCTTGTGGTTCGGATGCACGTGCAACTGAACGTCCTGGCCGCGGCCCATGAGGTACTGGCAGACGGCCTCGGCCCCGCCGGGATAGCCCTGCTCGTCGGTGAAGGCCTCAACGAAGAAGGTCCCGACCAAGTTGCCTCGGCCCAGGATGTCGGCGATGAGGGGAACGCCGAGGCGGCGGCCGCCGTACTCGCCCATCATCGCGCGCGCGGGCGGCACGGGCCGCAGGAGCGGGTCGCCCCACGCCCCGCCCATGCTGCACTCGACGTCGATCGTGATGTGGACGCCGGGCCTCACGCCGCGCCCTCCCGCGACTCGGGACCGCCCAGCAGGTCGACGCGCCGCTCCCTCAGGCGCCCGGCCATCGCGCGCAGGTCCACCCAGAACGGCCTCGGGTCGCGCCACCAGAAGGTGTCGTCGCGCGTCCACGGGCCCGAGTTCCAGAGGAACCGCGCGAGGGCCGACGCCTTGCTCGGCCGCGCCTCGCCTGGCGGCATTGGGTCGCCTCGCAGCACGGCGAGCAGCCAGTTCGCGTCGCCCCCGAGGATGCGCGTCCGCAGGCCCAGCCGGTACGGCCCGGGGCGCATCCGCTCGGGCTCGAAGCCGCTCTGCCACAGAAACAGCGGCGCGTCGAAGCCGGCCCGGATGACCGTCGGCAGGCCGCCGATGAACCGCGGATTAATCTCCAGGAAGATGTACTTGCCCGTCGCCGGATCG
>CAYGZE010000219.1:0-7879 GCA_964354185.1 uncultured Anaerolineales bacterium | reverse complement strand
ACCCGTTCATCACGCACTCGTACGCCTGGCAGTGGTGGACGCCGAACATGTGGCCCGTCTCGTGCACCAGCACCTGGACGCTCCGCCGCAGGCCCAGGCGGTCGGCCTCGGGCGTCTCCTCGCGGCCCCAGAACGCCGGGTAGAACCGCACCAGACTGTAGATGCCCACCCGGGCCGAGATCGTCGCCTGCCCGAACACGTAGTTCCACGACTCCTCGGGGTACAGGTCCTCCATCGTCACGCCCAGGATGCACAGGCCGTTGTGCGGCAGGCGGATCCGCAGGGCCTTCATGACCCCCCGGGTCCAGTACTGCGTGACCGTGCGGCCGGGGAGGACCTCCCGCTGGCGGTTCTCGACGCCCGTCAGGGGCACCCACGCGGCCTCCTGGACGGGAAGCGTGTAGTAGACCTGGAGGAACTCGCGGAGGGTCTTCATCCGCTCCCGGTCGCGCGCCGTCAGGGGGCCGACGGGCGCCAGGTAGATCGTGTGCCGCGCCTGCGTCGGCCGCACCGGGTCCGAGCGGACGTAGTCGTCGAACGGCTGGGGCGCCTCGGGATGGGCGTCCATCCAGTCGCCCGGGCCCGGCGGATCCTTCTTCCGAAAGAGGTCCTTGGCGTACCAGGCGGCCGGGTCGAGCCGCACGTCGGCCTGGGGGCGCCAGGGCGCGTTTGGGTCTTCCTTCTTCGCCGGCGGGGCACGCGGGCCGAAGACCTCCTCGTCGGTCGGGACGGCGGCGCACGCCGCGCCCAGGATGGCGCACGCGGCCACGATGGCCGCCAGCGCGGGCGCCGCTTGTGTGGGGTTCCCCATGCGAAGGTCCGGGCCTCCGGGGAGACTACGGTGCGGGGTCGGCTGCCGCGGGGGGGGCCGGTCGGCGCGGCTCGGGCGCCGGCTCCGCGGGCGCCGGTTTCTTCGCGGCCTTGGCCTCGCGCTGGGCCTGCCGCAGTTGGGCCAGCCGCTGGGCGAACCAGGCGGCCTCGTCATTGAGGCCCGCGCGGGCGCACGCCCGGCCGACGGCCTCGCAGTGGGCGGCCGGGTCGATCCCGAGGTTCCAGCGGATCTTCTTCAGGCACTCGGGGCACATCGGGAGGGGCAGGGCGTCGAGTTCCTCCGGGCCGTAGCCCAGGTTCAGGCCGCAGTAGTACTTATCGCAATCGGCGGCGCCCAGCGTCCAGGCGGTCGCCATGCCCAGGTTGTGGAAGCACCTCTTCAGGACGATCGCGTCCCTTCGGCGGCCCGCCGTGACCCGCGCGGGAGAATCCAGGAGCCAGCCGATCGCCACGACGCCCACTCCGGGATAGCCCTGCACTTGAATGGCCGAGTAGGCCCCGCCCGTCTCGTAGTAGAGGTGCGGCCGGATGCACCCGAGGAGCGTCAGGGCGTCCTTGGGCACGATCGGCGTCAGGACGCGCTCGATGACCTCGTTGGCGTTGTACCGGACCTCGTCCTGCCCCTCCTCCTTGAAGGTGTGCGTGGTGACGTTCTTTAGCGGCACAGGCGGCAGCACCTTCACCGGAAGGGCGTAGTAGGCCTCCAGGAACGGCGCGCCCATCTTGAGGACGCGCTGCATCTCCCCGTCGGCCGGGCCGACGATGCACAGATAGAGGGTGTGGCGCGACCGGGTCGGCCGGGGCGGCTTCGAGGCCACGTACTGCTCGAACGTGACCGGGTGTTTGCCGAAGATGAACAGGAACTCGCCCGCCTTCGGCGCGTCGCGCTCCCGGAACAACTGGGGCGAGTAGTAGACCGGCGGGTCCGCCTCCACATCCACCTGGGGGCGGTAGAGGGCGTCGGGGTCGTCGGCCGCCACGGCCGCGCACGCCGCGGCGGCGCCCAGGACGAGCAGGGGCAAGCGGGCGTTCCGCATCGCGCCTCCTTCCACCGCTTTATACGAGGCGTCCCGGCCCGACGCAAGAGGGACTTGACACCGCCTCGCGGCCGGGTACCATACCGTAGCCTTTGCCGGGCGTAAACGGCAGATGCGCTCGTGGCGGAACTGGCAGACGCGCTAGGTTCAGGTCCTAGTCCGCTTAACGCGGATGGAGGTTCGAATCCTCTCGAGCGCACCACCTTGACGGTACCGCCGCCCCGTGCGTCCGGGGCGGCTTTTTTTGTGGGGTAGGGGGGCCGCGCAGCCCAGGGAGCGGCGGCAAAGGGCTTGAAAGCCGCCGGGCCGGGGGCTAGAATCCCGTGGTTCGACGCGCCGGGCAGCGCTTTGGCGCGGCTCGTCGGAACGGGAAGGCGGCGTAGCCAAGCGGCTCAAGGCAGCGGATTGCAAATCCGCCATATATCGCGGGTTCGAATCCCGCCGCCGCCTCCAACCTTCCGGCTTACACCTCCCGTGGTCGCCCAGGATGGGGAGAAGCACGATATGCGAGGCCTGACCCGACTGGTGTGCCTGGCGGCCCTCCTGGCCGCCTGTGCGGGGGCCGGCGCCGCCGATCCCGCGTACTACGCGCGACGGGACACCTGGCAGGAGACGATGCAGGCGTCGCGCGAGGCCCTGGCCGCCTGCGAGGCCGAGGAGGCCAGGAAAGCCCAGGCCGCCGAGCCCGTGCAGCCGGGCACACCGCTGCCGACCGGGCGAGTCGAACTCGAACCGTTCTACCGCATCGGCCCGTTCAAGGAGGAGGGCAAGTGCGCCTTTGACAGTGTCTTCCCGCCGGAGACAGAGATCGACCTCGCGAAGTCGTACGGCAACCTGCGCTGGCAGCCGGTGACCGAGGCCGAGGGCGCCGTCCACGAGATCCCGTGCCCCGCCCCCGACATGGCGATCTACTTCTACCGGCGCATCCTGGCGCCGTCGGCCATGGAACTCATGACCTACTATGGCAGCGACGACGGTCTGGCCGTCTGGTGCAACGGCAAGAAGGTGATCTCGAACAAGGTGGACCGGGCCCCGGCGCCCAACCAGGACAAGGCCCTGCTCGCGCTCGTGAAGGGCGAGAACCACCTGCTCATCAAGATCTGGAACAACGCCGGGAACGGCGGGTGGTACTTCTCCCTGACGCCCGATTCCATCCCCGCCTACGGGGTCGGGCCCGGCCCGCGCGCGATCGCGCGCGAGGCCCTGTGGGACCTGGTCCGCCGCGACTTCGCCGCGCCGGCGGCCCGCCGCGAGATGGCCTGGGAGCGGCAGGACAGCATCTGGTGGGCCGAGTGGCCCGCCGGCAACGCCGCCGCGCTGGCCGCGCGATACGTCGGGCCCAGCGGCGGCACGCCGTCGGGCGACCGCATCGCCGCCCTCGCGCCCGGCGCCCAGGGCCCGGCCGACCTGGCCGGGATACGCACGCTCTACGGCCGGGCCAAACTCGAGCAGGAGACCCTCGCCCAGGCGAAGGACCTGAACTTCCGGGCCGTGCGGCAGGCGGTCGACGACCTGGCGGCGACGTTCGGCCCGAAGTACCCCAAGGGCGCGGACTACCTTCGCCGCCTGGACGCGATGGAGAAGGCCGTGCAGGAGGCCGTCGCGGGCACGGGCCCGTCCGGGCCGCGGCTCGCGACCGTCCGCGAGTTCCTCGAGATTCGCCGCGAGGCGCTCCTGGCGAACCCCCTCCTGGACTTCGATCGCCTGATCCTCGTCCAACGCAAGGACGGCAGGACCCAGCAGCCCCCGCCCGCGCTGGCCGTGCCGTTCATCAACGACTACATCGGCGTCCTGAACGGCCTGCCGGCCAACTTCCAGGGCAACAGCGTGCTGCGGGAAGTGCCCTTCGACAACGAGATCGCCGTCCTCTCGCCCGTCCGGCCGGAAGGGACGCTGACGACGCTGTACCGTCCCGACAAGCCGGTCTTCGTCGGCGACGTGGACCTGCACTACGACGCCGACCGGCTGCTGTTCTCGTCCATCGGCAGCCACGGCCGATGGCAGATCTTCGAGATCGGCACGGACGGCCGGAACCTTCGCCAGGCGACCGCGGGAGACGAGGCGGACGTCGACAACTACGACGCCTGCTACCTGCCCGACGGCCGCATCGTCTTCACCTCGTCCGCCGTCTTCCAGGCGGTGCCTTGCGAGCGGCGGCTGGACGAGACCGCCAACCTCTTCCTGATGAACCGCGACGGCTCCGGCGTCCGGCGGCTGTGCTTCGACCAGGACCACGATTTCAACCCCACCGTGATGAACGACGGGTCCGTCCTCTACCTGCGATGGGAGTACACCGACATCGCCCACGCCTTCACCGGGCGGCTGTTCACGATGAACCCCGACGGGACGGGGCAGAGGGCCTGGTACGCGAGCAGCAGTTTCTGGCCGAACCGGGTCTTCTACCCGCGGGCCCTCCCCGACCGCCCGTCGGGCATCGTGGGCGTCGTCTCCGGCCACCATGGGACGGGCCGGGCCGGCGAACTGGTCCTCTTCGACGCCGCCAAGGGCCAGCGCCAGGCGCAGGGGGTCGTCCAGCGCATCCCGGGGCGCGGCAAGGAAGTCGGGGCCGTGATGGTGGACAACCTGGTCGACGGTTCCTGGCCCAAGTACCTGTACCCGTACCCGCTGAGCGACAAGCACGTCCTCGTCTCCTGCCAGCCGGCGCCCGGGTCCCGCTGGGGCATCTACCTGGTGGACGTGTTCGACAACCGGGTGCTGCTGCGCGAGGAGGAGGGCTGCGTCCTGTTCGAGCCCGTCCCCCTGCGCAAGACCCCCCGCCCGAAGGCCGTTCCGGACCGCGTCCGGCCCGGCGCCCGCGAGGCGACGGTCTACCTGACGGACATCTACGCCGGCGGCGGGCTCGACGGCGTCCCGCGGGGAACGGTCCAGCGCCTCCGGGTCTTCACGTATAACTATAACTATTATGGCACGTCCGGCCTGCACGACCTGGTGGGCCTGGACGGCCCGTGGGACGTCCGGCGCCTCCTCGGCACCGTGCCCGTGACGGAGGACGGGTCGGCCTACTTCCTCGTGCCTGCCAACACGCCGATCGCCCTTCAGCCGCTGGACGCCGAGGGCAAGGCCCTCCAGTTGATGCGGAGCTGGTTCACGGCCATGCCGGGGGAGAACGTCTCGTGCGTGGGCTGCCACGAGGCCACGCCCGACCTGCCCGCCAATCGCCGCACCCTGGCGCTGGAGGGAGCGCCCTCCGAGATCAGGCCCTGGTACGGCCCCGCGCGCGGGTTCGGCTGGGACCGCGAGGTCCAGCCGGTCCTGGACAGGTACTGCGTGGGCTGCCACGACGGCCGGCCTCGCGCCGACGGCAAGGTCCTGGCGGACCTCCGCCGGGCCGCCCCCCGGCCCGTGGGCAAGTCGGGCTACCCGTTTCCTCCCGCCTACTACGCCCTGCGCCAGTTTGTCCGCAGCCCGGGGCTGGAGGGCGACCCCCGCGTCCTCCCCGTCGCCGACTACCACGCCGACACCAACCGGCTGGTCCAGATGCTGATGAAGGGCCACCACAACGTCCGCCTGGACGAGGAGGCGTGGGACCGCTTGGTCACGTGGATCGACCTCAACGCCCCGGCCTACGGCACGTGGACGGAGATGCCCAGCGTGCAGGGCCGCGAGGAGGTCGCCCGGTGCCGCCTGCGGCGGATGGAGTCGCAGAGCCGCTACGCCGGGATCGACCTCGACCCCGAGGCGATCGAGCCCGCGGCGCCTCCCGTGACGGCCGTGATGCCGCCGCCCGAGGAAGGGCCTCCGCCCGGACCCCCCCAGGTCGCGGACTGGCCCGTGCCGCCCGACAGGGCCAGGCAGCGCCAAGCGCTTGCCGGCAAGGAGACGCAGACGGAGGTCGACCTGGGGGACGGCCTGAAGATGGCCCTGGTGCTGGTCCCGGCGGGCGAGTTCGTCATGGGCGACCCGGCAGGCCACCCGGACGAGCGGCCGCTGTCCGCCGTCCGGATCGACCGGCCGTTCTGGATGGGTCGCCTCGAGGTGACCAACGAGGAGTTCCGCCGCTTCGACCCGACCCACGACTCTGGCGCCGAGCCCATCCTGGGCCTGAAGTGGAGCCCCGGAGACTTCCCCGCCCTCAACCAGCCGCGCCAGCCGGTCTGCCGCGTCTCCTGGGAGCAGGCGACCGCGTTCTGCCGCTGGCTGTCGGCGAAGACCGGCCGCACGTTCACGCTGCCGACCGAGGCGCAGTGGGAATGGGCCTGCCGCGCGGGCGCGGACACCGCCGCCAACTTCGGCCCGCCGGGCGCCGACCCGAAGGCCTTCGCGAACCTGGCCGACGTCTCCCTGCTCGGCCTGTGCCGGATGGAGATGGTCGGGCCGTTCCTCCCGAGCGAACCCGTGGACGACCGTAGCGCGGTCTCGGCGCCGGCGGGGTCCTACCAGCCCAACGCCTGGGGCCTGCACGACATGCACGGCAATGTCGCGGAATGGACCGCGAGCGCCTATCTGCCGTACCCGTTCCACGGCGACGATCCGCGCCACGCCGCCCCCGATACCCGCAAGGTGGTCCGCGGCGGCTCGTGGTTCGACCAGGCCGCGTGCGCCCGCTCGGGCTACCGGCTGAGTTACCGCCCGTGGCAGCGCGTCTTCAACGTCGGCTTCCGCCTGACGTGCCAGGCCGGATAGGGCCGGAGCGGGCGGTCATCCGCGCCGTTGCCGTTCCTCCCCTCTCCCTGCGGGGAGAGGGGGCGGGGGTGAGGGGCTTCCGCGTCAGACTGTGCGAGGGCAGGCCGCTTACCCAACGCGCCCCTTCCGCCGGCCCCCGGTTGCCGACCTTGCGAGGCGGGCGGCTTTTTCTATAATGGCCTCCGGAGGAAGGGGCCCGCGCGGCCCGGCGCAGGCGGACCGCCTTGGGGCCGTCGACGGGCGGCCCGCGCGGCCCCGGGCGCCTGGGCGAGTGGCGGAATCGGCAGACGCTGGGGACTTAAAATCGTCTTTCCGTAGATTCGTCCATGTGTGCGGCGGCGAGTGAAGGCGAGTAAACCCGCGTAGAACCGGCGCTTTCCGCTGTGTGTCCCTGAGTCAGCCGGAGTGACCTCCGCCCGTCCTGTGTGACGCGCGCAGCCGAATTGCTGCCGAGATTGGGTGGGTAGCCAAGGGCCGTTGCCGCTCCCGGGAAGCCCGCCGAGCCACAAGAAGCCGTGGAGTCGCTGCTGGCCACCCCCGTGTGCGACAGTAGTACTGTAATCAGGCGTAGGCCCAGGGCGGATACCCGCGCGCGGCATCGGGGAGTTGCGGCCAATCGGCCCCGAGTGCCTTCGGCATGAAAACGCCCGCCAGAACGCTCGTAGGCGCGCCACAATGCCCTGGGGCGGGGGCAGCCAGGACCGAGTACCCATCCCCCCCGTCACGGAACGGCCAGCGGCTAGGGGGTTCGCCCGCCCGCTTTCACGTGTTCAGCCTTGCCGCCCGCAGCGGGTCCGAAACCCGCCAGGAGGTACAGAAGGCGGTGGGGGGCCAGGCATGACCCCTTTGAAGGTCGGCCCGCAAGCGAGTATCCCCCTCGCACGGCAGGTGCAGAAGGGGTATTCGGGTCTGTCCGGGCGGCAGCGCGCAAGGCCCGGCGCAGGGCCTACCATGTGGTGCAAGTGTAGATCAGTCCTGCGCCCAGGGGGGACGCCCCCGCCGCTGCGCCGCGCGTCGCCGTGCCCTGCCGTCGGGGAAAATCCCGTTCTCGGCCCGGTTTCGGTCAAGCCAACGCCGGTGGGCCGCAACGGAAGGGGTGCACCAAGGCCGCCAAGGGCCCTTCCCTCGCGCGCGTGCGCGCGCGGTGCTGTACACCGTAAGTCTAACTCGCGTAGTACTCCGCGCGCGTGCGCGCGGAGAGGGGTACTTGCTTCGTCGGGGGGATGCCCCTCCCGCTCGACCGTCACCTCTTTGGCGTCAGTCTCGCGAGGCCGGCGGCCAGTGCCTTCATGTTGGCCGTGCCGGTCGTGCACACCACCGTCTTGCCCTTGCGGGTGCCCTCCACCAGGCGGCCCATGCGGAGAAGG
>CAYGZE010000218.1:0-7956 GCA_964354185.1 uncultured Anaerolineales bacterium | reverse complement strand
CGACGATGGGCATCGGCCGCACGAACGCCGACCAGACGCACGGCCTGTACGGCGGCCCCGACTTCGTTCCGACCGAGGTCGATGTCTCCATCCGTCCGGGCTGGTTCTACCACGCCGCCGAGGACGGCAAGGTCAAGTCGCTCGACCAGTTGCTGGACATCTACTACGCCTCGGTGGGGATGAACGGCGTCCTGCTCCTCAATATCCCGCCGGACCGGTGCGGCCTGTTCCACGCTAGCGACGTGGCGCGCCTGAAGGAGTTCGGGGCGGCGATCCGGGCGGCGTTCCGCGAGGACCTGGCGCGCGGGAAGCGGGTGACCGCGACGAACACGCGCGGCAACTCGGCCGCGTTCGCCCCCGCCCGGGCCCTCGACGGCGACCCGGCCACCTACTGGGCGACCGACGACGGTGTCACGGCCGCCGCCCTCGAGGTCGACCTCGGCCGCCCGGCCGCGTTCAACCGCGCCGTGTTCCAGGAGCACATCGCCCTGGGCCAGCGCGTGAAGGCGTTCGTCTTCGAAGCCCTCGTCGACGGCGCGTGGAAGGAACTGGGCAAGGGCCAGACGATCGGCCACAAGCGGATCCTGCGGTTCCCGGACGCCCGGGCCGCGCGGGTCCGTCTGCGGATCCTCGACGCGCGGGCGTGCCCGACGATCTCGGCGGTGGGCCTGTACCTGGCGCCGCCCGCCGTCCCCGCCGGCCAAGCCGCGCCCGCCCCGCCCGCCCCGCAGTGACCGCGGAACCTGCGTCCGGCCGCGGGGTTCAAGCGGGTCACCGCGTGACGCGGGGCCCGTGTCGGAGGCACCCGCGCGGCGGCGCGAAGGGCGTGGCTGTGCGAACGGCCTTCCTGGCGATCCTGGTCCTTGCGGAGGCGCTGGCGGCGGCGGCCGGGGCGGCCGAGGTGGCCGGGACCGGCGCTCCGGGGACCGAGGTTGCGGCGCCCGCCAAGGCGACGGCCGGGACCGTCCGCTTCTCCGTCACCGCCGACAACAAGGGCTACGAGGGTCTTGCCGACGTCCTGAAGGTGATGAAGGGCGTGCCCGGCGGGCCGGGCGCGTTCATGCTCTCCGTGGGCGACTTCAATCCCCCCGCCGACACCCGCCGCCGGCTCGATGAGGTCTTCGGCAAGTCCTTCCCCTGGTATCCCGTCATGGGCAACCACGAGGCCGACGCGAAGTCGGGCTCGCACCCGGAGGACGCGGCCAAGGACGAGAAGCGCGCCGAGGCCGGCCTCCCTCCGAAGGAGTGCATGGCCTACCTGCGCGACTACTTCGCCAAGCGCCTCGCGGACGGCGTCCTCCCGGGCCCCGACGGCACGCGCGAGACCACCTACTCCTTCGACGCCGGCGAGGTCCACATCGCCGTGATCAACGAGTACTGGGACGGCAAGACCCGGCGCGGCAGCGACGCGGCCCTGAAGGGCAACGTCGTCGCCCCCTTGCGCGACTGGCTGAGGAAGGACCTTCACGCCAGCCGCAAGCCCTGGAAACTCGTCTTCGGCCACGAGCCGGCGTTTCCGCAGGAGGACCGCGACTGGAAGGGCAGCCGCCACTCGAGCAGTTCCCTCAACGCCTACAAGAAGGACCGCGACACGTTCTGGAAGGTCCTCGAGGAGGAGGGGGCGGCGGCCTACGTGTGCGGCCACACGCACCGGTACAGCCGCTACCAGCCCAAAGGGAGCAACGTCTGGCAGATCGACGCCGCCCAGGCCCGCAACTCGAAGTCGTCGTGGAAGTACGACGCGTTCCTCATCGTGACGGCCGACCGGCAGAGCCTGCGGTTCGACGCGTACCGCAGCCTGAAGGAGCGCGGCAAGTTCCGCCTCACCGACTCGCTGACGCTCGTGGCTGCCGCCGAGGCATCGGGCCGGTGAACCTCGCCCGCCGGGGACGCCCCCTCCCGCCGAATAGGCCCGGCGGCCGGCGCGTCTGAAGGGTAAACCTGAAGGGCCCCTCCGGCCGATAAGAGAAGAGGAAGGAGGGGGCCATGACAACCCTGCGGGCCCTCTGGAATCGGCTCTTGGGCGACCGCCGCGACGGCGGCCGCGATCGCAGGCGGCAGCCCCGCGCGGCCGCCTACCAGCCCATCGACTCGCACCACTGGGGCAACCGGATGGAGATCCACCGGCACCTGGTGGCCCCGCGCAGCCGCTGACGCCGCAAAAGCAACGTGCCGCGCCCCGGGCAGCGGGACTCCCTGCCCGGCGCGCAGCACGTTCCTCCCGGCGAGGGCGCGCGGCCTAGGCGCGGCGCCGCCGGCGCACGAGCATCAGGCCCGAGACGCCGGCCGCCACCAGCGCCAGCGTCGCCGGCTCCGGTATCGGCTCCTGGAACAGCGTGAAGTCAAAGAGGCCGTTCACGCCCACCAGCACGTCGAAGTCGAACGTCACCGTCTCGCCGGAGGGCACCGGGTTCGGGGCCGTGAAGTAGATCTCCGTGGCCGTGACCGTGGCCGACTCGAAGTGGCTGCTCGCGGCGGTCCCCCAGAACGTCACGTCGACGCCCGACAGGGTGATCCGATAGGCGTCCCACGTCACGCCACTGGAGTTCTCGACCTCCTTTCGGATGTGCATAAGCGGATCCTCGTCCGTCTCGCCCGAGACCAGGACGGGCAGGAGGCCCAGCGCCGCGACCTCCTCGCGCAGCGTGAGCGTCGGCACGAGGCCGCCCACGTGCTCGAACACCCATTCGGGCGCGTGGGCCCACGGCGGCGGGACCTGGATCGGCGGGCCGCTCGGCCGGTCGATGTTGATGGAGTCGATGATGAAGCCGGCCTCGGCCGGGACGGCCGCCAGGACGAGGAGGCCCACGACAGCGGAAAGGAGGGTGGCGCGCAGCATGGGAAGCCCTTTCTACGTCCCCCGGCAAAAAAGGAAGAGAGTCCGCTCTCGCGTCCTCTCCCGGGCGACTTCCCGTTCGTCTCTGCCGACCTCCTGAACTCCGGCCTGATTATAGCACCGAATCGGCGCTTGTCAAATTGGGCAAGGCAAATGCCCTGCGGAAGGTGCGCAAATGGCCGCCGACGGGGAAGGGGGCCGGCGGTCCATCTCCCGCCCGCCCGGCTTGCCCAGGGGGCCTTGCCCGGCGGCCGGTGACGCCGGCCGTCACGGGGCGACGTGGCGTTCCCAGAGGGCGCGGTTGGGCTCGCCCGGTGCATCCCAAACGATTCCACCTCAATCTGCCGCGCCGTGCCACGGGCCTCTTCGCCGCCCGCGCCGGCGCGGGCGGCCGCCCGGGGCAGGCGGCGAAGGGGGGCGGCCGGGCCGGCGCACCGGCGGGGAATCCTTGCATCGGCCGGGGCGGCCGGTCATCATGGGAGGAGCATTCCAGGCCGCAGGCGCAAAGGAGGTCCGGCGATGACCCGAGCAAGGCGGATCGCGGCGGTGGTCCTGGCGACGGGGGCCGTGGCGGCGGCCGTGTGGGCGGCCGAGTCGCGCGAGGCGATCATCGCCCGCCTCTGGCCGAAGGAGCGGATCGCGGCGGCCCTCCAGGCCGTCGAGAAGCAGAAGGCCGACGGCCTCCTGAGCGACGCCTCCTATGCCCGCCGCAAGCAGATGCTCGAGGCCCGCCGCGCCGGCACCTTCCAGCCGACGGCCCTCTCGACGACCAACCCGCCCCTCAACTTCATCCAGAACGGCGGCTTCGAGGACGTGAACCGCAACAGCGCCCCCAACCGCTCCCGCTGGCTCTGGTGGGGCGGATGGTCGTGGGGCGGCGACTACGAGAACCAGTGGGAGGACCGGCCCGAGTACGTCCACGCGGGCAAGTTCTCGGCCCGCATCCGCTGCACGGGCAAGCGCGGCCGCATCGGCATCTCGACGCCCGCGCTGCCCGTCGTCCCCGGCGCGAAGGAGTACACCTTCACCGTCTGGGCCAAGGGCGAGGGCGAGAACGAGTTGTTCCTCAACTTCGAGAGCGGGGCGACCGGCACCCTGCGGAAGAAGATCGGACCCCAGTGGGAAGAGGTCTCGCTGAAGGGGACGCTGGAAGAGGGCGCCAAGTCCTACGCCCTGTACGTGTACGTGACCGGCGAGGGGACGATCTGGCTCGACGACGCCGCCCTCGTGCCCGTGGGCGGCGCCGCCGACGAGTGACGCCCGCCGAGGGCAAGGAGACCTGCCATGCGATACGCGCTTGTGGCCGCCGTCGTCCTCGGCTTCGCCGCCGCCGCGCGGGCCCAGGTCGACCTCTACGTGACCGATTACCAGGAGCCGCAGGAAAAGGCGATCAAGCCGCTCGGCGGCAAACCGTCGTCCGAGGCGCACCTGTTTGCCGCGCCGGGCGAGTACGAGCCCGTCAGTTTCGCCCTCCGGCCGCGCGAGCGCCTGCCGAAGGTCATGATCGCGGGCGGCGACCTCCGGGGCCCCGGCGGCACGATCCCGGCGGCCAACGTCCGCGTCCGCTCGGTCGAGGGCTATCACGGCGGCGGGGCCGACATCCTCATGGACCTCGGCCGCCCCTGGGACATGGCCGCCTGGAGCAAGGAACTCTTCTGGGTCACCGTCCGCGTGCCCGCCGACGCCAAGCCCGGCACCTACCGCGGCGCGTGCCCGGTGACGAGCGACTCCAAGGAGGTCGCCCGCCTGGACCTGGTGCTGGAGGTCCTGCCCATCCGCCTGGCCGAGCCGCCCTGGGCCCTGGGCTTCAACTACTCGAGCCCGAAGGACGCCGAGGTCCTCAAGGTCCAACTGGCCGACATGCGCGAGCACGGGATGACGGTCGTCGCGCCGCTCTACGACTTCCACCTGCCGATCGAGGATAACGACACGAGCGAACTCGGGGCGTTCATCGAGGCCTACCGGGCGGCGGGGTTCCGCCAGCCCCTCTACTTCGCGACCCCCATGAACCTGACGCTGACGGGCCTGACGGGCTACGGGTCGATCGACTCCAAGCGCTTCCAGCAGAAGTACATCGCCGTCATGCGGACGCTGTGGGCCGAGACGCAGCGGCACCCGCAGGTGCCCGTCTTCTTCAGCATCGGCGACGAGTTCACGAACCAGGGCACCAAGGGCGTCGAGTTCGCGGGGCGGCTGGCCCGCCTCACCTGGGAGGAACTGCCCGAGATCGCCACCACGAGCGACATGAACGGCTACCGGGAAGTCCTGGCGATGGCGCCGTACCTGAACGTCGCGACCTTCAACAACGGCTGGGACGGCATCGACCGGCACAACGAGGGCCGCCGCCTCGTCAACAAGGCGTTCCTCGCCGAACTCCGGGAGAAGACCGGCGCCATCCCGTGGTTCGTCAACACGGGCAGCGGCCGCTTCCCGTTCGGCCTGTTCTTCTGGAAGATGGCCCGCTACGGCGTGCGCGGCAAGGTCGAGTGGTACTGGCGCCTGGGGGACAACGAGAAGGGCTCGCTCGTGCGGACCGACGGCAAGACCATCTGGCCCACCCTCGACTACGAGCGTAGCCGCGAGGGCATGGACGACCTGCGATACCTCTGCGCCCTGGAGACGCTCATCGCCCGCAGTCGCACCGCCGGCAAGGACTCCAAGGAGGTGGCGGCCGCGGCGGCCCTCGTCGAGAAGATCGCCGGCGGCATCCTCGACGACTGGACCGCCTACACCGAGGGGGGCGAAGTCTTTCCGGCCGACGGCTTCGACGCGGTCGACGCGGCCAGGGTCCGCGCGATGGGCAGCCTGAACGCCATCCGCCGCGCCGTGGCCGATGCCATCCTGGCCTTCGGCGCGGCCAAGTGAGACTAGAAGCAGTTCCAGGACTGTGGCACGCCCGCCCTCGGGCGTGATGGGCACAGCCGGGGGCGGCTATGCCACAAGATGGGCAAGCCGGGGGCGGCTGTGCCACAAGGCGGAGGAGTACGCGCATGCGAGCCGACGGCCTGAAGCCCTTCTACCTGCTCATCGTGGGGAACCTCCTCATTGTCATCGGCGTCTTCGCCGTCCAGGGGGCCGTGTCGTACCGGTCCCTGAACGCCGAGTACCTGCGCGAGGTGGAGGTCCACCAGCGGCAACTGGCGGCCATCGCGCGGCAGTACGTCGAGCACATCTGGGCGCTGCCCGGCGCCGACGTCGACTGCCTGGCGAAGGACTTCGCCGACGAGTTCTCCGGGGCGGCGGCCGGCGGCGGGACCCCGGCGGCGGGGGAGGAGCCCCTGCGCCTCACGATCATCGACCCCGACGGCCGTGTCCTCGGCGACAGCCAGGCCGACCCCACCACCATGGAGAACCACAAGACCGCCGACCGGCCCGAGGTGGTGGCGGCCCTCGAGGGCCGGCCGGGCGAGGACCTCCGCCGCAGCGGCACCCTGGCGGTCGAGTTCCGCTACGTCGCGCTGCCCGTCCGCCAGAAGGGGGCCGTCGTCGGCGCCGTCCGCGTCGCCATGCCCGTCACCGCCATCCAGCGGCCGCAGGCCGTCATCCGCGACACGGTCGTCTGGACCGCCGCCACGGCCGTCGTCGTCTTCGCCCTCGTCTCGCTCCTGGTGAACTGGGCGTGGTACCAGGCCCGGCGCCGGGCCGGGCCGCCGCCCGCCAACGAGGCGTAGTGGGCCGTCAAGCCTCCGATTTCGGGTGCCACGGCTGCGCCGTTTGCAGCCGTGCTCGTTGCGGCGCCAGGCACGGTTGCTGGACAGCGCAACCGTGGCACCCGCAGGGTTGCCGATGGCACAGCGCTAGGGCCGGCGCCCGCGCCGCCCTGGCGCAAAGGAGCGGGCGGCCCGTTGCGAGCCGCCCGCTTGAGCGTCCGTCAAACCTCTTTCTCTGCCGCGCTGCTTACTTCCGCCGCCTGAGGAGCGCCCCCAGGCCGCCCAGGGCCAGGAGCGAGAGCGTCGCCGGCTCCGGCACGCACTCGTGCCAGATCCTGCCCGTGACCTCCACCCGCATCGGGCCCCCGATCCACTGGATGACGCCCGGCTCGATCTCGATCGGGATCTGCTGCCAGGCCTCGACGTAAACGTCCATCGAGACCCATTCGGGGTTGTACGGGATGATGAAGGGGTCAGCAGGTTCGAGCAACTGCACGAGTGCAGGCACTTGGGCCGTACCCGCGTAGATGACGCCCCGCTCGATGAACACCTCGTGGTCCGGCATGGGCGGCGGGCCCAGCGGGCCCGTCTGCGGGTAGGGCAGCGTGCTCCAGTTCAGGGCGATCTGGACCGAGCCGACCTCGACGATGGCGCCGGGCTCCGGCAACGGCGTCACCTGGATGTCGTAGTAGATCTCCTTCCGGCGCAGGGGGTCCGGCGGGTCATCGTAGAACCACGTGTTCCACCACGCGGGCTCGGTCTGGTCGTAGTAGAACCACGCACCGCCGTCCCAGCCCGTTCCCCCGCCGTCATACCATTCGTTGTTTCCCCGGAGCGTGATGTTGAAGTCGTCCACCCTCTGGGCGGCCGGGGCCGACGCGGCCAAGGCGGCCACCACGGCCGCGGCCATCAGACCTTTCAGCATGATTCCTTTCATCATCCTCGCTCCTTGTGCTAGGGTCCTTCCCGTGTTCCCCTTCCCGACGACGCCCCGGCCGTCGCCTGCCGTCCCTCGGCCTCGCCTGCTCCCTGCGCGGGGCGCAGCAAAAAGGGACCGCGCCCGCGTCACGCGAGCCCGGCCCCGAGTTCACACGTCCCCCAATCCTCCACCATAATATGACACAAGAAGGGGGGAATGTCAAATCGGCGGACGGCCGCGCCCCGCCGCCCCGCCGCGCCGGCGACCGTAAGATGCGTCCGGAGGCCGATTTCCGCCGTCGGGCCCGGCCGCCGGCGCGGGGGAAGAAAATCCTGGTTTCCCGACGCCGGGCCGCGTAAAAAGCGTTGGGTGCGGCGGCCCGGCGGGCGGCGAGGGCCCGCGGCCGCCCGCTGGCGAGGACCCGTAGGGTGGGTGCTTGCACCCACGCGGTCGCGCCCGTCCGATCAAAGGAGAGACCGATGCACCGGAAGACCACCCTGTCGCGCCGCCAGTTCCTCGGCCGGGCCGGGGCCGCCCTGGCCGCCACCGGC